>NZ_DAMCTA010000003.1 GCF_032114135.1 Sphingomonas sp.
CGCGAACAGCCGCGGGCGGAATGGGCAGCGGCACTAGGCAGCAGCGCGCCCATTTTAAGACATTTAGGAGGCTAATCGACCTCCCTGAAAGCAGACGCAATCCGCTGGTGCTCAATCGCAGCGGACTGCGATCGAAAGATGGGGCGCGAGCTGCCGCTGGGATAGGGGCTGGGGCGCTAGGGTGCTGCGAGCGCTACACACGATCAGTCGACGTGTGACGGGGGTGGACGGCACTTAGACGCGTTCTTGTCCTGGTCACAGTTGGCCATGGAGAGGAGCAATGTCACATTCGCAGTACGATCCAGCTCTACAGTCGCGGCCCGCATGGAACGCTGGAAGGTCGGTAGGTATAAAAAGACCGCTGACGCAGAAGCAGATTTGGGCAATACGCTTTTTTCTAGATCGAGAAGGTCGCGTCCGCGATAGGGCACTTTTCGATTTGGCGATCGATAGCAAGCTACGTGGCTGTGACCTTGTCAAGGTCAAGATCGGCGATCTAGTCTCGGGCGTAAATGTCAGAACCCGCTCGATTGTCGTGCAGCAGAAGACAGGCAGGCCAGTGCAGTTTGAACTGACCTCGGATGTGCGGGGAAGCCTGCTGGCTTGGCTAGAGTGCCGGGGCGGATCAATCCAGGATTTTGCATTCCCAAGTCGGGCGAACCCGGCTGAGCACCTAAGCGTGAGGCAATACGCACGCCTCCTGCACGAGTGGATAGATGCCGTGGGTCTACCAAGCGCGGAGTACGGCACGCACTCTCTGCGCCGCACCAAGGCCGCGATGATCTATCGGGCAACAGGAAATTTGCGTGCGATCCAGATCCTGCTGGGTCACTCTAAGATTGAAAACACTGTCCGATACCTCGGCGTCGATGTGGAGGACGCGCTGCTGCTTGCCGAGCGGACGGAGATTTGAGCGCAAGGCGGCCCAGTTCCGTTTAATGGGCCGCCATTTCGCTGCCGGCGCACGCCCACTTCCCGCCGTTAGGAGGTGCTCGCGTGCTCCCCAGGAGCGGACATCGCGGAATGCGGTTCGCAATTAGTTCTGGCCCGGCGGTCGCCGAGCGGCCTCAGGGCTTCAGCCAATGTGCGATCTCGGTCAAGCTCCACGTTGAAATTCGTCTGTGTGGCCCCGGGCGGTCCGCTGCGAGGGATAGGCCCGCAGCATAGCTGATGCTAGGATATAGCCCGATGGTGGTGAGCAGATCTAAACGCCCGCATTGGTCGCGCTGGCGCATGCTGCTGGGCCTGGCTGCAGCCCTGCTGCTTCCGCTCTCGATCTACATTCTGGTCAATGCCAGCGTCACCTATCGCGAAAACCGCCATGCGGCAGAAGACGCCACCCTGGCACGGGCCCGCAACGTAGCCGACGACGTCGACGACAGGCTTACGCTGGTTGCGCAGGAGATGCGAATCCTTGGCACCATCCGTTCCATCCGGGAGCAAAACTGGAAGGAGGCACAGGCGCGTTCGCGCGAAATTGCGCGGCTAGATGTGGACTGGCGAAACGTCTCGCTGATTGACCTCGCTAGAGGCGCGACCGTTTTCGATCTGAGCACCTCCGCACCACTATCACGGATCGTCGATGTCGACGCGGCGCGCGCGATCGCCCGCCGAACGCGACGGCCTGTGTTCAGCGGGATCGTGCGAGACGCACAAGGCGTGCCCGTGATCAGAGCCAGCATGCCTATAGGCATGGACGGGAAGCCACGGTACCTCATGGTGGTCACCTTGGATCCCTCGCTTGTGCAGCGCATCCTTATGGCCTCGGCTAGCTCTGATGGCGTTAGCGCGGTGGTTGACCCGCAAGGCCGCTTCATCGCCCGCAGCAAAGCTTGGCCGACTCGCCTTGGAACGCCTGCCACCAGCTACGTTCGCAATGCCATCGCGCGTGGTCGGTCCGGCTTCTATCGGAGCATCACGTGGGAGAAGCTATCCACATGGACGGGGTTCACCACGCTCCCAGACAGCGGATGGTCGGTACACGTGGCGGTCCCTTCGGCGTCGCTGGATCGATCACAGTTCGGATCGCACTTGGCATCGCTGCTGGCGACGGCGGCCAGCCTAACGCTCGCCGGTCTCCTGATCTTCGTGATCATGCGGCTTATAGCCACCAGTCGAGCCTCAGATCTCCGCGCCCAGCAGGCCGAGCGGCTCGAGGCGGTGGGTAAGCTCACCGGCGGCATTGCACACGACTTCAACAATATGCTGGCTATCGTCATCGGCAGCCTTGATCTTGCCCAGCGGAAACTGGCGAAGGGCAACACGGACATCGTACGTCACATGGATAACGCCATGGACGGCGCAAGGCGTGCTGCCGATCTGACCCGGAGGCTACTCGCTTTC
This sequence comes from Sphingomonas sp., assembly GCF_032114135.1. Lineage (GTDB taxonomy): Bacteria > Pseudomonadota > Alphaproteobacteria > Sphingomonadales > Sphingomonadaceae > Sphingomonas. Next base: position 2,344 of record NZ_DAMCTA010000003.1, read on the forward strand.
TCTCGCCGCCAGCCGCTAGCCCCAGCAGTCGTGGACGTGAACGCCCTGATCGAGACGATGGGCGCCCTTCTGAGCCAAACCCTCTCTGGCGACATACGAATTCAAACGGTGCTGGCGGATGATCTTTGGGCCACCTTCGTCGATCCCGGGCAACTCGAGAATGCGATCATCAACCTGGCCGTGAACGCACGCGACGCGATGCCGGCTGGCGGGACGCTGACCATCACGACCGCGAACCGCATCGGGGCCGACGGCGAGCAGATAGCGATCCAAGTCTCGGACACTGGCGTGGGCATGGATGCGCGGGTCGCCGCACGGGCTTTCGAGCCCTTCTTCACAACCAAGGAAGTCGGACGGGGAACTGGTCTTGGGTTGTCGCAAATCCATGGGTTCGCCCTTCAGTCGGGAGGGAACGCGACGATCTCATCGGCCCTTGGCGAAGGCACCACAGTGACGATTCTTTTGCCACGCCGGGTCGTTAGCGCTGAGGAGCACCGTCAGACGCATCTCCTCCGCCAGGATCAGATGGCCCCAACCGGCCGGCCCGAGGAGATCATTCTGATCGTTGAGGACGAAGATCAGGTCCGCGAGACAAACGTCGAGGCGCTTCGCAGTCTTGGCTATACGGTACGCCATGCAGCGAGCGCCGAGGAAGCACTCAACATTCTGGAAACGCAGCCGGGGGTGAAGCTCCTGCTGTCCGACATTGTAATGCCCGGAATGAACGGCCGCGACCTGGCCAAGCGAGTTGCAGCCGTCTATCCAGCAACTCGCATCCTGCTGGTGACCGGTTTTGAGCGGGATCAGGATGAGCTCGACGAAAAGCGGATCCTTCGCAAGCCATTCGGGATTGGCGAATTAGCACGTCGGATACGCACCGAGCTCGACCAGGCGGCGTGACCGGCACCAGAGAGACGGGGCCGGAGGCCAGACCGCAACGCGCCCACTTTCTGCCGTTAGTAGGTGCTCGAGGATTTCCCAGGAGCGGACATGCCGGGGGTTCGATTCGCAATAGTTTGCGCCCCTCGCAATGGGATGGGGCACCCACCTGCGCAGCTACTTTCAAACGCCAGGGGGCGATTGATCAACCCCGAGGGGGATCTGGACGAACGGCCCTCACGTCTGCACTGCCGGGGACTGGGAGTGGGACGAAGGCGCCATTCGCGGTCTCGCTGCTGAATGGCCGATTACGCCAATAGCGGACATCCGTGTCTCTTTCGAAACGGAATCCACCGGTATTCGACGTTTGGAGCTACCCCGGCCGCCATTGCAGGTTGCCGCACCGACATTCGACCTTACCTCCTGTCGAGTCATAGGCGCCGACCGGGGTCCCACAACTATCGCACATGAAAGCTCCGAGGACGGCCTCGCATCCGTCGATCAGTTCCTCCGCTTCGGTCGTGCTGCCGCTGAAGGTATGGGTCCCTCGGTTTGCCCAGATTGCCAGCTCAGGCTTCGTCTTCTTGATCGCAGCGAGAGCGTCATCGTTAGGAACGTAGGCTTCCCCAGCTTTCTTGCGGAAGGATTTGGCGGCCGCGCGCTCCAGAGCCACGAGAAACTGACCAGCGGTGCGGTGGTCGTTGCCATCGCCTCGCATGTGCGGGACGGCTAGACCGATCCTCTCCGCCACCTCACTAAGCGCCACATCCATCAATCTGCGGACGTTTCCTAAGGCTTCTTCAGGCTCCGTCTTCGCCCGCGCCTTCGCCGCCGTGATGTCTACGCCGTGGTCTGCGAAGTTGATCCCGGAGATCGGCGTGGTGAACGGTAGAAGCCGCTGGAACCCCCAGTGTGTACGAGGCAGGGTGCGCTGCAGTTCGAAAAACCATTCTCGGTCATGGGTCAGCAGGACGACCTGCCGGTCCGCAAATTCCTGCCGCAGCAAAGCCGCAACCCTTGAGCGATGTTCGCGGTCGAAACTGATAACCACATCGTCGAGGATGATGGGACAGTCCTTGTCCGCAGCCTTGTGCGCCATTGCCAGAAAGATGCAGAGTCCGAGAGCGTTGCGCTGACCTTCCGAAAGGGTAAGGCGCGGGCTATCTTGAGCTTTCCCGTGAAAGCGGAGAGCGACTTCCACGGCTTTGTCATTATCCTCAGGTACCACGAGCCGCACGTCCGTGATCACGTCTTTGGGCTGGAGGACCTTCCAATACCGCTGCACGTCACCGGAAATGCTTTCAAAGGTCGTGCGCGCCCGCTCCGCAATTTCCTCCCTAACCCCAGCCTCTAGCTCCTTGACGAGTCTGATCAGGGCGCCGGCTCGGTTCAGTCCCGCCCGCAGTGGACCAGCCTTCAGGGACTCTTGGAGAGTCCTGCCCTCCGCCTGATGATCCACCAAAGTCTGAACCTGTGGGGGAGAGGCCTTACCGTCCTTGGCCGCACGCGCGACAAGCGGCAGAACCCTTGCCTGAAGCTCCGCAATATCTTCCGAACCGCACCCGTTTCTCAGGTCGGCAGGTGCGAGCGCAGCGAGGTAGGCGGCATGCTCAGCAAGGTCGGCTGATAGGCCAGCCCGCCAACCGGCCAAATCCTCCCTCCCGAAAACTGTCCGTAGGCGGGCGACCTCGTCGCATACTTCCCCGACGGCCGCCCTATGCTCGTCATACATTTTCTGTGTTGCTGACAGCCGGTCTCGCTCGTTGGCCACATGCTCCCGGAACTCGTCAGCGTCGATTTCTTTGCCGCACGCCGGGCAAGCAATGGGGCCACGGAGGTCGCCGCCCGCTGAAGCGAAACCATTTGCGGCGCTCAAAACTTCGAGGCGTTCCTTGATGAGAGGTTCGGCCACTTCAGCAATTCGTGACGCGGCCTCCGAGACCTTCGCTAGGCGAGCCGCAAGGTCGCTCCCACCAATTTCGCCGACCGCTGCTGCCCGTCGTTGGTCGGCACTGAGGGACGCGATCTGGTCGTCGATGGCCGCCAGCACATCGGCCACGGTTTTCGTTCGAGACTCCACAGCCTGCGTGGTTGCGTAGATGAGGCGAAGCTGCTCCAAGCGAGCAAGAAGCTGGTCGTTCGTCTGCTCACCAAAAACCTCCCTCCGGCGGTCGGCCGCGCGGTCCAGCTTGGCACGGAGGGCAGGCAAGTCGCCCTTTCGTTCGATTGCCTTCACGAGCTTGTGGAGGTTCTCAGCCGTCGTCTCCAGATGGGACAGCCCGAGCAGAGGCAATACGGCACCGTACTTGTCGCCCTTCGTGGCCCGGATGAACCCCGACAGCTCCTCCTGCCGGAGTGCGGTCCGGCGGTAGTCCCAATGCTCAATCGCCGTCGCGCCTTGCTTCGTCCGGGTCGGAGCGCCAGCCTGCCATGTAAGCGTCTCAGACGATCCGTCCGTCAGGGTGATCGTTACAGCTGTTTGCTGCCCCGCTGGGCGTGCCGTGTTCAGCAGACCTTTCTCTTGGTTTCGGCCGGAATACTCGTGGCTGAGATGGCCGACTTTCCCGCCGCCGAGCGTGACCTCAACGCCGTCCACGAAAGAACTCTTGCCCGCGCCATTGGTCCCGTAGATCGCCGCAGAGCGCCCGCCGAGTTCGAGCGTTGCACTCTCTGCTGCTCCCCGAAACCATTGGAGGCTGATGGAGCGCAGCCTCATCTGCCGCCCCGGTTTGCAGAGATAAGCAAAGTGGCTATCTCATCCAGCTCAGCAGGCTTCCTTGCTTCCTGCAGAGCTCCTGCAAGGAGCTTGCGGAATTCCGCAGCAACCGCGCCTGGGAATACATGGTCGCTTGTGGTCGCCGCCTTTATAGCCTCGGCAACGCGCATATCTACCCAATCGCCAGGTTCACTCAACGTCGCCTCCCACAGCTTATGCTAGAGATCAAACTAGCAATACATGCATTGCTGCGGTCAAGGCGAAAAGTCAGGTCCTAAGCAGCGCCACAGCATTACAAGGTGTGCGTTCCAAACTGTCACATTGATTCAGCTTTCTCGTCTGGGCTCCGCATCATCGGTGCGCTCGTCACGCTCGGAAGCCGACCTTCCCAAGCGCAGCAAAGATTCGCAAGCTGCCGTCCATATTGTTGGTCGCGATTGACGTGGATGTGCCGCCAGCAGCCGGACTGTCTTGGACAAGGCCTCCGTTCCTTCGCGCCTCAGCGAGCGGTAGGATTACCCAACACTGAGCACTCTGCCTCTGCTATGACGCCACCGCAGGATACCGGGGATTGGGCCGACGGTTGCTTATCCCGCAACAGGGGACGGGCAACACGCTGTCATTGTAGAGGAGCAATTTAATATTGAGCGAACCGCGAATTGAAGCCGATGTTGAGCGAATCCCGGACTCGAAGAAATTCGGTGCGATCGCGCTCGATACGAGCGTGATCGAAGCCCTCGGGACAAAGCTAGAATCCGGCCTTCTGGAGCAATTATCTCAGTTTGTAGGCGGTCCGATCAAGGTCTTGCTGCCCGAGATCGTCATCCGGGAGCTGCGCAGCCATTTGACGGCATCGGGCCAGACTGCAGGCACCAGCCTTCGCAGCGGCTTGCGCGGACTCCAAGTTGGTAAGCTTATTACCGCCGCCCAGGCACAGATAGTCGAAGCCGTGGTCGATGCGCTGGATGACATCCCGATGCTGGTGGACGCACGTCTCGATCGATTCCAGCAGATGGTTGCAGCGGAAATCCTGCCAGGGTCGCTCGCCGATTCCGGACGGCTGTCCGCCCTGTATTTCGCAGGGGACGCGCCGTTCGGAACGAATGCCAACAAGAAACACGAATTCCCGGATGCGATCGCGCTCTTGTCGATCGAACAATGGGCCAAAGACCATGGCAAGCCTGTCCTCGTGGTGGCAAAGGACGGTGACTGGGCGGCCTTCGGGGCTGCGAACTCAGATCATGTGACGGTGGTCGACGATCTCGGCGCCGCCCTTGAGCTGCTGCAAGAGCATGCAGACCAGGTCCGCGCCCGAGTCATGACGCTCCTCACAATAAGAGAAGACGTTGTTCAGCAAATCATCTCTGCTGCAATCGAAGGAATGGCCTCGTGGCCGGTTGAGGCGGAGTATAGCTCGGTGCGCTATGCCGAAATTGGTGATGCCGGGTTTCTTCCGGCGACGGCGGAAATCGTCAAAGCCGACGATGTTATCGAATTTTCTATCGTCTCAGCCAAAGAGGATGAGGTCGTGGTCCGCATCCCGGTTCGGGTGACCGGCAGGGCTTATAGCGACTTCAGCGTCTCTGTCTGGGATTCAATAGACAAGGAATATGTCGGTCTCGGTGGGGCGCGTTCGGAGGTGAGTTTCGAGGAGGAAGCCGCCGTGCTGGCGACATTCTCGGTGACGGAGCTGCTCGACGATGTCGAGCTACTGGATACTGAGTTCATCGACGCAGATGGATGGGTCGACTTCGGCATGGTCGAGCCGAACTTTCGCGAGGAAGAGCCGGAATGAGCGCGTTGCGCACCGCCCTTAGAATGACGAAGCGGACCTGACGGGCAATTTGCCCTCAGATCCTTCCCGCCGTGCTTGTCGCCATAGCTGAACGGCCGCTTTCGGCGGGAGCGGTCGTTTCAACCCGCTGATGGTAACGGCTTGAGTTGGTCGGGAGCGGCCGCGGTGAGGTGGGCAGGGGCACCAGGCAGCAGCGAGCCCACTTGTGGACTTGGCATTGGCACCAATGGGTGACCGCTATCCGGCTAGTCGACGAGCGCTCCGAGGTGCTGCCTCTTAAAGCGGCGACATCTCAATCGTTTCGATAGCGCACTGCTGGGGCGTGAGCGGCTTAAGGGGTAGGCTGCTCTCTGAGCAGGGCCGTGCGATACAACGTCACTCGCGAGCGTTCTTGGTTTTGGAACCTGTCCTTGCTATGTTCTGACCAGGAGGAGTTGATGCGAGTTAATACCGACGAATCGATCAAGCTCGGAGAGCGGATCCACGGTCGCTTTGGGAGCTGGGAAGCCGCCCGTAAGGCGTCTAGGCTCCGCAATGGCGTCTATCTGGTTCCTGCCGAAAGCGAAAAGCAGGAGCGGAAGAGGCAGACTGCCGCGACTGCGTAGCCGTTGTGACGTTCAGCTACACGCTAGTTTTAGCCCTGCTGCTGCTTTTTCCAGGGCTCTGCGCATTTGTTGGAATACGAGCTGGAGAGCGAACCGACTTTCTCGCACCCCGCCCTGAGAAACCAAACTCCACGAACACGCTGTTCATTGTCGTAGCTGGCACCGTCGCTGGCCACATTCTTGGCGCCGGCATCTTCGCCGCTCAATCCGCCTGGTGTCAAAATACAGGTCTGTGTGTCACGACCGCCTATGATCCGAACGTGTATCGTGTGCTCCTTGCCAGCCAGCACCCGGCCCGCGACCTGACAGATGGTGCGATAGAATGGTGGATCTTCTTCCTCGGAGCCCTTGGCGCGGCCACAGGCTGGCTATTCAGCCGAGCAGCTCAGTCCGCAGCCTTCAAGGGCACGTTCGACCCGATTGATTTTGGCTGGCTTAACCCAGCGGTGCAAGCGGTGAAGGCCGGTAACTCTGTGGTGGTTGCCTACGTGGTGAGCAAGACCAGTCACAACGGAACCAGCATAGCGTATGAGGGGATCGTTGATCGACTTGCCTTAGACGATGACCAGAAGGTCGCCATGGTCGTGTTGAGCCGAGTCGACCGATTTACCGTTCGAATAGAAGAGGACGGCAGCATTAAACGCCACGAGGGAGGTGGTTCTCCAATTCCGCAGATGCAATTTGCCGCAGCAGAGATCGCGAATATTGCGTTCGAAGTATTAACCGAGCCGAGTGACTAGGAGATTTGGGCCGTTTACCTTAGCTAAAAGCCATAACTTGCACCGGTGGGGCTGACGTCGACTCTATCGATGACCGGGAGTGGTGCATGCCTGCCGTTCCGAGACTGCTCGAATGGCGGCAGATTTCGTCAGAAGCCGACATCAGGTTTTTTTAGCGCGCGGAACCGCCAGGGCCGCTGGAAGACGGTGTCACAACCGCTCGGTTTTGACACGAACCCCCACGGACGGCTTTGCGTTATCTTTGCCGTTCAGCCTAACACCGTAAGTGATCCCGGATCGTCCGGTAGTTGGTGGAAGCGAGGTTGTTGGCGGGTGACATTCCAGCGCTGTTCGGGTTAGGCTCGCATCGCCAATTGGGAGAGCACGGTTGTTTAATCTGATTGTTCGTCATTTCGAGTGGGATGCAGAACACGGAGAAATTGGTGCCGACCGGCTGTTTGAACATACGGATGGCCCGCTCGCAGCGCAGTTCAAGAACGGTGAAGTCCCGGATTATGCCAAGTTGTCAGGACCGCCGTGCCTGTTCATGACGGAGGGCACTGGCGATGAGGAATGCCGCGTCGGGCAGGTGTCAAACGTGCGTAGGGTCGGGCGTGATATCACGTTCGATTTTACACTTGCCCGCGACATTCCACCTTTGACAAACAAGGTGATCTACGATGGTCGGCGCAAGCTTGGAATGGATGATTGGGAGTTCTCCCGTAATCATTGGGCGGTCAAAAATGTCGATCTTTTCCGGTTTATAGTCGGAGCCATCCAGCCCCGGCGATCCGCACCAGCGGTCTTCAAAATACCCGAGAATGAAAAGGTAGACGTTAGACAGCTATCAGTGATGATGCCGTTCGCAGCTAATTTCAGCGACGTATATGCAGCTATCAAGCAAGCGGCAGAAGAGATGGGCTTCATTTGCCACCGAGTAGACGACATCTGGGAAAATCATTCAATCATACAGGATGTTGTTGAGCTAATCGACCGGTCACGCATTGTGATCTGCGATTGCTCAACACGGAATGCGAATGTCTTTTACGAGACAGGCATCGCCCATACGCTTGGACGTGAGGTTATCCTCCTTACCCAAAGCGCCGATGATATTCCATTCGACCTTCGTCATCTTCGTTACATCAGTTACCTGAACAACGGAGAGGGTCGGCAAGCGCTTGCCGTCAGGATTAAAGATCGTATTCAGACGATTATGGGATGAAAAGCATCGCACCCACCGATCCGGCAAAGGTACATTCATTCACCCTTCATTTTAGATCAAAGCCCAGCCATAAGATTATGCCGCCATTCCGAGATTGTAGGCAGAAGTCGCGACAGTTCTAACGGCTGACCATCTAGGAATACAGCTAACAGATTGGCACAAGTGTACTCTTCCCATGGGGTGACGTTTTCAATCCGCTGAAGCGTTTTAAGAGCGCTTGCTTGTAGATCGGCGTCATTGGATCTATTAAGGGTCTCGATCCATTCTTCTACGTGCTTCCAATAGTTTGCCGCCGCATTGACCGCTGCAACAAGCGATAAGCCGCCTTGCAGCATCGGCGGCACGTTGAACGCATCCGGCAGGCCGACGCGAAGACCCGTCCGCGTAGCCGTGAGATAACGTTGAATGGCGATGAAGCCGTGTCCTATAAAATACTCCCCAGCATCCCAGAGACCGTCGGATTCGGGATCACGAGACGAAGCGATCGCTGCATTGATTTGAGAAATCTCAACGTCCAGCAACTTTAGGTGCCTGCTAAGCAGCGCAAAATCTGCGTCGGCGTAGTCGTCGCCGATTTTAATAATCGCCATGATGCTCGTAGCCGACCTCAGACCAATAGGCGGCTTCACGGTCGGCCCTGAGCCGATCCAGCGACGCTGGAATAAGCGTAAAATCGAGGTTGTACATCGGCATCTGCCAATAATGGTGAAACCAGCGTGCGTGGTTGGCTGCAGTTTCGGTCACCAAACCTTCAGCATCGAGTCTCTTGGCCAACTGCCCGGTCAGGTCCCGGACATGGCCAGAGTGCTCATTCGCGAGAAAATCGACGGTGCCCCATATATCACTCGTCGCCTCCAATCCCGCCCGCGAAAAGATGCCGAGTGCATCCAGCGCTTCGATCAGCGTCGGGGCGAAGGGTCGCATATGTATACCTACGCTCGAGAAGCGCGTCGGATCGCTCCATTGCGGTATGCCATCCTCGTGTTGCTCGATGTCGGCATAGAGCGTGCTTTCGCGGCTGTAGATCGCCCAGTTTGGCAGGATGTACTCGCTCATCCCACCTTCCAAATAATGGCCCTGCCGCTCGCTATCGACATATTCCTGTAGCTGCTTGACGTTGACGGGCCTCCAGCTCTGGGCTTTGGCGTAAATGAGCCGGGCAAGATGGCTGTAGAAGTTTTTGACGATGCGCCCGATACGCCCATCGATCTTGGAGGGCGGGCATCGCACCAGGTCGAGCAGGATCAGGGCTTTCGCGGACTCTTCCTCAGCGAAGCCTTCCAGAACAGAAGCCTCCCGGGGATTGTCGGGCAGCTTCTCTGCGGCACTCCAAAAGCTACGCGCGCTCGACAAAATGATCGTCAGGCCCTCAGCGATAAAGTCGAGCCGTGCCGATTGCGACATCTCGCGCATGGCTCCGGCCTTCTTGGCGCCGTAGGGGACAGGATCACGCTGGGTCATGATGTGCTTTGGCCGGCAAGCTCGTCTCAATCGGGCGCTGAAGGATTTTCAGACCTGCCTTTTGTGCGATGTCGGGGGCATGATGTCGATATGAGCAATCGAACAGGCAATATGGCACAAGACGATCCCAAGGGTCTAGGCGCTTACGTGAAGCTGCAGCGTGGGCAACTCCGTTGGAAGCGAGAACTGCTCGCGTCCATGGCGGGGGTCTCGTTGTCTACCGTCGAACGGATTGAGCGTGGCGATCCTGTTCGACCCGCGGCACTCGAGCGGATCGCAGTTGCGCTTGGCCTAGATAACGACACCTTCACGCGTCCGCGGATACCGTTGACCGATGTGGAACAGCAGGCTTGGCTCGAACGCACCTTCGGCTGGCTCAAGACCCATGTGCCCGTGAAGGTGGCGCAGCTCCGCCACGAGCGCCAGCTTCGTTCGCTCGCCGCGACGCAGTTCGTGGTGCTCGAGAGCGATCTTGGGAGCGACGCGGCTGATGACCTCGCGGAGCTGAGGGAATGGCTTGACCTCACGGGTTTCATCCGCGGCACGGTGGACGGCACCTTTTCACCACCTCCTGAACCGGGATTTCGTATGCGGAGCCTTTACGCTGACGTCTTCGAACATGCCCGCAACATGGAGCGTCGCCATCGGGCGGTATGTCTCGTCGGCACCTACATGGCCGACACCGATCTACCCCTGCTGCCGGAGGCTGAGATTGGTATGCTGGCGCTTAGATCGAAGGAGCGTAACCCTGCTGCGGCCAAAATAGACGTGCTTTTCGCTGAACGCAGGATCGCGCGGGAGGACATCGCGTGGAACAGCTAAGGCCCAGGGCGAAGCGGTCCGATGTGAAGTTCGGACAGGTGTTCGTCGGCGAGTTGGCGCGTAGTTTCGCTCGTGGGATCACGGTAATTGCGGGAGCGCTTCTGCTTGAGATCGTACACCGGCTGTTTTCCTGATGGGTCAGGCGCCTGCCGGATATGATGGCGAAGCCGCACTGGGGTCTTTGCCGTGTCACAACCGGTCGGTTCTGACGCCCCACATTGATCTGCGTTCGTTGGCGCGTTCACCGGTGTCACAACCCCCTATCAAAATGTTGCTTCTAAGATGAGTGGCGCTGCTCTTCGATGACCCGGCGGAGGCGCCTTGCTACTCAACACTCTCCCGCCTCCAGCGGTATGCATCAACAGAAGCGGTGGTTCAGCACTCAGCGGGCCAGCGACCGAGCCTGGTCGCAAGCGGCCGAAGAGCACAGGGGTGGGGAGCTAGGTACATGGGTGCTGATCATCGTTCGAGCTAACGCAGAGACGTAATACCCGATAGCACGAGTCAGCGCCCCCAAGCGTATGTCCGCTTTCGCATTTCCAGGCCCAAAAGCTGCCTGGCAGCTTACGGCCCAGAGGCGGGCGGGACGCGATACCCGATAGCACGAGTCAGGCGCTGTAAGCTCATGTCCGCTTTCGCGTCTTCCCGCCCGAAAGCCGCCTGGCAGCTTACGGCCCAGAACTAGCCCCAAGCCCGTCAATCGATCTCTGCTTGGTGGATCTCCATGGAGCACTTTACTGGAGCACTGAGCTGCTCTGCACGTTTCCGGCATTCTGTAAGCACATCCGCATTGTCCTTCGCGAGCCGAGTGGCGTCGGCCAGTGCCCGTGTCTGCTGTGGATCTGCAACGTGCATGAGCCGCACGCCCGCGTCCCAAGGTGTGCGCCTGAGCATTGCTGCAGCCCGCTCCTCTGGCCAATGCCAGCTCTCGGGCGCGAGCTGGGCGATAACCGGTGGCACTACCGTGCCAAACGCGAAGCCTACCACTAGTGCCAAAGCGGCTGCCCCCGCGATCCACAGCTGCTGGGTCTCCGCGGAATGGGCCGATGCGACCACCCCCTTCAGCTCTTGCACTGTGCTGCTCAGGGCATGGTTGGCGCCGGTCCAAGCGCGATGAACGTCCGCACGCCCTTGCGCGCCAGCCGATTCGATCTGCTTCGCGACATCCTGGGGCGTCAATGTCATCGCTGGGCGCTTGGCGAGGACGTTGATCGCGCCGCACACCTTGTCGTAGCCGTCACGGATCTTCTCCAGGTCCGGCCCATAATCACGCGCATGCAATTCCTGCTGCCGGGCCGCGAAGCCATCAACCGCAGCAGTCAGCCCGGCCAGCTTGCGCGACATGCCGTTGAACGCTTAAACGGTCTGGTCGGCTTCTACGGGTGGTTCGTGGATACCCATGGCTACATTCCAATCCCAAGGCCCCGATCGCGATCGATCGAGAAGGTGAGCTGGCGGATGATCGAACGCGTGCGAGTATCGTCGCCAAGCGCGCGGCCGACACCGCCGTCACGGCTGCCCGGAGTCCATTCCGGCGACCATTGCCGCCCGAACAGCTGAGTGCCCCGGCGGCTGAGCGCAGCGCCGAGGTCCGGGTCTTTCTCCAGACCCTTCGCCATCGAGCGCATGGCGTTCTCGACACCGGCACGCTTTTCTTCATTCTCCCATCCGCTCAGCTTGCCCCGACGCGCCTGGAGCTGCTGCCAGGCCTGGACAAACCGGTCCGCGCGCAGCTCGGGATTGGTGCGCACCTCCGCTTCGAGCTGCATCTGGCGAATGGCATTGGCGGCGCGGCCATTGGCGGCTTCGCTGAGCAGGCCGGGCGTTCGCTCGAACGCCATATCGAGATCGTGGGCGCCGTGGGGATGCAGCGCGTTGATCGCCTCGGCGGTGCGGGCAAGCGCCGCCTTCTGAACTTCGAGCGGCGAACGTCCCTGCCCGGTCATGCGGCCTGCATCCTGCACGGCACGTGCGTAGCCTTCGACCGCCCGCTCGAGCTTCTGGGTCGCGGACACCTCCGACGCAGCCGCCGGCATCGACAGCTTAAGCCCATCGAAGCGCAGCTTGGTTGGCACCCGTTCGGGCTCGGGGATAGATAGCCGCAACCCATCAAACATACCCCTGCGTGGCGCCGGTGCTGGCGCAGGCGCGCTACGCCCGAGTTCGGCGAGCGGCTCTTTGGCAAGCGTATCGAGGATGCGCGACCGTTCGACACCGCGCCGCGTGGCAAAGCGCTCGGCAGCGGTATCATAGTCGAGCGCGTTGTCCTTCGGCCGGTCGCGCGACAGGGCGCGGGCGAGCTTGCCCGGGTCCGCGAAATCGTCACGGCCATAATGGAGCTGCACCGCGTCGCGGTGCCGCGACAGCGCGACATAGGCAGCGTGCCGATCAAGGCCTGGCGTCGCCAGCACGTGGACGCGGTCGACGGTGACACTCTGCGCCTTGTGGATCGTGGCCGCATAGCCGTGGGTGACGTCGCCATAGTTCTTGTGGTCGAAAGCGACCTGACGACCATCGTCGAGCCGCACGGCCATGCGGGCGTGATCGACCTGTTCGATGGTGCCGAGACTGCCATTCTTCACACCGAGGCTGCGTTCGTTGCGCAGAAACATGACCCTGTCGCCGGACCCGAACAAGCGTTCTCCGCGCGTAGTTTCGACAGCAATATCAGTATCTAATGCCCCACTGCGTTTCATCGCATCCCGGGCCAGCGCATTCAGTTCATCGCATTCTTGGTTCATGTGCGTGAGAATCACGCGTGACGCACCCGGATCGGCGACCCGCTCTTGGTCCCAGCGCGCGATCAGCGCCGTTCGAGCCTCGACTCGCGTGTCCGAGTCGACGACCATGCCGGCACCGGCATAGGCCTCCAGCGCCTCTGTGGTGCGCCCGGTCGCGAGCTGACGCGTCGCCAGCCGCTGCCAGTCTTCGCGCTGCCGGCGAATGTCGGTGATCTCGATGGCGCCATGCCGCTCGGCGACCGACCGAAAAGCCGCACCCGCTTCGATCGCCTGCAACTGCTCCGGGTCGCCGACCAACACCACCTTGGCGTGGCGCTTCTCGGCCTCGGCAATCACCCGCTCCATCTGGCGGCTGCCGATCATGCCTGCCTCGTCGATCACGAGGATCGACCTGTCGGTCAGCAACTCGCGCCCCTGCTCCCATTGATGTTCGATGCTGGCGATGGTGCGCGACGCGATGCCTGAGCCGCTTTCCAGATTTTCGGCAGCGATGCCGGATAGCGCGAGGCCCTGCACATGGTAGCCGGCACTATCCCATGCTTCCCGCGCGACGCCGAGCATCGCCGATTTGCCGGTACCGGCATAGCCAACGATCACACCCAAATCCTTGCCGCTGGTGACATGATCGAAGGCGCCGCACTGTTCGCTCGACAGGACGAGCCCGCGCATCTCGGCGCGGGCCAGGGCGAGCTTGCGATGCTGCTCCTCCATGCCATGCCCGCGACTGGCATCGAGCTTCACCATCGCGCGCTCCAGCCGCACTTCGGTCTCGATCATGTCGCGGCTGGTGAACCGGTTTTCGCCGCGACCGTCCTTGCCCAGCTTCACCAGCTCGGGCGCAGCGCGCACCGCCGCCATCACCTGGTCGAACTGCTCCTTCCCTTCGCTGTGGCGATGCACGAACATCGCCAGATCGCGGGTGGTGAAGGTCGCTTGGATGCGGGTGATCGCGTCGAGCGCCAGCGCCGGATTGGCGAGCAACTTCTCGCCGTTGGCGCGCGCGATCTCGTGATGCTCTTTCAGCCGCTCGGACGTGAGCCCCTGCTCGGCCATCCGTGCCGCCGCCGGGCCGATCTTGTGCTGCGGCTCCAGCTCGATGCCCTGCGCTTCATGGCTGCGGTGATCGACCCGCGCGTCAATATCCAGTTCGGCCAGCCGTGCGTTGACGTGCCCGGCCCAGCGCTCGCGCCATTTCTCCAGCAGATCGGTTCGGTTCCAGTCGCGGTTCTTCTTGCCGAAACCCCCGGTATCCACCTCGCGCAAGGCGAGCATGACATGAGCATGCGGCTTCGCTTCGCCGTCGGCACCGATATCCCAATGTACATTGAGATCGGCGACCATGCCGCGGTTCACGAACTCTGCCTGGACGAACTCCCGCGCCAGCCGAATGCCTTCGGCCTGGTTCAGCTCGCGCGGGATCGCGAATTCGATCTCGCGGGCAAGCTGCGCGTCCTTGCGCAGCTCCACCGCTTCGACGGCATTCCACAGTTTCTCCCGATCGGCGAGATACTCGCGCGCGCCGTCCGGCAGCAGCACTCCGGAATGCACCACGCCCGCTTTGTTCGAGAAGTCGTGATCCCGATCGAGCCGCTGGTCGTGGAGCCGCGAGGCGGAGCGATAGGCGGCAGCGGCCAGCGCCGACGATCCGCTGGCGCGGCTGATGATCTTGGCCGAGAAATGGTAGATCGCCATAGCGACACTCACTTACACCAAAACAAGCGACGTCGGCTCGACGTATAAGCGCGCCCTCAAAAGATTTCATCTTTTTCGCGACGTGATCACCCCAAGATGTTTCACGACATTTGCACTGATAGATGCAGTTCCTAAATCGCCGAACATGAACCATCAACTGCGGAGGTTTCGATGCGCAAACCACGTGACTTTGATTCGGAGCTGAAGGCGCTCGACAGCAAGGCACGAAAGATCAAACAGGCCAAGCTCCAGCAGCTCGGCGAGCTGGTCGTTGCGACCGGTGCCGACGCGCTGCCGGTCGAGCAGCTGGCGGGCGCACTGCTCGCCGCTGTCAGCGCGTCCGACATGATCGCTCGGGAGGACTGGCGCCAGCGTGGCGCGGCCTTCTTTCAGCGGCAGGGCAAAGCGCGCGGCGGCGCTCGTCCGCGTGCGGCATCGGCTGCGGCAGCTGACAGTGGCGCGGCACCGACTGGAAGCGCAGCGGGCGCGGAATGACACGCGAGAATGGGTGGTGAAGCGCCGCGAACGAACGCGCCAGCTGATCGAGCTGGGCGGCCTGGTTGCCAAAGCCGGATTGGTCGAACTTACCGACGACGATCGCGCGGTGCTGCTGGGGCTGTTGATAGAAGCCGCAGCTACCCTGCAGGGCGAACGTCGCGACCAGGCGCTGACGCTCTGGCGACGGCGCGGGCGACGTGCATTCGCCGACAGCGACGCAGAACTATGACGGCAGCGAACAGAGATCGGCCCAGGTCGCGTCCACCAGTTCCGCAAGCCGCTCGGGCGTGATCCGCACGGACGCAGTGCGCGACCCAGCGGCGGGATAGACGGTGTCGAACTGGCGTAGCGAAATGTCGCAATAGATCGGCAACCGCGTCGGCAATCCGAACGGGCAGACGCCGCCAAGCGGATGGCCTGTCAGCTGCTCGACGTCTTCGGCTACGAGCATGCGCAGACGACTGCCCAGCGCGTGCTTCACCTTGCGATTGTCGAGCCGGTAATCGCCGGCCGCCACGATCAGCACCACCGCATCGCCGACGCGCAGCGACAAGGTCTTGGCGATCTGTCCCGGCAGCACGCCGAGCGTGGCGGCAGCTTCGAGCACCGTTGCGGTGCTCGAAGCCTGTTCGATGATCACAATCTCGGGTGCCCGCGCCTCCAGAAAGGCGCGGACGGCCTCGACACCCATCAGCCGTTGAGCTTGTCCTTCACGGCCTTGGCGGGCGTGAAGGACAGCTTCTTCGACGCTGCAATCTGGATCGCCTCGCCGGTGGAAGGATTGCGGCCTTCACGCGCGGCGCTTTCCTTGACCTTGAACTTACCGAAGCCGTTCAGCGACACTTCTTCGCCAGCCGCTGCCGCCTCGGTGATGGCGGCGAAAATGCCGTCGACCAGCTTGCGTGCGTCAGCCTTGGTGAGGCCATGCGCTTCGGAAACGCGGTCGGCGAGATCGGCATTGTTCATGGACGTGTTCTCCGTGTGAAAAGGGGCGTGCCCTCTAGGTGGGGGCCATCAACCTGTCCAGCGACGGGCGCAATCATGCGGCGGCAGCTTGCTCCAGCGCAGCGATACGTTCTTCGCAGATCACCTGCACCGCCTGACCCAGCACCTCGACGCGTTCACCCAGCCACGCCAGTTCCTCGGCACTGATCCGGTAGTGCTTCGAATAGCGCGCCTTCACATAGGCTTCCTTGAGCTTTTCAAATCGCGAACGGTCGACGCGCTGGTCGCGCGGCCACGCGTCCACCAAGCGAGGGTCGATCCGTTCAGCCTGCGTGCGCAGAAAACCGAGATTGTGAACGTGCGGGGTATAGAAGGTGCAGACCAGCAGCACGCAGTGGTAGAGGAATTCGGCGGTCTGGTGCATGTCGAAGGCGGCAGGTTTCAGGAACCCGCGTTCGACTGCAATTTTTGCCAGCTCAAACCGCTGCATCGCTGCCGGGAACCACTCGCCCTGGTATTCCCGTGCCATCGCCAGCGCCTGCGTTGGTGTCTTCGGCTTGGGCTGGTGCAGATCGGTGGGATCGCTCTCGTACAGCGCGATGCCATCACGTGCGACGTCCATGAAGAAATAGCGTCCATGCGCCAGCGCGTCGTTGACCTCCTGCAGGGTGTGCACGATGAAATTGACGGGTGTGCGCAGCCTTTTCGTAATCGCTAATTCGCGATTCAGCCGGTCCTCCGCCGTCGCCCAAAACTCGACGCGGTCGGTGAGTTTGTCGTTGTTGACGATGACCAGCAGGTCGAAGTCCGACTGATAGCCCTTGGCCGTGTGCGGCTCGTCGACCCAACCACCACGCGCATAGCTGCCGTAGAGGATAACCTTGAGGATGCGCGCCTGCTTCTTCCAGTCCGACGTGGCGATAGCGATCGCGTCGGCAAACTCCTCGAACAGGATCTGGACGACACGCTCCAGCTCGCGTTGCTTGGCTGGGGGCAAATGGTCGAGGCTGGTCCTCATGGATCGATCCTAACGCGCTGATGCCGCGGCGTACACCTCGCCCGGTTTGACCGGGCGAGGTGTCGCATCGCTCATGGCCGGTCGCCCCGCTCTGCACGACCGAGCGCTATCAGCACACGGGCGACGGTTTGCTCGACCTCCGCCACCGTGCAGCCATGCAATTCGGCCGTTTCGATGTAATCCAAATCATCGAACCGCAC
The DNA here is from genome assembly GCF_032114135.1 of Sphingomonas sp. Classification (GTDB taxonomy): domain Bacteria; phylum Pseudomonadota; class Alphaproteobacteria; order Sphingomonadales; family Sphingomonadaceae; genus Sphingomonas. Next base: position 19,657 of record NZ_DAMCTA010000003.1, read on the forward strand.
CGATCCGAAGATCGCCCGGTCCCGCTCGGGGAGGGCACGAAAGGCGCGGCGCATCCGCCGCAGACGAAGCCAGCGCATCATTGCCCCGCCTCCTCGTCCGCGACGAAGCCGAGCAGGTAATCGGCCGCCTTGCTGGCAGCACTTGCCGCCCGGAAGATTGCCTTTTCGTCCTCCCGCAGCACCGCCAGCCAGCTGCCGACATAATCAGCATGCCGAACGGTAGGCCGTATCGCCAGCGACGCGCAGGTGAAAGCGCTGGCCATTTCGGCAATCAGCTCCTCGCGGGCGTAGGCGGCGCTGCCGAATGCGCCGGATTGGTCGCGGCCCAGCCGCGAACCATGCCCGGTCCAGTGCCCCAACTCGTGCAGCACGGTGCGATACCAGTTGACGCGGTCGTAAAACGCCAGCTGCGGCGGCACCGCGACATAGTCGCCGCCGGGGCTGTAATAGGCCTCCCCGCCAACGATCCGGATATCGGCACCACATGCTTCCATCAAGGCATGCGCACCGGGGATGCGGTCCGCCTCCGCCACCGGCTCGCCCTGCGCCACCACCGTCAGCCGCTCGGGCAGGCCCTCGCACTGGTCGACGTTGAACACGGTGAACCGCTTCAGAAACGCCAGCTGCCGCGCCTCGCGATCCTCGTCCCGCGCCCGCTCGGCTTCGTCCTTTGGCGTGAAGCGATCGGCATAACAGATCGTCGTTCCCCGCTCGCCGCGCCGCACGCTCCCGCCCGCCGCCTGGGCCTGCCGAAAGGTCAGCCAGCGCTGCGAGCCATACCGCCCCTCAATCACCGCGGCCCAGAGGATCAGCACATTGATCCCCGAATAGCGCCGCCCGGTCACCGCATTGGCCGGCATCGCGCATTCGCACGCCGCCGAATCCCAAGGCTGCACCCAGGGCAGCCGTCCCTGTTCCAGTTCGGCAATCACCCGGCCCGTCACCTCGGCATAGAGGCTCGCCCGGTTCTCGTGTCCAACACCCATGGTCCTGCTCCTTCCAAAACACCGCAACCGGCGCCGGAAGGGCGGGGGGAGCGGCAGGAGCGAACCGGCAGTCCTGCCGTCAGAGGCAGGCCGCACCCGCAGGGCCGTAACGGAGTGGAGGAGCCGGGCACCGCCCGGCTTGCGGCATGCCGCGGTAGGACTAGAGGCGAGCGACGCTCCCCCCGCCCGTCCGCGTGCCGGCGCACCAACGCCGCCGCGCCAGAGCACGGCGACCATCCTGTCAGCGCGACCGCGCTGTCGGGCGCCACCTGCGCCCGGACAAGAACCGCACCCTTGCAACCGGGCGGGCCTGCGCGGGCGGCGTGCGCGCGCCAGCACGTGCGCCAGCCGCCGCCCGTGCCTCCCGCCCGGGCAAGTGTGCCACGCGGGCACCAATAACGCGCGCGCCCTGGTGTCGCCGCAGGCGTGCGCCAGCGCGCGCACCGCACCCGCGTTCCGTTGCCGGCACCTGCCGGTCAACGATCCGCAGGATCGGAGCTCGCGTCCGCGATCAAAACCCGAAGGGCCGAGACGGCTAGGCCGACTCGGCGGCGCACTAGCGGCGTGCGAGCGCAGTCACGCCGAAGGCGTGAGACGCCCTGGCACACCCGCCTAAACCTCAGAGTTTTCCCGTTCGACAACAGAGTGCCGGGAGTCCCCAGGTGGCCCCATCTGACCCCAACCAGGCTCTTTTCCCGACCCGCCACTCAGCCCAATCTCGCCCCGGAGCGCTCCACCAACCCTCACACGATGCAAGGTGATCGCAATGCAACCCCAACACCCCGACCGCGTCCTCCGGATCAAGGCTGTCCTGGCCCTGACCGGCCTGACCCGCTCCACCCTCTACCGAAAGATGGAGGCCGGCACCTTCCCCAAAAACACCCGGATCAGCACGCGCTGCATGGGCTGGCGCGAATCCGCAGTCTTCGAATGGCTGAACAGCCTCAAGACACAGGAGGCAGCCGTCAGCCCCAGAGCTTGACGGTCAGCGCCAACCCATTCGAATGCAGCAAATTCCGCGAGGTGAAACGGCTTCGCGCATCGAAAGATCTCCGAGCCCGCCGTTTCACCTCACCGCCGCGATCCGCCCGACATGCGCGCCATCACAGCGACAACACATGCGCCCGCAGCACGTCGACGGTCTCGGTCAGCCCATCGGCTTCCATATCCAGCAGCAGCAGTGCGGCCGTCTTCTCCGGACGCTTGAACCGCTCCCGCATCCGTCAAATGGCCGCCACGGCTCTGCCCGGGTCGAGCGCAATGGTGTCGGCGATGAACTGATCCGCCGACCGGGCCTCCATGTTCAGGCCCGCAAGAATCGCCTCGGGGAAGTCCTTCAAATTCTCAGTGACGATCGTCGCAGCCTGTGTCTTCAGCGCCGCGGCGACGACATGCGCATCCTTCGGATCGGGCAAGCCGACACATGCGCCCAGGAAGACATCATAATCCTCAACCACCGCATCCTCGAACGCGGTTTCGATCCACCACCGGGCGCGCGCTGCACGCTCCGGTGCATCCGCTACGCCCTTACCGCCGAGGATCTTAGCGATCGCCGCCTCAGTTTCGTCCAGCACCCGTTCGGACCACCGGACGCGGAAAAACTCGGCCTCCGCAAGCGTCAGTAACAGATTGCGCTTGAGCGTACCCGCCAGCGTACAGGCGTCGATGAACGCGGTGTACCGGTTGGCGAACAACCCTACAGGTGCTCCGCGTCCAGCTCGGCGAGCGCCGAGAGCGCGCTCCCGCGCTTGTCATCGCGCGCGCGCTTATAGGCGAACAGATCCTCGGCCTTGATCCGACGATGCCGGCCTACGGTATCGAACGCGATCTCGCCCTTCTCCAGCAACGAAATGAAGAAGGGACGAGAGACGTTCAGGATGTCCGCCGCCTGCTGGGTGGTCAGCATCTGGCCGACCGGCACCAGCGTCACCGCATCGCCGCGGCCAACGTGCCGCAGCAGCTCCATCAGCAGCCGCGACAGGCCTGGGGTCAGTGTGATCTCGGTCGACGTCTTGTCATCGTCCAGAACCCTGAGGGTCGCATTGCCCGACGCGTGCGACGCCAGAATCTGACGAAGCTGATTGGCCGCCGCCTTCTCGCTTGCGGAAGGGAGGCGGCTGCCGAGTTCCTCGGCAAAGGCTGGCATGGTCATGAGGCTCTCCGTGGGGCCGATCCGCTATCCGATATTCGCATTAAACGCAATAAGCGCAATATTCGTAATTGGGATGGGTTCCCTCTCGGGCGAACGCTATCCAGCGGCCAAAGAGAGAGAGAGAGAGAGAGAGAGAGAGAGAGAGAGAGAGAGCGATGGGCATCTGCCGCAGCGATTGAGATCGCGCTGCTCTCATGCTGGCCATGTAGATCAGCCCAGGCCGGGCCCTTGGTTCCGTGACTTGCTCCCGGGGATCTCGAAACCCCGCGGACCGGCGCGCGATGTCAACGCAGCTGCCGTTGACTCTAAAATCTACATATGTCGATAATGCTTCGCAGGCGTTAGCTTATGGGCGGGCACTCCGTACCGCGGATCGACGTCGCTGGAGATGCAACAATGACATTCGCACTGACCGCGATGCTCGCCTTCCTGGCTGGCACGGCCGCCGCAGAGCCGGCCATGGCACAAGCCTCGCCATTGCCTTGCCCGATGCCGGACGGCGCCGCAGGTGGCCGCAGCAACATCCACACCCGCGCTGTCGAGACCAACCTGACGCCGCCGGTGCGTGCGCCGGGGGAAGCTCCGTCCAGCCTGGCGGCGCGCATGCGCCTCTATGGCGTACCGGGGATCAGCATCGCGGTCATCCACCGGGGCCGGATCGACTGGGCCCACGGCTGGGGCGTGCGGGATACTGTCAGCTGCGCGCCCGTTACGCCGGATACGGCTTTCCAGGCGGCGTCGATCAGCAAGGTTGCCACTGCCGTCGTCGCACTCCGCATGGTGGAGCAGCACAAACTGGCGCTCGACAGCGACATCAACCTGTCGTTGCGCGACTGGCACCTCCCCGGCGATGCCCATCTGGCGCCACAGGGTGTCACGCTGCGGCAATTGCTGAGCCACACCGCCGGGCTGAGCTTGCATGGTTTCGCCGGCTATCTGCCCGGGGCGCCGTTGCCGACGACGGTGCAGATCCTAGATGGCATGGCGCCCGCCAACAACATGGCGGTGCGCAGTGTGCTGCCGGCGGGCGCACAATTCCAATATTCCGGCGGTGGCTATGTCCTCACGCAGCTCGCCCTGCAGGATGTGACCGGCCTGCCATTTGCCGACCTCGCGCAGCGCGAACTCCTCGGCCCCTTGCACATGGGGCGGAGCGCCTTCGCGCAGCCGCCGTCCGCCGACATCCTTGCAAACATCGCCTTCGGCCATGTCGCGGGCCAGCCGGTGCCCGGCAACTATCACGTCTATCCCGAGTTGGCGCCGGCGGGGTTGTGGACGAGCGCCGGAGATCTCGCGCGCATGCTGATCGACCTGCAGGCTTCGGCCGTCGGCCGGCGGGGCCATCGGGTTTCCCCAGCGATGGCGCGGGCGATGCTGCGCTCGGTCAAAGACCATTGGGGCTTGGGCGTCGAGCTTTACACCGCGGCGCCAGAACGGTTCGGACATGATGGGGTCAACGAAGGCTTCCAGTCGTACATGATCGCCTATGCCGGCAAGGGCGAGGGCATTGTCGCGCTCACCAATGGCGGTCAGGGCCGGCGGCTGATCGACGAGGTCGTCCGCGCGGTGGCAACCGACTATGGCTGGGCGGACATCGCGCCGCCCGCGGTGCAGGAAAAGCAGCTCCCGCTTGCCGTGCTGGCAAAGGCGGCGGGGCGGTTCGAGGGCGGAGGACTTTCGGTGCGACTGGAAGCCCTTCCTGAAGGATTGTTCGCCGATGCGGGCGCACCCAGTCCGGAGCGGCTGATGGCGCTGTCGCCGACGCGGTTCTTCTCCAACGCGCTCGGCGTGGTGATTGCCTTCGATGCGGACTATGCAAGTTTCACGATCGTCGAAGGCGGGCCGCCGATGCGCCTCGTCCGGACGGCCGTAGCGTCGGCGGCCTCGGGCAAGAACCGCTGACCCGAGCAACACGGCGCAGGCGCTTGACTCTTAAATCTACATATGTTGGTATGATGCCATGGTTCGGAATCGAAAGCCCTCGCAGCAGATGTGTCGCCTCCTCGAAGCGCTCTCGGAGACGCAGGGCGAATGGCGACATGGCTATGACCTGATGAAGGCCACCAGCCTGTTGTCCGGGACGCTGTATCCGTTGCTGATGCGGATGACCGAGCAGGGGCTCGTCGAGGCCGAGTGGCGCGAGCCCGCCCAGCCTGGGCGCCCCGCGCGCCACGCCTACCGCCTGACCTCGGCAGGCGTCGCCCTCGCGCGCGACCTCGCCGGCAGCGCGCCGGGCCAACCATTCAAGGGAGCGCTGGCATGAAGGCATTGTTCGCACGCGCACTGCTCCGCCTGGCGACCGCTTGTCTCGGCGAGCGCAACCGCGACTGGGCCATGGCGATGGAAGCGGAGCTTGAAACGGCGGTCGCCGAAGGCGCGCCCGTACAGTTCGCGTTCGGGTGCCTTTTGGCAGCAGGGCGCGGGCTATTCGCGGCCGAGGAAGGACAATTCGTCCTCACCAGCTATGCCGTGGCGATCGGGGTGCTGCTGCCGATGGCGGCGCTGCAGATCGGCTGCGCGCTGTTCGGGCTGCCCTATCTCTATCCCGGCCGGCACGGGCTGGGCGGCGCGCTGATCGACGGCGGGCTGCAGGAGAGCCTGCTGCGCGGCGTCTACCAGGCAGCGATCCCCTCGCTGGCGCTGCTCCAGCTGTTGATCGGGCTGGGGCACCTGCGGATCGCGTGGGTGGTTCTGGAGCGCGATTGGGCGGCAGCACTCCGCTGGGGCAGCCTGACCCTGGCGGCATCGGCGACACTGGTGACGTTCCTGAGCGTGTTGTTCATCGACGGCCGGCAGGCGCTGCTCCAGGTTGGGGTGCTGGCGATCGAACTGGCGATCATCGCCAGCGTGGCGCGTTGGCACACGCATTTCTCGCCCGGTCTGGCACCCACGCCGGCCCGATAAGCGCGTCGCACCGCGACTGAATGCAAGACGGTCTTCGGGTGCACCGCCCCGGAGCGCGAGGCCGCGTGGCCGCATGCGGTGCCGGGAAGCGACGCGTTCGTCGCTGCGGAGCCCCCGCCGCACCTTCGGGGCAAGGAGAAGATGCATGCGAACGGCAAGTCTGCGTTCCACCCTGCGCTGCTCGGCGATAGTCTTGTTCCTGATGGCGGGCGTGCCGGCCGTCGCGGCGCCGGCGGACTCCGCCTCCAGCCGATCCCCCTTCCTGGGAACCTGGGAACTCGACCTCAGCCGGATGCCTGCCAACTATGGTCCGCCGCCCCGTCGGGTCCTCTACACCTTTGAGGATGCCGGCAATGGGCAGTGGCGGACAACCATCGACATCACTGCACCGGACGGCAGCGTCCGGCACATGGCGGTGCGCTACGCACGCGACGGATCGGCGTCGGCAGGCGAAGGCGATCTGTCGGAAGCGGACGGCGCCGCGATCAACCAGCCCGCATCCAACGTGCTGGTCATGAGCCTTACGAAGAACAAGGTGCTGGGCTCGGTACGGGTCTATGCGATCTCATCGGACGGCAAGGAAATGACGGAATCTGCTGCGGCGGCAGATGCCGGTGGAGCGCCCTTCGTCAGAAACTTCCATTTCCGCCGCCTGCGGTGAGCCGGCCGCGTCGCCAACGAGGGGCATGAGCCCGCCAGGCTGAACCGTGGTCGCCGCTCTGCGGCGCGATCCACGCCAATCTGCACAGGAGAAGATCATGAAGTTGTTGGTGCTCCTCAGCGCCGCGCTGCTGCCGGCTTGCGCCAGCGGCACGTCGGCCATGGCATCCCCGCCCAGCATGACAGTCGCATATCGCGATCTGCGGCTTGATACGGCGGCCGATCGCGCCAAGCTGGTACGCCGGGTCGACCGTGCTGCTATCGCCTTCTGCGAGGCGTACGACCCGATGGATCCGGATACGCGGTTCGATGCCCGGCTGGCGAGCGGGCGGCACTGCCCCGGCGCCGCCGCTATTCTGCTGGCCCAGCATATGCCTGCGAACGTCCGACGGGCATATCGCGCGGGACGTCGAGAGCAGGGTTCGGTTCGCGGATCGACCGGAATTTCGACGGGAGGCAAGGCGAAGTAAGGAGCTCGGGTACTTGGCGGCTCAAGCGACCCCGTCGATGATCCCAGCGCCGCGCGGCGCGTATTTCGCACCGGCGATGGCGCTATAGGCCACATCGTGAACCGCGTTTCCCATCCCCTCCAGGCGGACCGTGGCAACGTTGCGGTGTACGCGCACTACGGAGACGGGTTCATTGTGCCCCCTCAGGAATATCGATACGGTAGATCCATCGCCAAGCGCGAGCTCGACGTTCCCGATGATCTCCTGGCCAGCCACGCCGTCTTCCACATTCATTGTGAAGTCTCCTCGGGTCCACAATGGACATGGCGCTCCAAACGTCCGTTAATACGACATGGTGCGACGCAGCAACTTCTTTAGCGGCGACATGATGCTTAAATGCGTTGAAGTAGTACTACTTGCTGCATTCCCGCCGCGTGCCGCGGATTGATTAGAAGCTGACCATGAATATGCCAACTATCGCAGTGGCGCGTCTCGGGAGCGCGTACACCTAGGTGCTGATGAGCAGATACTCAGACCCCCCGCATCTTCGACAGATGGGACTCGCCAGAGTCTGTCCGGCAGCATGTTCTACGCGGGAAGCTCCCAGCAGGCTGGTGATGCAGTCAGCCGTAACCTCACGAACCAAGTGCCTTCGTGGATCGGCAATCTTGAACCTCGCGGGGCGGGTCGTAGCGGTTCCGAGTGTCGGAGCCGCCGCTACCGAGTCATTTATGACGGGCGCCGATAGGGGAGCGCTAGACGTCCTTGGCGGTCACCTGGATCGGCTCGGCGAAATTCGGACCTTCGCGATCGATGATGTTCAGTGCGGCGCGTTCAATCGCGGCTCTGTTGGCCGTGAAGATCGCGTGGGGAAGTGCGTCGCCGGTGCCGGACTGGTTCAACCTCTCCAGCGCGGCATGCTCAACCTCTACATCTACGCTTCGGCAAGCCCCCTGATTCCGGTAGAACCATCGTGCCTCCGTCATTGGCATCTGAAAAGCGACAGTTCCCACGGCGTTCCCTCTGCTGTTGCAAGAGAGGTGCGTATCGCGTCTTCGATGAGCCATCTGCACTTAGGGGAATCGCGTAAGTTACCGGATAGGCACACCTATCCAGACTTGCGTCGCTCGTTCTGCTCGTTTGCCTCGTGCACCGCACCGGCCGAGGTCAAACGTCTCGCACCGTCACCCGCACCGGCTGAACAAAGCTCGGACCCTCCCGGTCAATGATGCCTCGCGCTACCTGCTCGACGACGTGTCGGTTGCCGACAAGGGTGGGCGTCGTTGCGTATTTCGCGGATCCCGCATAGCTCAGCCGCAGCAGCGCGCGGACCTCGACCTCGACGTCCACGAGGCGACCGGACGCCTCGTCGGCATAGGACCAGACCGGATGCCCGAGGGGCATCTGAAAGGTGAGCGTGCCGGCGCACCGCCGGACGACATCGGGCCCGTTCACCTCTGTTGCAGATCCCAACGCGCAGCGACTTCGTCGATGGTTCGGAACGCCAGATCCTCGAGCCCGTCGGGCACGGCAACAGCCACGTCCCAGTTATGCGGGAACGGCCAGTCCGGCGCGGCGGGCCGCGGGAGATGGAAGCCCAACTCCAGATCCTCGCCCCTGGCGCTGAGGCTGGCGGCTACCCGCTCCAGCTCGTCCCGAATATCCTCTGCACTGTGCTGTGATCTGCTCAAAGCCCCAACCCCGGCTAACGCTGATCGAGCCTCCATCGAACAACGCATGATATTGATCGATATCGCATTTCTACTAGTCCGCCTCGGCTCGTCGAAAACCTCTCTTCACCGCTGCGCGCCGATGACAGTGATGGGCTGCTCTGGCTCGCGGGAGAGCCCCGAGATCACCCCTCAGTTCGCAATCCGGCGGCCGATTGGTGACACGCGTCCTCCCCAAGCCGATGGGTCTTTCTCGCGATTGGAATGGCGTGACATGCGAACTAAATCGTCCATTTAGCAGGCTGGATTCAGCAGCGCTCCACAGCGTTATCAGCCGGCGAGAAGCTGATTCCGCCCGTTCTGCTTGGCGCCATAGAGCAGGCGATCGACGCTCTCGCAGAAGCCCCGCGCATCCTGGTCCTTTGCGGGCAGGGCGGTCCCAACCCCGAGGCTGGCGGTAACGAACGGACTGCAATCCGAAGACGCGTTGGCTATCCCAAGCGCTTCGATGGTGCTGCGGCAGCGTCGGGCTATTTCGATCGCGGCGCTTTCATCCGTGTCCGGCAGGAGGAGGACGAACTCCTCTCCTCCGTAGCGGGCAACCACGTCCTTCTCCCGTCCCACCTTCTTCAGCGCTTCGGCGACGGCAACGAGGCATTCATCGCCATACAGATGACCATAACGATCGTTGAAACCCTTGAAGTGATCGATATCGAGGAGGATCATCGATAGGGGACGCCCGCTGCGGCGTGCATCGTCCCAGCAAGCCTCCAGGCGTTCATCGAACCGGCGCCGGTTGGCGATACGGGTCAGGCCATCTTCGAAGGACAGCGCTTCCAGCTTCTGCTGCATCCTCAGCAACTCGTGCTCGATCCGCTTCCGTTCGCTGATGTCGAACATGAAGCCGATCAGGCTCTCCACCTCGCCCGCGGCATTGCGGACGACGTGCACGACGTCGCGGATCCACACAAAGCCGCGATCGGGCGTGAGTGCGCGATAATCCGCTTCGTGATCGATACCGGCGATCGACTGGGCGACACAATAGTTGACGACATGATCGCGATCTTCCGGATGGATGCGCGAAGACCAGTCCTCGACCGAGATCCAGCTGTCTTGCGGCCAGCCCAGGAGGCTCTCGATCTGCGGCCCGATATAGGCGAAGCGCATCGTGCTCCAGTCGATCTTCCAGGGAATGGCGCGCGTGGATTCGAGAAGCGTTCGATACACGGCGTCCTCGCTGCCCGGATTCAACCGCGCCCGTGCTATCGGGGGCTCCATCTCGTCCTCTACGCGACGAGGATGCTTCTGCGGCATACAACCCTTATCCATAAGATGCATGGGCAGCAGCAATTGCCGCCGATTTTTCCGATATGTCCTATCGAAGTTGTAGAAATGTAACTGCTTGCGCTGTCTCAGTCGGACAGCGCCACCGCGCTGCGGTTCCCATGGTGGAATGCGCGAAACCACGCAACAAGGGTTTGAGGGGGCTGCTGGGCAACTGAGCGGCACGCGCGGGACGCGGGAGCTTAGCTCGAGAAGCGCCGGATGGTAGCGCGGAACAATGCGCGGTCGGCGCGCGAGAAATAGAGCCAGATGCGCCCGTCTTCCAGAACCACCGACGCGGCGAAGGCGATGTCGGTATCCATCCTGTTGGGCGACGGCGGCGGTGCGATCAGCGGTTCGATGCAGCGATCCGTGATGCGCGTATATTCGGCATCGAACGCGATCCATCCGATCCGCCAGCGCGCATCCTGGGTCGCGCCGTTGTAGAACATCACCGGCTGCGCCTTGTCGTCGGTGAGCAGCGGGCCGGTGGAAAGATGGAAGTCGTCCCATGCATCGCTCCTGGGCGCGAACGGCTGCCGATCATGGTGCCAGGGGCCCGCGGCGCCCGGCGCAGTGGCGAGACCGATCAGCGAGGCATTATGCGCGGCATATTCGTAGAACAGCCGCCATCCGCCTTGCTGGGTACGATCGACGGTCGCCTCCTTCACATTCCCCTGCGACGGGGTGGAGGCCATGGCGACCCCACGCTTCTCCAGCCGATCCATGCTCGGCCCGGTGGCATAGAGCAGTTCGCCGTGCGCGCGCGCCGCGTCCACGCCGGTATAATAGACCACGTAGCTGCCGTCCGGCAGCGCGACCACCGTGGGGTCCTCGCAACCGCCGGCATCCTCGACAGCCGGGCCCGGGACGAGCGCGGGTGTATCGGTGGCAGTGAAGGTCAGGCCATCCTTGCTGGAGGCGTACCAGATCGTCCCGGTGTCGCCTTCCTCGCCCATCTTCGGCACCGCGCGGACCATCATCGCATAGGGATGCCGGCCGCGAACCTTCCAGACATAGGGGCTCATCAGGTCCCGCTGCGTCAGTGCGTCCGAGCCGTGGAGAATCACGGGTTCGATCTTTTCCACGTTGAAGTCGAGCTGCGCCATGTCAGGCGCCCAGCGCTTGTTCGAGGATCAGCCCGCCGTCGATGGTGACGATCGTGCCCGTGATATACTCAGCCCGTTTCGAGCAGAGATAGACGGCGAGATCGGCCACTTCGTCGGGACGACCGGCGCGCCCCCAGGGGATGTGCTTCTCGGCCTCGGCCCGATAGGATGGGTCGCGTTCGGCCTTCGCGTTCATCGGCGTCAGGACCATGCCGGGGGCGATCGCATTCACCCCGATGCCGAGCGGCGCACATTCGATCGCCATCGTTCTGGTGAGATTGTCCAGTCCCGCCTTGGCCGCGCAATAATCCGCGCCGCCCTCGCGCACCGCGGTGGCATGGATCGAACTGATGTTCACGATGCGACCCGGCTTTCCGGCCTCGCGCAACCCGCGCACCAATGCCCGAGAGGTGAGGAAGGCACCCGTCAGATCGGTGCTGATGGTTTGCCGCCAATGGTCCAGATCCATGTCGGCAACGGCGACACCGCGCATGTTGACGCCCGCGGAGTTCACCAGGAGGTCGACCAGGCCGAGCTTTTCCAGGACGCTGGCAAACACCCCCGCTACCTGGTCCTCGCACCCGACATCCGCCTGAAGGGCGATGGCGCGCCGTCCGGTGGCCCGCACCGTGGCGCAAACGCCCTCCGCCGCCGCCGCATCCTGGTGGTACAAGATGGCGACATCCGCACCTGCCGCCGCCAGCGCCGCCGCACAGGCAGCGCCGATGCCGGACTCCCCACCCGTTACCAGCGCGACACGGCCTTCCAGTACATCCATGGGATCCTCCGATCAGATGCGTCAACGAGGATGGAGTCGAGAGGTTCACGCGACGCATGCACGCGGGAGCGCCACCCGACGCTTGGGGTTCGTGCCGCCACGCGCTACGGATGCAGGCTGCGAGATGTCACAAGGAAAAGGCCGCGATGCAGGACAATCCGCTGAGCCGTCGAGCCGTGCTCGGGGGCGCCGCCATGACGATGGTGTGCGCCGCGCCGCTACCGTCCTTTGCCGCGCGAACGGTCCCCGGTCGGACAGGACTGGAGCATGGTACGATCCGCGCAATTGGCGTCGAGACGGCGCAAACGACCTATAAGGGCCGCGCTGCCCTGCGTGCCATCGCCCTGGAGAATGTCGCGGGTCCTGACCGACTGGTGATGCTGGACACGCCGGCCTTCGGCGACGGCGTCATCGAAGCCTGGATCAGCGGCGCCCCCCTGGCCACGGCAAGTGCCACGGCGCGAGGGTTCGTCGGACTGGCCTTCCGCGTGCAGGACGAAACTAGGCTGGAAGCCATCTATCTGCGCCCGACCAACGGCAGGGCCGAGGACCAGTTGCGCCGCAACCATGCGGTCCAGTACATCTCGCACCCCGATTATCCCTGGGAGCGACTGCGCGCCGAAACCCCTGGCAAGTACGAGACCTATGTCGATCTCGAGCCTGGCCGGTGGACGCGGGTGCGCATCGCCGTGGCGGGAAGCCACGCCCGGCTATACGTCGACGGCACCGAACAGCCGACCCTGATCGTCGAGGACCTCAAACACGGTGCCGGAGCGAAAGGCGCTGTGGCACTCTGGGTTGGTCCGGGGACGGAAGCGCATTTCAGCGACGTGAAGGTCCGCGGATCAGCGGGCAGTTGAATGTGACGCATCGTGTCGGTTGCCGCTTCACGAGGGGAGCCCTCAGAACAACACCGCACCTATTTCCTGCTGCTCGCTGGCCTTGCAGCCGCCGCGACACGATTGACAGACCCGTCAGTTGGCCGCAGGCGCATGGTTCGGACACCGCTCCTGAACCGGCACGCGCACCGCCGCCGCTGCCTACGAGGAAGAAAAGCATGACGTCGTCCGCTGTAGCCGACATCACATTCGGCCGTACCGCCCCAGGAATCTGCGTGCGGGACATCGAGATCGCACACGACTTCTACGTGCACCTACTTGGCTTCGAGAAGGTGTTCGAGAACGGAGATCCCGTCGGCTTCATGGTGCTGAAGAAAGACGATGCCGAGGTCCATCTTAGCCGAAAGCCTGACCACAAGGCCTCGACTGTAAACGTCATGCACATGTTCGTCAGCGATGCGGCAGCTTTGTACGCACTGTGTGAGGAGGCTGGGGTGAGGATCATCAAGCGGTTGGCGGAAAAGGAATATGGACAGCGCGCCTTCGTCTTTGCCGATCCTGATGGAAATCGGATCGATGTGGGGGAGTGGCTTTCCTGATGGTCAGCGCCAGCGTCGTCAAAATTCGCCAGCTTCCATCTGCTTCCCGCCCGTTTCAACACTCGCCTTCATACAGAACGCACTCCAATCGCGCATGAGGAGCCGTCGCTTGTCGACATCACCTACCGCGATCTTGTCGCTGAACCGCTCCCCCATCTGACGCTCGATACCTTCGCGGCGCTGGACCAGGGAGAGGACGTGCAGCAGTTCCTCGAAGCTGACATCGTGGTAATCGGCGCCGGCTTCTACAATTTTTCCATTCCCAGCCAGCTCAAGTCCTGGATTGATCGCATCGCAGTGCGCGGCAAGACGTTCGGCTACGGTGAGAATGGCCCCGTAGGACTTGCGCAGGGGAAACGCGTGATCATCGCCCTCGCTCGCGGCAATGTTTATAGCGCGGGCTCCCCCTATGCGGCGTACGAATATGCCCAAACGCTGCTCCGCTCCGTCTTCAGCTTTGTTGGCGCGGAGGTGGAGGTGATCGTCGCGGAAGGTATCGGCCGTGGTGAAGATGCGCGCCGCGTTGCGATCGATGGCGCGCTCGCCCAAGCGAGCAGGCTTGAACGGGCAACAATCGCCACGGCTGCGTAGTTTCGAGTCCGGCCGCTCTGGTCCGCCGAGAAGGGCGGACCAGAGTCGGACGCTGTGCTCACCGACAGGCTCTTCTGGAAATACGGCGTCGACCAGGGGATTGCCGCGATTGCGGCGGAGGCAGCTGAAGCTGACTAGGATTGGGGACGCTGGCAGCTGCGCCGCCAACATGATCGGCTATCACACAACTCCACGCCTCCGGGAGAGGCTGTCATCAGGGCGCGCCCGATCCGCCTAACGAAAGGCTGGATGTTGGAGCATCCTTCAGTCCGCCTCGTGGCGGCGACGCTTCCTCGGGCCTGTTAACCCCAATCGTCAGAAGGTGGGCTCGCGACCAGGAAAGTCGTTCGCTCCCGTCCTCACGAACGGCCGATCCGGACCGCAACTGCCGTTGGGAGAGAGCCAAGGACATCACCGCAGGGCCGAAAAGCCTCACATTGTGCCAGATGTTCACACGCGCGATAGTGAATGTTGACAGCATGCAGCTTTGGCTGCACATTCTTCAGCGATACCGGCGCCATGCGCGACTGGTACGCTGGGAGAGAGAGCATGCGGGCAACAGCATTTGCGTCGGCTTGTGCCGCCGCAACCATCGCGAGCGCGACCCCCGTCGCAGCGCAGACAACGGAGCCGCCGACGCGGCCCGACCAGACCGCCGGTCAGGATCATGGCAACGACATCGTCGTCACAGCCACGCGGCGCGAGGAACGTATCCAGGATGTGCCGCTGAGCATCACAGCGTTCCAGCAGGAAGAGCTGACGCAGAAGGGTATCGTCGGGTTCGAAGGGATCGCGCGCGAAACGCCGGGTGTCGTGCTCAACCGGCCAACGCAGAACTTCAACAACTTCACCGCACGCGGCATCGCTACCAACGGCTACAACGCCAATCTCCAGAGCTCTGTCGCCGTCTATATCGACGAGCTTCCGGTCTCGACGATCGGCAACACGACGGTGGTCGATCCGAACCTGTTCGATGTCGAGCGCGTCGAATTCTTGCGCGGTCCGCAGGGAACGCTGTTTGGATCGGGCTCCCTCTCGGGTGCGATGCGCATCCTCACCAAGAGCCCGAACCTCACCAGCTTCGACGCCTCCGCACTGGCGGACCTGGGGCTCACCGGGCCGGATTCGCTGCGCCAGCGCTACAATCTGATGCTCAACGTGCCGGTGGTGCATGACCGGCTAGCGGTGCGTGGCGTCGGCTTCTACCGGCACGAGGAAGGCTATCTCGACAATGTCGGGACCGGCGTCCACAATTCGAACACGCTGATCGACTGGGGTGGGCGCCTGATCGCGCTGTGGAAGCCGAGCGACCGCCTGTCGGTGCGGCTGCTCGGTTCATACGAGGACAGCGATCCCAAGGATTCGTCGCTCACCAGTCCCTCGCTCGGTCGCGAGAAGCGCGTCTCCGATCAGCCAGATCGCTTCACCGGCAAGCAGACGGTGCTCAACGCGACGCTGGAATATGCGTTCGATTTCGCCAAGCTGACCAGTTCGTCGACCTATTCGAAATTCGACCAGCGCTTCTGGCTCGACCTCGCCGGCACATTCCCGAAACAGGCGATCTACCCCGGCGCGCCGATCGCCTTCGGGCTCGATGCGAACGGCTATGACAAGGTGTTCGTCCAGGAAGCGCGGCTGGCGTCCACGCTCGACGGCCCGTTCCAGTTCGTCGTCGGGGGCTTCTACCTGCACCGCCGGCGCGACGTGGATTATTTCTACCGCTCGTCGCTGGCCTTCCTCGCCGCGCGCGGTCTCACCGGGTTGCCGGACCAATATTATCAGAAGCAGTATACCCATCAGATCAATGAGGAGCTGGCGGGGTTTGGCGAGCTGACCTACCGTTTCTCGAACAAGCTCTGGGTAACCGGCGGCATGCGCTACGGCCGGATTTCCGCGCAGGGGTTCACCGAAGCTGGCGGATATCTCGCTACCGCCTTCGGGCAGAATTACTACACCTATGCGCTGCTCGGCATCCCGGTGAACTTCAACACTTTCACCCCCTATGCTGCGGTGGCGGGCGTGAAGGCGACCGGCTCCAAGCCGTCGTGGAAGGCAAGCGTCTCCTACAAGCCCGACGACGCGCTGACGACCTATGCGACCTTCTCCACCGGCTTTCGCGCGCCGATCGTCAATGCGTTCGCCGGCCGCCTAAGTCTGGTCGATCCCAGGGACATCATCATCCCGGCGGGCGCGTCGTCGGACGACCTGAAGAGCTACGAGGTCGGGGCCAAGGCGCGGTTCCTCAACGGCCTCGTGACGATCAACGCGGCGGCCTATTTGATCGACTGGAGCAACATCCAGGCCCAGGCCAATCGCGTCTCGGATTCGGTGCAGTTCGCCACCAATATCGGCGCCGCACGCAGCAAGGGTGTCGAGCTGGAGATGGGCGTCGTTCCCGCCAAGGACGTCTTCATCGGCCTGAACGCGGCGTATAACGATGCCAAGATCACCAAGCTGAGCGCGGCCGAAGCGGCGATTTCCGGTGCCGTGCTCGGCCACCAGCTCTCCGCGCCGCGCCTCCAGGGCGCGCTGTTCCTTTCCTACGGCGTGGACCTCGGCAAGGACGTGAAGGGCACCTTCGCGGTCAATGCCCAGTATGTCGGCTCGTACAACAGTTCTTTCCCGAATACGCCCGGCCTTCCCAACGTGCGGCTGTCCACGTTCGGCAAGACCGACGAGTATGTGAACACCAATATCAGCTTCGGCGTGAAGCGGCGCAGCTGGTCGGCGCAGCTCTATGTGGAGAATGTGTTCGACGACCACTCGGTCGTCTACATCCATCCGGAGGCGTTCCTGGTCAGCCGCTTCGGCACGCTGCGGCCACGTACCGTCGGCATCCGTCTCGGCTACGGCATCTGAGATGGCGGCGGTTCCGGATAGCCTCGACATCCCACCAGAAACCGGGCGCGCCGCCGCACCGCGGCCGCGCCTGGTGCTGGCTGCGCTGACCTTCGTCTATGTGCTGAACTTTCTCGACCGGCAACTGATCGGCATCCTCGCCAAGCCGATCCAGGATGCGCTGCAGGTGAGCGACGGCCAGCTGGGGCTTATCGGCGGACTGTACTTCGCGATGTTCTACTGCTTCATCGCCATTCCAGTCGGCTGGCTGGCGGACCGCAGCAACCGGGTCACGGTGCTGTCGCTCGCCTGCGCGGTTTGGAGCGGGGCGACGCTCGCCTGCGGCTTGGCGGTGAATTACGGGCAACTGGTCGCGGCGCGCATGCTGGTGGGCTTCGGGGAAGCGGGTGGGGTGCCGCCCTCCTACGCCATCATCACCGACACCTTCCCGCCCGGGCGGCGCGCCAGCGCGTTCGGGATCTACAATCTGGGGCCGGCGATCGGCGCAGCGATCGGGGTGGCGTTCGGCGCGGCCGTGGCGGCACGGTTCGACTGGCGCGCCCCCTTCATCGTCATCGGCGGGGTGGGGATCGTTACGGCGCTACTCGTGCGGTTGCTGCTCCGCGAACCCGAGCGGGGCGCCACCGATCCGGTGCGGACGTCGATGGGCAAGGCGCCTTTCTGGCCGACGCTGCGCATGTTCTTCTCGAACCCGGTGCTGCTGCTGGCATCGCTGGGCAGCGGTGCGACTCAGTTCGTCACCTATGGGCTGGGAAACTTCTCGGTCCTGTTCCTGATGCGCGAAAAGGGCATGGCGCTTAGCGAGGTTGCCGTCTGGTACGCGCTGGTGCTCGCGATCGGCATGGGCGGCGGCATGGTGCTTTCGGGCTGGGTGGTGGACCGCATGACGCGCCGGTCGCGGACCGGCTATGCGACGGCGCCGGCGCTGTCGCTCGCCGTCGCGATGCCCTTCTACATCGCCTTCCTCTGGGCACCGGACTGGCCGCTGGCGCTGCTGTTGCTCGGCGTGGTGATGGTCTTCAACTATTTCTACCTCAGCGCCTCGGTGGCGTTGGTGCAGGAGGAAGTGCAGCCAAACCAGCGGGTGCTGTCGGGCGCGCTGCTGCTGCTGGTGATGAACTTCATCGGGCTGGGGCTGGGGCCGACCTGGGTCGGCTTCGCCAGCGACTGGTTCAAGCAGCACGGCCAGACCGACCATCTCCAGGCCGCGCTGTTCACGCTGACGCCCTTTTATCTGATCGCGATCGCGCTGTTCCTGTGGCTCGCACGGCTGCTGCGCGGCGCGCATTCCAATCCTCGCCGGAGTCCAGCATGAGACGCATTTATCGGGCCGCGCTCCTGGCCGCACTTGTCACGGCGCCCGCCGCTTGGGCGCAGGCGCCGACCGTCGCGGCGCCGGCCGGCGTGGTGCAGGGGAGCCAGGAAGGCGGTCTGCGGGTCTTCCGCGGGGTGCCTTATACCCAGCCGCGGGTGGGCAAGCTGCGCTGGCGACCGCCCGTCGAGCTTCCTGCGTGGCAAGGCGTACGCAAGGCCACGACGTTCGGTGCGGCTTGCGTGCAGCCCCGCCCGCAGGCAGCCGGCATTTACACCGATCCGCCCGGGCGGATGGACGAGGATTGCCTGACGCTCAACATCTGGGCACCCCAGCATGCCGCGAAGCTGCCGGTGATGGTGTGGATCCATGGCGGCGCACTCGTCTCCGGCTATGGCCATGCGGCGATGTACGACGGCGCGCGCATCGCGGCGCGCGGCGTGATCCTGGTCTCGATCAACTATCGGCTGGGCATTCTCGGCTATCTCGCGCACCCGGCGCTGAGTGCCGAGTCGGGCGAGGGCATATCCGGCAACTACGGCCTGCTCGATCAGATCGCCGCGCTGCGCTGGGTCCGGCGCAACATTACTGCGTTCGGCGGCGATCCCGGCAACGTCACAATTGCAGGCGAGTCCGCGGGTGGGCTCAGCGTGATGTACCTCATGGCGAGCCCCGCCGCGCGCGGCCTGTTCCACAAGGCGATCGCGCAGAGCGCCTATATGATCTCCGCGCCCGAGTTGAAGACCGCCCGCTTCGGGATGCCGGCGGCCGAAACCGCGGGAAGCCAGATCCAGCAGGCGCTCGGCGCGAGCGATCTGGCGGCCCTGCGCGCGATGGATGCGGAGAAGCTCACCGCGCTCGCGGCGGCCAAGGGCTATGGCTCCTGGGGAACGGTGGACGGCAAGCTGCTGACGCGCCAGCTCGTCGAGACCTGGGATCGCGGCGAGCAGGCGCCGGTGCCGCTGATCGCCGGGTTCAACGCCGGCGAGATCCGCTCGCTCCGCGCGCTGTTGCCGCCGGCGCCCGCGGATGCGGACGCCTATGCGGCCGCGATCCGCAGCCGCTATGGCGATCTCGCCGATCCGTTCCTCCGCCTCTACCCGGCGGCGACGATCGGCGAGAGCATGCTCGCGGCGACGCGCGACGCGCTCTATGGCTGGACCTCGACGCGGCTGGCGATCGGCCAGACCGCCATCGGCCAGCCCGGCTATCTCTATTTCTTCGATCACGGCTATCCTGCGGCCGACGAGAATGGGCTGCACGCCTTCCACGCGTCCGAGCTGCCCTATGTGTTCGGCACTGCCGGGGGTACGCCGCCGCTATGGCCGAAGGTGCCGGACACCTTGGCCGAACGGCGAATGTCGGACGCGATGCTCGGATATTGGACGTCGTTCGCGAGGACCGGCGCGCCCAACGCCGCGGGCCAGGCCGGCTGGCTGCCCTATGGCAAGGAGGCGAACTATATGGCGTTCGCGCAGGTGCCGCAGGCGCGCACCAAGCTCTTTCCCGGCATGTTCGCGCTGCACGAGGCGAGCGTCTGCCGCCGCCGCGCCGCCGGCAATCAGCCGTGGAACTGGAACACGGGGGTTATCTCTCCGGTCCTGGCCAAGGTTGCAGGGTGCCGATGATCGACGGAAGCATGCAGGACTTCGCGCTCACGCTCGACAAGTTCCTGGACCATGCCGCCAAATGGCACCCGCACGCGGAGGTCGTGACGGCGGTGGCCGGCGGCGTCGATCGCATCGGCTACGCCGCTCTGCGCGAGCGTGCGCGCGCGATCTCCGCGCTGCTCGCCGGGCACGGGGTCGGCCTCGGCGTCCGGGTGGCGACGCTCGCGTGGAACAGCCAAGCACATGTCGAAACCTGGTACGCGGTGATGGGCATGGGCGCGGTGTGCCACACGCTCAATCCCCGCCTGACCGCCGAGCAGCTTGCGGCAATGCTCGTCCAGTCGGAGGCGCGGCTGCTCGTCGCCAGCGCAGATCTGGTGCCGCTCGCCCGCCGCATCGCGGCCTTGGCGCCGATCGAGCGGATCTGGGTGATCGACGGCGAGGCTGGCGTGGCTGCCGCGGACGAGCAGCCTGTGGTTCCGCTGGCACCCATGCTGGCAGGCGTCGAGCGGGATGTCCCGTGGGGCGATTTCGACGAGACGGTGCCTTCCGGGCTATGCTTCACCTCGGGCACCACCGGCGCGCCCAAGGGGGTGACGTACACGCACCGATCGAGCTTCCTGCACACGCTGCGGCTGCTGCAGGTGGACGTGATGGCGATTTCGGGGAGGGACACGGTGCTGGCCGTGGTGCCGATGTTCCACGCCAATGCCTGGGGGCTGCCGTTCGCGGTGCCGGCGGCGGGCGGCAAGCTGGTGCTGCCCGGACGCTGGACCGACGGTGCGAGCCTCACTCGGCTGATCGCCGGGGAGCAGGTGACCGTCGGGGTGGGCGTGCCCACGGTCTGGCTCGGCCTGCTCGAGCATCTGGAAGCGAGCGGCGAAGACCTGCCGTCGCTTGAGCGTGTCATCGTCGGCGGGGCGCCGCTTGCGCCGGCGCTGATGGCGCGGATCGAGGCGGGGCTAGGGGTGGAGGTGCAGACCAGCTGGGGCATGACCGAGCTCTCCCCCTCCGGCACCGTTGCCGTGCCGCGCGACCCGGCCCGGGCCGCGGCGCTTTCAGGCAAGCCGGCCATCGGAGTCGACCTGCTGCTCACCGATGCGCAGGGCCATGCGCTGCCGGACCAACACGGCGGCGAAGGCCATCTGCGGGTCCGCGGCGCTGCAGTGATCGCGCGCTATTTCGGCGAGCCGGACTCCGCGCTGGATGCCGACGGCTGGTTCGCGACGGGGGATCTCGCTCGGCTCGACGCGGGCGGCAATCTGCAAATCACCGGGCGCGCCAAGGATCTGATCAAGTCGGGCGGCGAATGGATCAATCCCGCCGAAATCGAAGCCGTGGTCGGTGCCCTGCCGCAGGTGTCCCTGGCGGCGGTGATCGGGCGTCCAGATCCCAAATGGGGCGAGCGCCCGATCCTGCTGGTAGAGATGCGCGGCGAGCAGGCGGTCAGCGATGAAGCGCTGCTGGCGCCGCTCAAGGGTAGGGTTGCCTCGTGGTGGATCCCCGATGCGGTGATCCGGCTCGCCGCCATGCCGCTCGCGCCGACGGGCAAGATCGACAAGATCCGGCTGCGCGCGGAGTTCGGCATGGCTTGACGCCCGCGCACGCACGCGGGAGAGACATTCGCGTGCAAGAGAATGTCAAAGCCCCCCGCCGCTCGAAGAAAGCGGAGCAGCGCGCCGAAACGATGGAGCAGATCCTCGACGCGGCCGAATATCTCTTCTCCAAGCACGGGCTTTACGGAGTCACGCTGAAGGACGTCGCCAAGCGGGTCGGCGTCCACCACACGCTGCTCAACTATTATTTCGAGGACAAAGCCAAGCTGTTCCACGCGGTATTCGCGCGCCGTGCCGCCGTCACCAGCGAGCGGCGAATGCAGGCGCTGGACCGCTACGAAGCCGAATGCGCGGGCAAGCCCAGCGTGGAGGGGGCGCTGCGTGCCTTCCTCGATACCGATCTCGACCTGTACATCGAGGGCGGCGAGGCGTGGAAGAACTATGCCGCGCTGGGTGCCCAGGTCGCCAACACCCCGGAATGGGGTGCCGAGTTGATGGACGAGCATTTTGATCCGGTGGTGCTGCGCCTGATCGGCTTGCTCAAGCAGGCGTTGCCCGACTGCGCCGAGGAAAACATCTTCTGGGGCTATCATTTCGTCACCGGTGCGCTGATGCTCACGCTGGCGCGGACCGGCCGCATTGACAAGCTGTCGCACGGGCTGTGCAAGTCCGATGATTTCGTGGCGGTGAAGGAGCGGATGGCGTCATTCATGGCTGCCGGCTTCCTGAAGATTTGCAAGCGCGGCTGAAATCTATCATTCACTCTCTTGTTAGCGAACGTGTGGTGGGATAGCCTCGCTGCAACAGGAGAGGGGATAATCATGATGCTTGCGGATCGTGTGGCGATCGTAACCGGCGCCGGTGGAGGCCTGGGCCGCGAACATGCACTGTACCTCGCGCGGCAGGGCGCCAGGCTCGTCGTCAACGATGTTTCCGAACCGAATGCCGCTCGGGTCGCGGCTGAGATCGAGGCGGCGGGAGGCCAGGCACTGGCCGTCGCCGCCTCGGTTACCGACGAGGATGCCGTCTCGGCAATGGTCGGCGCGGCGCTCGGGCGCTGGGGCCGGATCGACATTCTGGTAAACAACGCGGGCATCCTCCGCGACAAGAGCTTCGCCAAGATGTCGATGGACGAGTTCAGGCTGGTCGTTGATGTGCACCTGATGGGTGCTGCGATCTGCTCCAAGGCGGTGTGGGAGCCGATGCGGGCACAGCGGCACGGCCGGATCGTCATGACGACCTCGTCTTCGGGGCTCTACGGCAATTTCGGGCAGGCGAACTATGGCGCTGCCAAAATGGCGCTGGTCGGGCTGATGCAGACGCTGGCGATCGAAGGCGAGAAATACGGCATTCGGGTCAACGCGCTGGCGCCCACTGCGGCAACGCAGATGACGCATGGCGTGCTATCCGAGGAAAGTCTGCAGCTGCTCGATCCAGCGCTGGTGAGCCCCGGTCTGCTTGCGCTGGTCGGCGAGGATGCGCCCAGCCGCACGATCCTCTGCGCGGGTGCCGGCCATTTCGCGGCAGCGCATGTCACCCTCACTCAGGGCATTCAGGTCGGCAGTGGCGATGCGGCGGGCTTGGCGGTTGTTCGGAACTGGGATGAGGTCACGCGGCGCGACGGCGAATGCGTGCCCAGCTATGGGTTCCTGCAAGCGGAGCGCGAAGTGGAAGCGGCTGGCTATGCGCGGGATGTTGCCGCAGCGGCCGCTCGCTGACCGGGCCCGTCGCGCCTTGTCCGGCGCTCAGGCGGGTTCCGCTTTGCTCGCGCGGATGCCTGCAACGGTCTTGCCGGTCCAGCGCCGGATCGCACGTCGCAGGTTCGCGCCGTCGCTAAAGCCTACCTTCCACGCAACATCGTCGACGCTCATCCGCGTCGTCTGGAGATATTCGATCGCCAATCGGCGCCGGACGTCGTCAACGATCCCGCCATAGCTCGAGTCCTCGGCGGCAAGGCGACGGCGGAGCGTCCGCTCCTGCAAGCCCAGATGCGCCGCGACCGTCTCCATGGAGGGAAACCGGCTGGGGGCGTTCAACAGGATCTGGTACACCTCGCCGGAGAGGCCCGAGGATGTCCTGGACTGGCCGATCAGCCGCTCGCAGGTTTCCTCCAGCATGATCCGGGTCAATCGATTGCCCAGCTCGGGCGTCTGCTCGAGAATGCCGATCCGATAATGAAGTTCGTTCGCCGCCGCGTCGTAGGTGCAGGGGCAGGAAAGCTCGCGTGCATCCTCCGCGGCATGCGCGTCCCGCGGCAAGGCGAAGAGCGCGCGAACCGGGAGATTGTCGGTCCCTGCGGTGTCGCGAATGTGCGTGAAGGTCATCTTCATCTGCTGCCGCACCAGGAAGGTGCGCACCTCGCTGCTCATCACCTCCCGATAGATCTCGCGGAACTGCCACACCGCCACATCGCCCTCCGCGCGCCATTCCAGCCGCACGGTCGGCGTGGCGAGGGGCTGGTAGCGGACGGCGAAATCGAAAAAGTCGCGCATCGTCGGCGAGCACATCAGCGCATAACCGTACATGCCGTAGGCGGAGAGATGCAGCCTGGCGCCGATCGCGAAGGCGTCGGCCGGCGCCGCGCCGGCCGCCACGATATTCTCGCAGGCGGCCAGATACTGGCCAATCGAGGTCAGCGTATGGGGATCGCGCACATCGGCCAGCGTCAGCCCGGTGCGCGCCAGCACCGTCTCCGCCGTCATGCCGCGCCGCGCCACCGCATCGATGACCGTCGCGATCTTGAACGGCGCGAAGATGCGCTGGTTGAGCAACGGAAACCCGGCCCGCCCGCTGCGCATCCGCGCGGCATCATCCTCCTCGGCCGGCATGCCAATCCCTCTCCATTTTCTGCCCGACATGTCCGCTAAAGACACAGCGATGTCCGCCGGTGCGCTTACCCGCCTGTCTTCCAGACCATAAGCAAGGGATCAAGCCGACAAAGTACGGCAGCGGCGAAGTCCGCATCCAAGAATAGCCCATGCGGGGAGAGGAAATGATGTCGTATCCAGCAGGATCTGCGCGTTCGCGCGCGCGTCTGTGCCGCCGGTCCGCACTCGTGGCGGTGATGCTCAGTCTGCCGGCGCTTGCGCATGCCCAGAGCACCGAAGCAGCACATCAGACCGAGGACAGCAGCGCCGAGGCCGAACCCGTGATCGTCGTCACCGGGACCAGCATCCGCGGCGTTCCGCCGACCGGATCGGGCCTGATCAGCGTGTCGCGGGAAGATGCCAAGATCATCGGCGCGGCGAGCACCCCCGAACTGCTCGCGACGGTGCCGCAGCTCAACAGTTTCAACACCGCCCCGCGCGTGAGCAATGGCGGTCTCGGCTCCTTCGCGCCCGGCCTGCGCGGCCTGCCGAGCGCGGCCACCCTGCCGCTGATGAACGGCCATCGCCTGATTTCCGGCAGCACCCAGCAGACCAGCCCGGACTATCCGTTCATCCCCGAACTGGCGATCGAACGGGTCGAGATCGTCGCCGACGGCGCCTCGGCGGTCTACGGGTCGGATGCCGTGGCCGGGGTGGTCAACTTCATCACCCGCACGCGCGTCTCCGGGCTGGAGGCAAATGTCCGCTATGGCATGGCGGACGATTACCACGCGTTCAATGCCGGGGCGATCACGGGCAAGGACTGGGGCAGCGGATCGATCGTCGCCGCCTATCAATATCAGGACAACAGCAACATCACCGGCGCGAACCGCGGCTATCGCTCGCTCGATTTCCGCACCGTCGGCGGTGTCGATACGCGCTCTACGGTGTGCCCCGACGCGAACGTCAATCTGTTCACCGGCACGATCTACGCCGCGCCCAGCCTAGCGCCGGGCATCAACACTTGCGATCCGCGCGGGGCAGTCGATCTGCTGCCGGAGAACCGCACGCACAGCGTGCTCGTATCGGGGCGACAGAAATTGTCGAGCCGCGTCACCGCCTGGGCCGATCTCCTCTATTCGGACCGTCGCGACATCGTGCAGGCAGCGCTGCCCGGGCAGACCTTCGTGCTGCTCACCGCCGCCAATCCCTTCTTCCGCGCGCCGCCGGGCACGAATACGCTCTTCGAATATGTCGACTTCCGGCCGGACCGGCTGGTCGGCGCCGACCATTTCGACCAGCGCTTCCGGGTGCGCGCCGGCAACGCGACCGCTGGGATCGACGTCGATCTGCCCGGCGACTTCAAGGCGACCGCCTTCGGCACGATCAACTGGTCCCGCAACGATACCTTCCAGCCCGGGATCAACACGACGGCGCTGACCGCTGCCGCAGCCGGCTCCACGACCGCCACGGCGCTCGATCCGTTCGGTACGCGAACGAACCCCGCCGTCGTGGCGGCGATCCTCGACAATCCGACCGATTTCACCAACCATCAGCGCCTCGAGATCGGCGCGGTGAAGATCGACGGCCCGCTTGCCAGCCTGCCCGGGGGCAAGCTCAAGGTGGCGCTGGGCGCCGAATATCGCCGCGAAACCTATACCCAGCGCGGATCGAGTGGCGGCGTCGGCTTCCCCGAAAACCTGGGGCGGAACGTCCAGTCGGTGTTCGGCGAACTCTTCGTGCCGTTGTTCGGCGAGGGCAACGCCGCGCCGCTCGCCCGCAGCCTCACCCTGTCGCTCTCGGGGCGCTACGATCACTATAGCGACTTCGGCTCGACCACCAATCCGAAATTGGGCGTCACCTGGGAGCCGATCGTCGGCGTGAACCTGCGCGGCAGCTATGGACGGTCGTTCCGCGCGCCCGGGCTGCGCGATCTCGGCTCGACCGTCGGCTCCTATTATTCCGCAGCGGCGCTGGTGGACGCGTTCGGCGCACGCGATCCGGCGCGCGGCGCGACCCAGGTCAACACCATCCTTCTGTACGGCGGCAACCGGACTCTGGAGCCCGAAACCGCGCGAACCTGGTCGCTCGGCGTCGACTTGCAGCCGAGGTTCGTGCCCAATCTGAGCGCCAGCGTTACCTTCTACGACATCAAATATGACGATGTGATTGCGACGCCTTCGGGGCTCGGCGCGCTGCTGTTCAGCGACCCCACCTTCGCCTCCCGGGTGGTCCGCAACCCCACGCCGGCGCAGGTGGGCGCGGCGATCGCCGATACCGTGCCCTTCTTCTACACCTTCGCGGCCGTCCCGACGATCGGCAACATCCTCGACCTGCGGCAGGGCAATTTCGGCGTCCGCAAGACCAGCGGCCTGGATTTCGACGTGCGGTACCGCCATGCCACCGGCTTCGGGACGATCTTCGGCGGCATCGCCGGCAACTACATCCTGAACTACACCAACCGCCTGTCGCCCACCTCGCCCGAAAGTGACTCGCTCGACGCGGGAATACCGCGGACCACGCTGCGCACCACGCTCGGGTTCACCGCCGGGCCGGTGACGTTCGTCAACTTCGTCAACCACCGCTCGGGCGTGACCGCATCCTATGCCACGCCCACCGGCTCGAGCCTCTATACGGCCGGTGGCTACACCACCGTCGACCTGCGCCTGACGGTGCGGTTGCCCGACGTTGCGTTCGCCAAACGGACCGAGCTCGCGCTGCAGGTGAACGACCTGTTCGACGCCACGCCGCCCTTCTTCCCCGGCACCGACGGCATCGGCGGCGCGTACAACCCCATCGGGCGCTATGCCGCGATGAGTCTGCGGACATCCTTCTAGCCCGCCCGAGCGGCGCTGCCGACCGCGCGCAGCGCCGCTCGCGATCTCACCAACAGCCAAGGTTTGCCACCTCGATGACCCCTCCCGGTACCAGCGTGCACGTCCCGGCTCCGATCCCGCAGATCCGCCTTTACCGCGACTGGCTGAAGGCGGCGCGGGGACGGGACTTCGCCACCTACGAGGATCTGCGCCGCTGGTCGGTCGACGATCTCGACGGGTTCTGGCGCAGCATCTGGGACTATGACGGCATCGAATCACCGACGCCGTTCGCCGCTGTCCTGACCGACGATCCCATGCCCGGCACGCGCTGGTTTGACGGGGCGCAGCTGAACTATGCGCGGCATGTGTTCCGCCATGCCGCCGCCGCGGACGCCGCGGACCAGCCGGCGATCATCGCCATGGACGAGAGCGGTGGCAGCGTCGCGATCGGATGGGGAGAATTGCGGCGGCAGGTGGCGTCGCTCGCGCTCACGCTCCGCGCACGCGGCATCGTGCCGGGCGACCGTGTCGCCGCCTATCTGCCCAACATTCCCGCGGCGGTGGTGGGGCTGCTCGCCTGCGCCAGCCTGGGCGCGATCTGGACCTTGTGCTCGCCCGACATGGGCACCGCTGCCGTGCTCGACCGCTGGCGCCAGACCGCGCCCAAGGCGCTGATCGCGATCGACGGCGTCTTCTATGCGGGCAAGGCGCTCGATCGGAGCGCCGCCGTGGCCGCCATTCGCGAACAGCTACCGTGCATCGAAACGGTCCTGCTTGTGTCCACCGGATGCGGCGCGAACGACGTGTCCGACGCCATCGACTTCGCCGCCGCAACGGCGCGCGAAGACGCGACCGTCGCGGCGTTCGAACCGCTATGGCTGCCGTTCGACCATCCGCTGTGGATCCTCTATTCGAGCGGCACGACCGGACTGCCCAAGGCGATCGTCCACGGCCATGGCGGCGTCGTGCTCGCGACCGCCGCAGGTCGGCTGCATTTCGACCTTGGCCCGAGCTACCAAGCCAACACGCGCGGGGATCGCTTCCACTGGTACAGCGCAAGCGGCTGGGTGATGTGGAACATCCAGGTTGGCGGGCTGCTCAGCGGCACGACGATCTGCCTGTTCGACGGCTCGCCGAGCGGTACCAAGGCCGATCCCGACTGGACACGGCTCTGGGACTTCGCAGTGCGCAGCGGCGTCACCTGGTTCGGCGCGGGCGCCGCCTTCTTCGGCCAGTGCCGCAAGGCAGGGACCGCGCTGGCGCGCATTCCCGGCCTGAGCCGAATCCGCGCGCTCGGCAGCACCGGATCGCCGCTGCCGCCCGATGTGCAACGCTGGGGAACGGCACAGTTCGCCGCCATCGGACGACCCGGCATCTGGTGGTGCAACGTCAGCGGGGGCACCGAGATCGCCGCCGCGTTCCTGGCCGGCAATCCCGAACTCCCCGACACGCCCGGCCGGCTGCAATGCCGCCATCTGGGTGCCGCGATCGAAGCCTGGGACGAGGCGGGCCGGCCGGTCATCGACACGGTGGGCGAGATGGTGTGCACACGTCCGTTTCCGAGCATGCCGCTCCATTTCTGGGGCGATGCGGACGGCAGTCGCTACCGCGATTCTTATTTCGCCGCATGGCCGGGCGTGTGGCGGCATGGGGACTGGCTGACGATCGTCAGCGACGGCAGCTGCACGATCTCGGGCCGCAGCGACGCGACGATCAATCGCCATGGGGTGCGCATGGGGACCGCGGAAATCTATGCCGCGGTCGAGCACCTGCCCGAGATCGCCGACACCATGATCATCGATGTCGAGGATGCGGAGGGCGACAGCCAGCTGCTCTTGTTCGTCGTACCCGCGAACCAGCCGGTCGACACGCGGATGGAAGCGGCGATCGCCGCAGCGATCCGCACCAGTCTGTCGCCCCGCTTCGTGCCCGATCTGCTGATCGCCGCGCCCGGGATCCCGCGCACGCTTTCCGGCAAGAAGCAGGAGCTTCCGATCAAGCGGCTGTTCGCCGGATGGGCTGCCGCCAAGGTGGTGCATGCCGACGCGACGGCCACGCCCGAGCTTCTGCCCTGGTACATCGAACAGGCGCAGCGCTGGCTACGCGAGCGTCGCTCCGGCGCCTCGTCTGACATGGGAGACGCATCATGAATGTCGGCGTTGTCGGCGCCGGACTGATGGGCGCGGAGATCGCGCTGGTCTTCGCCTTGGCCGGGCACGAGGTCCTGCTGCACGATGCCAGCGAGAGTGCGCTGGCCGGCGCCCTGGCTCGGCTGGGTGGTATCCTCGAGAAGGGTGTCGCGCGGCAGATCTACGCCGCCGATGTGGCTCAGGCTGCGCTTGCCCGGATCGTTCCGGTCGATGCCATTGCGGCAATGGCCGACTGCGCGATGGTCACCGAGGCGGTGTACGAGTCGCTCGACGCCAAAGCCGCGGTGTTGCGCGCTCTGGACGAAGCCTGCGCCCCGACGTGCATCCTTGCATCGAACACGTCGACGCTGCCGATTTCGACGCTGGCAGCGTTCCTGACGCCGGCGCGTCGGGCTCGCTTCCTCGGCACCCATTATTTCTCGCCCGTCTCGCGAATGACGCTGGTCGAGGTGATCCCCGGTTTCGCATCGGACGATGGAGTCGTGGACGAGGTCATCGCCGTGCTTGCCGGGCTCGGCAAGCAGCCCGTGCGGATCAAGGATGTTGCCGGCTTCGCGGTGAACCGGATGCTGCATGCGCTGCTGATCGAGGCGGTAAAGCTGGTCGAGGAGGGCGTGGCCACTCCGGCCGACCTGGACGTTGCATGTCGGCTGGGCCTGGGACATCCGATCGGCCCGTTCGCGCTGATGGACATCGTCACGTCGGACCTCTGCCTGCAGGTGCAGCAGATCCTGCACGATGCCTATGGTGAGCGCTTCCGCCCGCCGGCATTGCTCAAACAGCGCGTCGCCGCGGGCTATGGTGGCGGTACGAAGCGACCCGGCTGGCTGGCGACGGACCGGACATAGACGATGCTGGAGAGGAACAGCGGATGATCGACGCGCAAGCCATGGGGGCAGCGCCCGGCGGCGGCTCCACGCCGGTGCGGGGCGCGCGGATTACGCTTGCCATGCTGTGCTTCGTCTATGTGCTCAACTTCCTCGACCGGCAGCTGATCTCGATCCTGGCAAAGCCGATCCAGGAGGGGCTGGGCATCACCGACGGCCAGCTTGGCCTGCTCACCGGCTTCTATTTCGCGCTCTTCTATTGCTTCATCGCGATCCCGATCGGCTGGCTCGCCGATCGCACCAGCCGCGTGAAGGTGCTCGCTGCGGCCTGCGCCATCTGGAGCGCGGCGACCGCCGCCTGCGGCATGGCGGGCAGCTACCCGCAGCTCGTGGTGGCGCGGATGATGGTCGGCGTCGGCGAGGCCGGCGGCGTGCCGCCATCCTATGCGATCATCTCGGACAGCTTTCCGCGCACGCGGCGGACGACGGCGATGGCGATCTTCAATCTGGGCCCGCCGATCGGCTCGGCGCTCGGCGTTGCCTTCGGTGCCTCGCTGGCAGCCGCTTTCAACTGGCGCCTTCCCTTTTACGCGATCGGTGCGGTGGGCGTGGCGGCAGCGCTGTCGGTGTATTGGCTCGTCCGCGAGCCGCAGCGCGGCGCTACCGACGGTCGTCCTGGAGCTTCGGCGCCGACGCCGGTGCTCGAAAGCTTTGCCGCAACCATCGCGCGGTTCTTCCGCAATCCGCTGCTGCTGATGGCGTCGCTCGCCAGCGGCGCCGGCAACTTCATCACCTATGGCCTGCTCAATTTCACCGTGCTGTTCCTGATGCGCGAAAAGGGGATGACGCTGCAGGAAGTGGCGCTCTGGTATGCGCTCGTCGTCGGCATCGGGATGAGCGCGGGCATCTATGCCTCGGGGCGCATCGTCGATCGGTTCGCGCGGCGCAGCAAGACCGCCTACGCCAACGTGCCCGCCGCTTCCCTCGTCCTGGCGCTGCCCTTCTTCCTGGCCTTCACCTGGGCGCCGAGCTGGCAGGTCGCACTGGCCTTTCTGGCGGTGCCGATGTTCCTCAACTCCTTCTTCCTCTCGGCGACCGTCACTTTCGTCCAGAGTGAAGTGGCCCCTGAGCGCCGCGTCATCTCGGGTGCGCTGCTGCTCCTCGTGATGAACTTCATCGGCCTCGGCCTCGGACCGACCTATGTCGGCATCGCCAGCGACCTTTTCCGCCCCACCTATGGCGATCATGCCCTGCAGGCGGCCTATTTCGCGCTGGCGCCAATGTATCTCGTCGCCGCCGCGCTGTTCCTGTGGCTCGCGCGGCTGATCCGCCGATCATCCCCCGCCGGTGCAGCATGCGTCTAGCCG
Organism: Sphingomonas sp.; assembly: GCF_032114135.1. Taxonomy (GTDB): domain Bacteria; phylum Pseudomonadota; class Alphaproteobacteria; order Sphingomonadales; family Sphingomonadaceae; genus Sphingomonas. The sequence continues at coordinate 51,021 of NZ_DAMCTA010000003.1, forward strand.
AAGCAACAGATCGGAATCGTTGGAGAGGATCATGAAACCCAAGCACTGCCTCGCCCTTCTAGCCGCGAGCGCGATCGGCGCGCTGGTCCCTCATCTTGCGTGGGCGGAAGCGGGTGATCCTCTCGCCGACGGCGGCATCCGCTGCGCGGCAATGATGCGCCTCAAGCTGCCCGACACGACCATCTTGAGCGCGGCCATGGTGCCCGCCAAGCCCACCGAGTCCACGGCCGCCGGCGACGTGCCCGGCTATCGAAGCTTTTGCCGCGTCGTCGCCCGTGTGCGCGCTGAACCCGGCTCGGATGTGGGGGTGGAGCTGTGGCTTCCCGCGCAGGGCTGGAACGGCGTGTTCCACGGCAATGGCAGCGGCGGGTTCGGCGGCAACTTCGTGCTGGGCTATCCGGGGATGGTCGAGGGGCTAAGGCGCGGCTTCGCGACGGCGACCACCGATACGGGTACCGCGCCCGCCACGCCGCTCGAGGGCGAGGCCCTCGCCGGTCAGCCGCGCAAGTGGCGCGACTGGGGGCGGCTTTCCACCCATGTGATGACCGTCGCCGGCAAGGCGATCACCAAGGCCTTCTACGGGAAGGCGCCACGGAAGGCGTACTACACCGGCTGCTCGACCGGCGGGCAGATGGGACTGATCGAGGCGCTCTACTATCCCGGCGACTATGACGGCATCCTGGTGGGCGCACCGGTGATGAACCGCACCTGGGGTCACGCCGCCGTTCTGTGGGACTATGCGGCGGCCAATCGCGCGCCGGGGCATCTGCTCTCCGACGCCAAGCTCAAGCTTCTCCACAAGACCGCGATCGCAAGCTGCTGGCGGCAGGGCCGCGGGCTGGCCGGCGACCCGTTCGTTTCCGATCCCTTGCGCTGCACGTTCGATCCACAGGTGCTGCTGTGCAACGGCGCGGCATCCGACACCTGCCTGACCGAGGGCGAGGTTGCCACCGCGCGCGCTTTCTATGCCGGCCCCACCGGCCGCGACGGCAAGCCCGCCTATTTCGGCTGGCTGCCGGGGAGCGAGATGCCGGGCACGTTCGGCTGGTCCTTTCTGCAAAAGCCGATCAACGGCCAGCCCCCCTTCGGCGCGCTGTTCCAATGGGTGTTCGGCCCCGACTGGGACTGGCGGCGCTTCGACGTTGACCGCGACATGCCAATTGTCGACACGCGGCTGGATCCCATTGTCAATGACGCGATGCAAGGAAGCCTCGAGGCATTTGCGGCCCGCGGCGGCAAGCTAATCGTGTTTCATGGCCTTGCCGACACGCTCGTCCCACCCGGGCAGTCGGTTGCCTTCTTCGATCGCCATGCCGAACAGATGGGCGGAGTCGCGAAGCTGGCCGGCATCGCGCGCCTGTTCCTGGTTCCCGGCATGATGCACTGCGGCGGCGGTACCGGACCGGTTGCCTTCAACACCGCGTCGGGCATCCCGCAGCGGCCGCCCTGCGACGACGCGCAGCACGACATGTTCTCGGCACTGATCGCTTGGAGGGAAGGAGGGGAGGCGCCCGCCAGGATCGTCGCGACACGATATTCCGATGACGATGGCGACGTGATCGCGATGCAGCGTCCGCTTTGCCCTTATCCGGCGCGGACCGTGTATCGGGGCACGGGATCTACTGCGGCGGCCGACAGCTTCCGGTGCGAAGTTTCTCAGCAGTGAGTAGATACTTCATGGCCGCGCCGTCAGGCATACTGCGATCAGGTGTCAGTGCGATGATCTCCGCATCGGCCAAGGGCGTGAGAAGCGGACCGACCCGCCCCGTTGTCTGCGCTGCGCCCACGGATGGCTTCCCGTAGCCCCTGCTGTTAAAGTCGTCTCGCACCCTAAAGCGAAATCTCAGTCTGACCAGATTGGCCCCCTTCGTCCTGGTCACCATCCGCACCCACTGCATGGGCTGGCGTGAGCAGCCCCTAGATTTCTGGATCCCTTGGATCCTAATTTTGAGGACAGGAGGCGACGAGCCGCCGCGGCAACTGCCATGACAACGCCGTCGCCGAAAGTTTCTTCTCCTCGCTCAAGCGGGAGCGCATCCGGCGTCGAACGTACAAAGCCCGCGAGGAAGCCCGGCAGGACGTGTTCGATTACATCGAGATGTTCTACAACCCGGTGCGCAAGCAGGTCAGGAAGTCAGGAACGGAATGCTGTCGCCCGTCCAGTTCGAACGGCAGCAGGTTCTGAAGGCGGAAGGTGTCTAGAAAACTGGGGGCTGCTCAGCTAGCCTCCAGGCGACGAGCCATTTCCATCGCATAGCAATGGGTGCAGCCCGCGCTGACAATATTGCAGCCAGCCACGGGGGTCCAGGTTGCGCCGGACCATTCAATCTGCGTCTCAGCCATTACGGCCTCGCCGAGTTTCGGCTGTGTCGCCGGCCTATATCGCAATCAGAACAAAATTGGAACGATATTGTCGTGTGCTCATGCCGCCTCGACTGCATGGGCCTGGATCTCGACGCCAAGGCGTTTGCGCACGGCGCCGAAGATCGCCGCGAGATTGTCCATGCTCGGGTTGCCGTTCTCGGACAACATCCGATGAAGGCTCTTGCTGGGCTTGTTGGTCTCAACGGCCAATGCCTCGAAACCGACCGACGCGTTGACCAGATCACGCAGGATCAACCGGGCCGTGTGCGGCTCGCCGTTGAGGAAAAGGGTTGCGGCCTCGTCGAGCAACGCCTTCGCAAAGGCAGGATCTCGGCTCGCGCGCTCCTTCACCGTCTCTTTGAAATTCCGAGTGAGAGCCACTGTCCTACCTCTTTGCCTTTTTCTGCGCAGCCTTCCGCGCCTTATATTCAGCCAGCAGATCGCTGGCGCGATCAATATCTGCCTGCTGCCGCCTTTTCGTTCCACCGGCGAACAGCACGATGAGTTCATTGCCGTCCTGGGTCAGATAGAGCCGATAGCCTGGTCCCCAATCGATTCGATATTCGCCAAGGCTGCCACCGATCCATTTGATGTTGGACGTATTGCCTAGCTCCATTCGCAACATTGCAGTCGCCACTTTCGTGGCCGCTTGCGCATCGAGCCCATCAAACCAAGAACGAAAGGGACAGGCGCCGTCCTCCTGAACATATTCCTCTATGACCACTTATCACCTCATGATGGTAACATAAACGTTACCATTCGTCTAGCGCCGTGTCGCCGTCAGCCCCGGACTGAGCGCATCAACAATCGTCGAATCGCAATGTCGATCGAGGACGCGTGAGATTCTGCTAGAGAATCAAACAGAAGGCTTTGCACAAAAGGCAGCCCAGTCGCGCATGAGCAGCCTTCGCTTGTCGAGGAAGTCTGTCCGGCGATAGGCGGCCTCGACCTTGTTCGAGACCGTGTGGGCGAGCGCCGCCTCTGCGATCTCGCCCGAATAGTCGGTCTGCTCCGCAACCCAATCACGGAATGCCGAGCGGAACCCGTGCACGGTCACCGCGAGATCCATGTCCCGTAGGATCTTGAGGAGGGTCATGTCCGAAAGCGGCTTCTTCACGTTCTGACCGGGGAACACCAAGTCGCTAGCGCCAGCCTTGAACTTCTTGGCGCGCTCGAACGCGGCCAACGCTTGGGGTGCGAGAGGCACGACGTGCACTCTCCCCATTTCATCCGTTCGGCCGGGATCGTCCACAACGCTGCTTCCAGGTCGAGTTCCGACCAGGTCGCACCCCGGATTTCGCCTGATCGCGCCGCTGTCAGGATCAGCGCTTCCAACGCGACGCGGCCCACCGATTCCCGCGCGCCCAGCTTCTCCATGAAATCCGGTACCGAAGCATAAGGCAAAGCTGCAAAGTGGTTGTCCTTCTTGGGCTGCCGAGGCAGTCCCTTGGAGAGCGAACGCATCGGTGCTTCGGTTGCGCGAAACCCGCGTGCATAGGACCAGTCGAGAACTGTGCCGATGCGTTGTCGGACGCGGCGCGCAGTCTCCGGCTTCGCCAGCCAGATCGGCGCCAGCACATCGCGGATCAGCGGCCCTTCGATCTCGCTGACCAACCGGTCGCCCATCTTGGGGAAGGCGTAGGTCTTCAGCGTCGCGATCCACTGGTTCTGATGCTTGCCGTTCTTCCACGCCTTTTCGTGTTCCTCGTGAACCATTTCGGCAGCCCTGCGGAAGGTCGGAATGACCTGGCGCTCCTGCTTGCGTTCAGCGACAGGGTCGATGCCCTGCGCAATCTTCTTCCGCATCAAGAAAGCTGCATCGCGCGCGTCGGACAGGGAGACGGTCTTTAGAGAACCGAGGCCAATCTCCCTTCGCCGGCCGTTCGACTGGATGCGAAGAATCCACCTGCCCGTACCTTTGCCTGTGACATCGAGAAATAGGCCGTCGCCGTCAGCGTACCGCCCGGGCTCCGCCAACGAGCGTATCTTGAGCGCAGTGAGTTTTCCCATAACCCTGCTCCAAAATACCCACCACTTTACCCACCACTTGTGGTGGGAACTGGTGGAATTGAACGAAATCCGATGAGATCAAAAACCTAGGATTTCTCTTGTATTTTTAGCAGTTTGAGGGGGATTTTGCGAGCCCCAAAAAGGGCGCAGGTGGCGGAGCGGGAGGGATTCGAACCCTCGATACGCTTTTGGCGTATACTCACTTTCCAGGCGAGCGCCTTCGACCACTCGGCCACCGCTCCGCAGGATACCTGGAAGGCGCGGCCCTACCGTTCCTTGGGCGGCTAGGCAAGCGCCCGTTGCCATGCCAAGCTTCACCCATGGCAAAAACCCTGCTCGTCCTCGCCGCGACCCTCGCCGCCGCGCCGCTCGCCGCCCAGAACACCCCCCAGGCGTCCATGCCGCCGCGGCCCGCCCCGGCGGCTGCCGAGCCGGCACCCGAGGACTGGCGCGACATTCCCGATGACGAGGTCCTGCTGATCCAGCTCACCACCGGCAAGCAGGTCGCCATCCGCCTTGCGGCGCGATACGCTCCTGCGCACGTCAACAATATCCGCAAGCTCGCGGCGGCGCGCTGGTGGGACGGCGAGAGTGTCTACCGCGTTCAGGAGAATTGGGTCGCGCAATGGGGCGATCCGACCGAGAAGAAGGCGCTGCCGCCCGAGATCCTCGCCCGCCCCCCGGCCGAGTTCGAGATCGGCGCCTTCACCCCCGCGCAGCGCCTTGCCAATCCCGACTCCTATGCGAGCGCCACCGGCGTCACCGCCGATGGCTGGCCGATCGCCACCGACGGCAAGGCGGCGTGGCTCACCCATTGCTACGGGATGGTCGGCGTGGCGCGCGACCAGTTGCCCGATACGGGCACCGGATCCGAGCTGTTCACCCCGATCGGTCAGTCGGCGCGGCGGCTGGATCGCAACTATACGGTGGTCGGGCGGATCATCGAGGGGATGCAGCTGCTCTCGGCGCTGCCGCGCAGCGATGCTGCCATGGGGGTCTATGCCACCCCGGCCGAACGCACCGGCATCGTCTGGGTGCGGCTTGCCAGCCAGCTACCCGCGGACGAGCGACCGCACTTCCAGGTCCGCGCCGCCGACAATCCGCGCTATGCCGCGATGATCGCGCTGCGCGAGAACCCCGCCCCGCCGACCGTGGCGACCGGGCTGAACGTCTGCGACCTGCCGGCAGCGGTGCGCCGCCGGCCCTGATCGGTTATTTGCCGACCCAGTCGGCGATTTCGGCGGCGACCTGGTTGGCGGCCTGGTTGAGCGCCGGGCCGATCGCGGCGGTCTCGATCGCGGTCACCGGTACGCGCGCCTCGAAGCGGCGGCGCTCGAAGGTCTGGGTGCCTTCGCGGCCCAGCGCGGCGTCGAACACCACCACCGCTTCCATCCTGCTCGCATCGACGCCGAAGCTGCGCACGTCGCCGCCCAGGCTCGCGCTGGGGGCGCTGAGCGACTGGCGGCGGCTGAGCACGATGCGTCCGGTCCGCGCGGCGATCGTATCGGCGAGCAGGCGGCCGAAGAGGCTGGCGGGCCCTTCGACCCACTGCGCGTCCTTCACATAGGCGATCTTCGTCCCGCCCGGGCCCGAATGGACCGGCACGCGCGTCGTCGCCAGTTCCTGCGGCGCGTTGACCGGGCCGATCGTCACGGCCTTCACCGTGCCCGATTGCTGGACCTCGCCCGCCGGCAGCACCGCCGCCGGCTGCAGCGTCAGCAGCGAGGCGGGCGGCTTGGCGGCGAAGGATATGCAGCCGGAAAGCGGCACGACGGCGAGCAGCGCGGCGATGACGGGCTTGTTCATCCGGAACCTCATTGCTTCGGCCTCACTTCTTCGACTTGTAGGTGGGCAGCGCAGGCGCCCCGATCAGACTGGAAGCGCCGCCCTGATCGAGCTTGTGCGCGACATTGGTGAGCGCGATCGACATCTCGCGCAGATCCTGCACGAGCTGGCCGACCTCGGGCATCGTCTTGTTCGAGAAGGCCTGGATCCCCGGACGGGCATCGCCGATCGTCGCATCCAGCGTCTCGACGCTCTTGCGCGCCGAGGTGATGGTGGCGTTGAGATTGGCGATGGTCGGCTTGATATCGCTCGCCATCATGCCGTTGGTGGTCGCGGCGAGCTGACCGATCTGCTGCGCGGCGGCACCGGCCTGCTGGATCGCGACCCGCGTTTCGGCCAGCGTCGCGGCGATCTCGGGCCCGCGATCCGCCAGCGACTTGGTCAGCCGGTTGGTGTTGGCGAGGATGCCGCCGATCGAGGCCTGGTTCTTTTCGTCGAGCAGGTCGGAGACGCGCTCGGTGAGCGTGGTCAGCCGTTCGAGCAGCTTCGGCGCCGAGCTCAGCAGCGCGCCGAGCCCGCCCGCCTTGGTCGGGATCACGGGGACGCCCAGCGGGCAGGCCGCGCGCGGATTGTCCTTCGGGCATTCGATCGGCGGCTGGCCCTTGACCGCCCCGTCCAGCTGCACGGTGCTGGGGCCGGTGAAGCTGCCCTGGATCGTCGCGTTGGTGCCCTCGAGGATCGGCACGTCGGGCTGCACGCTGATGCGCACGCGCACCAGGCTTGGATCCGGACGCCAGAACTGGATGTCCTTCACCGTGCCCGCTGGCACGCCCGAGAAGCTGACCGGCGAGCCACGGCTGAGGCCGTCGACCGACTGCTTGAAGAAAATGTCATACTGGCGCTCGTCGCCGCCGCCCAGCCGCGACAGCCAGACGATGAACAGCGCGAGCACCGCCAGCAGGATCAGTACGACCGCGCCGACCAGCACGTGATTGGAACGCGTTTCCATCAGCCCCTCTTATCCTCATGCACCGGCCGGTTCGCGCCCGCGACTGCGGCGCGGCCGCGGGGTCCGTTGAAATATTCCTGGATCCACGGATGATCCAACGCCAGCAGCTCGGGAATCGTGCCCACCGCGATTACCCGCTTGTCCGCCAGTACCGCGACGCGGTCGCAGATCGCGTAAAGCGTGTCGAGATCATGGGTGATCAGAAACACGGTGAGCCCGAGCGTTTTCTGGAGCGACGCGGTCAGTTCGTCGAACGCCGCCGCACCGATCGGGTCGAGCCCCGCGGTGGGCTCGTCGAGGAACAGCAATTCCGGATCGAGTGCCAGTGCCCGCGCGAGACCGGCGCGCTTCTTCATCCCGCCCGAAAGCTCCGCCGGATATTTGGGGCCGGCTTCGGGGGGCAGGCCGGTCATCACCACCTTGTAGGCGGCGATTTCCTCGAGCAGCGCCGGATCGATCCCCGGATAATATTCCTTGAGCGGAACCTGGACATTCTCGGAGACGGTCAGCGTCGAAAACAGCGCGCCGCCCTGGAACAGGATGCCCCAGCGCTTGCGAATATCGACCGCTTCGGTGTCCTCGCGCCCGATCGTGTTCTCGCCGAAAACCTCGACCGCGCCATCCAGCGGCGATTGCAGGCCGATGATCGAGCGCATCAGCACCGACTTCCCGGTGCCCGAGCCCCCGACCACGCCGAGGATCTCGCCGCGGCGCACGTCGAGGTCGAGCCCGTCATGGACCAGCTGATCGCCAAAGCCGTTGCGCAGGCCGCGGACGCGGATCAGGATTTCGCGATCGTCGTCGCGCGCTGCGTCGTTCATGCCCAACCCACATTGGTGAAGAACACCGCGAAGAAGGCATCCAGCACGATGACCAGGAAGATCGCCTGCACCACTGCGGTGGTGGTGCGCTGGCCGACCTGTTCGGCATCGCCTTCGACCTGCATGCCGTGGAAACAGCCGGCGATCGCGATGATCGCGCCGAACACGGGGGCCTTGACCAGCCCGACCCATAGATCGGTGAGCGGCACCACCTCGTGAATGCGCTGGATGAAGGTGATCGGCGTGATGCCGAGATCGACCCAGCACAGCAGGCCGCCGCCCAAGATGGAAACGAGCGAGGAATAGAAGCCGAGCAGCGGCAGCATGAACACCACCGCGAACACGCGCGGCAGCACCAGCGCCTCCATCGGCGACACGCCGATCGTGCGCATCGCGTCGATCTCTTCGGTCAGTTTCATCGTGCCAATCTGGGCGGCAAAGGCCGATCCCGAGCGGCCGGCGATCATGATCGCGGTCATCAGAATGCCGAGCTCGCGCAGCGTCAGCCGGCCGAGCAGGTTGATCGTGTAGATCTCCGCGCCGAACTGGCGCAACTGCACCGATCCCTGCTGGGCGATGACGATGCCGATCAGAAAGCTCATCAACCCGATGATGGCGAGCGCGCCGACGCCGACCACCTCGAAGCGCTGCACCGTCGCGTTGAAGCGGAAGCGGCGCGGATGCGTGAGGACGTGCCAGAAGGCGAGCACCGTCGCCCCCATGAAGCCGAGCAGACCGTAGAGCGTCTTGCCCGAATTGATCACCGCCTTGCCGATCTCGTCGAGCGCGCGAGTGACGGAACCCGGCGGCGGCGGCGGCAGCTGGATCGGATGTTCGGCGGCGACCACCTGGTCGAGCAGATGCTGCTCGTCGGCGTTCAGCCCTTCGATTTTCGCGCCGCGATCGCGCGCGAAGCGGTGGACCACCCAGGCGCCGACCGTGTCCATCCGGCCGACATCGGTGAGATCGAGCCGCGCGACGCCGCCCTCCACCGTGTCCAGCCGCGCGGGCAGGTCACCCAGGCAGGCAAGCGAAAGATTGCCGGAGAAGCGGAGCACCGCCTCGCCGTTGTCGTCGGACCGTTCAAAGTCGGCGGGTGCCCTCATCGAAACCCCCTTTCCGCGATTCTTGCTGGAACGGCAAGTTCCTCCGTGGCTAGAGAGCGCAATGCAACGCCTCGCCATCTACGACATGGACAAGACCATCACCGCGAAACCGACCTGGACGCGGTTCCTGCTGCACGTCGCGCGCACCCGTGCGCCGTGGCGGCTGGGGCTGTTCCCGGTGGTGGGGCTGGCGGGCCTCGCCTATCTCGGCCGCCGGATCGACCGCGCGCGTCTGAAGCGCGTGTCGCACCGGCTGCTGCTCGGCCGTGCGCTGCCGCCCGCCGAGATGACTGCGGTGGCCGAGGCCTTTGCCGATCTCGAGCTGCGAAAGGGTGTGCTCCAAGGTGCCCGCGTGCAGATCGAGGCCGATCGCGCCGCCGGCTACCGGCTGGTAATGGCGACCGCCTCGCATCGCTATTATGCCGAAGCGATCGGCAAAAGGCTGGGCTTCGACGACGTGATCGCCACCAATGCGAAGCGGGACGGGCAGGGGCATATTCTCTCCGAACTCGAGGGCGAGAACTGTTACGGGCCCGTAAAGCTCCACATGATCGAAAATTGGCTCGCCGCGGCGGGGCTGCACCGCGCCAATTGCCATGTCCGCGCCTATTCGGATCACGTTTCCGACGCGCCGCTGCTCGGCTGGGCGAACGAGGCCTTCGCGGTCAACGCGCATGGTCCGCTCGCCAAACTGGCGGCGACGCGAGGCTGGTCGCAACTCGACTGGCGGCGGCCCTAACTTTTCCCTATACTTCCAGAAGGTTCGCAACCGAAACGGCGTTTCGCGCATTTGTCTGGCGGGTTGCTGTGATCACGAGGAAGCCAGACGCGTGCAGAATGACGACGAGCAAAAGCCTGCCGCGACCGGCGAATCGGCCGGCGATTTGAAGGACTCGACCTCCTACAGCCCGACCGGGAACCACCCGACGCATCACTGGAAGCGTGCCATCATCGGCACCCCAGGTCTGGGCGATCGCAGCACGGTGTTCTTCGCCGCGCTGCAGATGACGCGGATGCCGATGACGCTCACCGACCCGAATCAGCCGGACAATCCGATCGTCTTCGCCAACAAGGCGTTCCTCGACCTGACCGGCTATGAAGAACACGAGATCCTTGGTCGCAACTGCCGCTTTCTCCAGGGCGCCGAGACCGATCGCGATGCGGTGGCCGAACTGCGCGCCGCGATCGACGCGAAGGAAGCGATCGCGCTGGAGCTGATCAACTATCGCCGCGACGGCAGCTCGTTCTGGAACGCCGTGTTCATCGCGCCGGTGCTCGGGCCCGATGGCGAACTGCTCTATTTCTTCGCCAGCCAGCTTGATGTGACGCGGCGCCGCGAATCCGAACAGTCGTTCCGCCAGGCGCAGAAGATGGAGGCGATCGGCCAGCTCACCGCCGGCTTGGCGCACGACTTCAACAATCTGCTGCAGGTGGTGTCGGGCAATGTCGACATCGTCGCCAGCCAGGTCGAGGACGACCGGCACCAGCGGCTGCTCAACAACGCCGCGCGCGCCGCCGATCGCGGATCGAAGCTCACCCGCCAGCTGCTCGCCTTTGCGCGCAAGACCCGGCTCGAGCCCAAGACCGTCGACATGAACCAGCTGATCCACGATTTCGGCGATCTGCTCGACAACACCGTCGGCGCGCAGATCCGGCTGGTCACCGCGCTCGAACGCCGGCTGCCGGCGGTGCAGATCGATCCCACGCATCTGGAAATGGCGATCCTCAACGTGCTGCTCAACGCGCGCGACGCCATGCCCAAGGGCGGTACGGTCACGATCGGGACGCGGCTGTGGAAGCTCAACGGCAACGCGCCGATGCACCAGTTGCCCGAGGGGGACTATGTCGTCCTCACCATCCGCGACGAGGGCACCGGCATGGACGACAATGTCCGGCGCCGTGCGACCGAACCCTTCTTCACCACCAAGGGCGCCGAACGCGGTACGGGACTGGGGCTGGCGATGGTGCATGGCTTCGTCCAGCAATCGCTGGGCCGCCTGGAGATCGACAGCACGCCCGGCGAAGGGACCGAGATTCGCATGCTGTTCCCGGTTGCCAATGCGATGGCCGGCACCGCGCCTTCCGCGCCCGCGCCGAAGCGTGAGCTTCACCAGGGGACGACCGGCGGCAGCGAGACGATCCTGCTCGTCGAGGACAGCGATGACGTCCGCGCGCTGGCGCAGGAGCAGATTGCGGCACTTGGCTACCGCGTCGTGCTCGCGTCGAGCGGGGAAGAGGCACTGGAACGGCTCAAGACCGAGACGATCGACCTGCTGTTCACCGACATCGTCATGCCCGGCGGCATGAGCGGGCTCGAGCTGGTCGAGCAGTTCCGCGAGACCCATCCGGACACGCCGGTGTTGATGACCACCGGATACAATGAGGATCTGGTCGCCGATATCCCGCGCGGCTCCAACCTCGACGTGATCGGCAAGCCCTATCGCCGCGAACAGCTGGCGGATCGCATCCGCGCCGCGCTTGATCGGCGTACGCCCGGTGCGCGTCGCGACGTCAATCCGATCGTCCCGGCCGAGGGATGAGCGCGCCGGCGGGCATCGACGCCGGCGCCACGCCGCTCGATCGGCTGATCGCTGCGCGTGCCTGGTCGGAATCGCCGCTCGGCCCGCCCGAGACCTGGCCGCGCAGCCTGCGCGACGCGCTGCTGCTGATGCTGCCGTCGCACGCCCAGATCGCGATCTTCTGGGGGCCGGACTATGTCGCGCTCTATAATCCTGCATACGCCCAGACGATCGGCAACAAGCATCCGGCGGCGCTCGGCAACGCGGCCCAGCCTTATTGGGCGGAAACCTGGGACGAACTGGGGCCGATGCTCGCCTATGTGCGGACGACCGGCAAGACGCTCTCGGCGCGCGACCGCCGCTTCTACACCGAACGCTATGGATTCGGCGAAATCGTCTATTTCGACATTTCGCTCTCCCCCGTGCTCGACGCTGACGGCTCGGTCGGCGGCGTGATGTCGGTCGTTTCGGAGACGACCGAGCGGGTAAAGGGCGATCGCCGGCTGCGCGAGAGCGAAGCGGCGCTGCGCGCCAGCGAGGGGCTCGCCCGCGAGCAGGCGGACGAACTCGCGGTGATGTACGACAACTCGCCGGTGGGGCTGGCGGTGCTCGATACCGATCTGCGCTATCTGCGGATCAATCGCCAGCTCGCCGAGTGGAACGGCCTGTCCGTCGCCGAGCATATCGGCCGCCATGTCAGCGAGATCGTCCCAGACCTGAGCGACCAGCTGGTGGCGGCGCTGGTTCGGGTGCTGGCCGGCGAGCCGCTACTCGGCGTGGAAGTGAGCGGCCCGACGCGGGGGCGGCCCGACGGCCATTCTACCTGGCGGCAGAACTGGGTGCCGATCTACGACTGGGACGGCAAGGTCCACCAGATCGCGATCTCGTGCGAGGATGTCACCGAGGAACGCCGCGCCCAGGCCGCGCTGGAGACGCTCAACCGCGTCGGCGCGGCGCTTTCGGCCGAGCATGATCTCGAACGGCTGGTGCAGATGCTCACCGATGCCGGGGTGGCGCTGACCGGTGCCAGCGTCGGCGCCTTCTTCCACAATGTGATGGACGAAAGCGGCGAACGGCTCCACCTGTTCACGCTCTCGGGCGAGGATCGCGCGCGCTTCGAATCGCTCGGCCGCCCGCGCGCGACCGCGGTGTTCCGGCCGATCTTCCACAATGTGGTGATGCGCTCGGACGACGTCACCCGCGAAGCCGATTATGGCCAGAACGCCCCGCATCACGGAATGCCGCCGGGGCATCCGGTCGTCACCAGCTATCTTGCGGTCCCCGTGGTGTCGCGCGATCGCTCGGTGCTGGGCGGGCTGCTGTTCGGCCATCCCTTGCCGGGCCGCTTCACTGCCCGGCACGAGGAACTGGCGCGCAGCCTCGCTGCGCAGGCTGCGGTCGCGATCGACAATGCCGGGCTGCTCGCCGACGTCCGCGCCGCCAACGAGACGCTCGAACGCCGCGTCGAGGAACGCACCGCGGCACTCCACGAGACCGAGGCGGCGCTGCGCCAGAGCCAGAAGATGGAGGCGATGGGCCAGCTGACCGGCGGCGTCGCACACGACTTCAACAACCTGCTCACGCCCATCATCGGGAGCCTAGACCTGATCTTGCGCAAGCGCGGCGACGATCCGGTGCTGCACCGGCTGCTCGACGGCGCGATGCGCTCGGCCGAGCGGGCGAGCACGCTCGTCCAGCGGCTGCTCGCCTTCGCCCGCCGCCAGCCGCTCCAGCCCGCGCCGGTCGACATGGCGGCGTTGGTCGACGGCATGGTACCGCTGCTCGCCAGCACGCTCGGCCCCAAGATCGCGCTGTCGGTGACGAAGCCCGAAGCGCTTCCGCCCGCCCATGCCGATGCCAACCAGCTGGAGATGGCGCTGCTCAACCTCGCGGTGAACGCCCGCGACGCGATGCCCGAGGGCGGTGCGCTGGAAGTGCGGCTGAGCCTGGGCGAAGCGCGCGAAGCGCCGACGCCGCTCGTCGAGGGACGCTATGTGCGCCTCGCGGTGCGCGACACGGGATCGGGGATGGACGCCGCCACGCTCGCCCGCGCGATCGAGCCGTTTTTCTCGACCAAGGGCGTCGGCCGCGGCACCGGGCTCGGCCTGTCGATGGTGCACGGGCTGGCGAACCAGCTGGGCGGCACGATGGGGCTGTCGAGCCGCCTCGACGAAGGCACCGAGGTCGAGCTGTGGCTGCCGGTCAGTGCCGAGGCGCTAGCCGCGGTCGAGGCGCCGCAGCGGCACGAGCCGCACGACGGCGCAGGTACGGTGCTGCTGGTGGATGACGAGGATATCGTGCGCGGCACCGCGGCCGAGATGCTGCGCGCGCTCGGCTACCAGGTACAGCTCGCCGACTCCGCCGAGGCCGCATTGGCGCTGCTCGACAAGGGCCTGGTGCCCGATCTGCTCGTCACCGATCATCTGATGCCGGGAATAACCGGCACCGAACTCGCCCGCATCGTGCAGGCGCGGTTCGGTACGCTGCCGACGCTGATCGTCTCCGGCTATGCCGGGGTCGAAGGGCTGGGGCGCGACTTTGCGCATCTCCCCAAGCCCTTCCGTCAGGCCGACCTCGCCCGCGCGCTCACCCTGCTCGGCGTACGCTGAGCTACTGACCGAGAATGCGGCGGTAGAGCGCGATATACGCGTCCGCCATCGCCTCCACCGAGAAGCGCGTTTCGATCGCGCTGCGGCAGGCGGCGCGGTCGATCGACGCGACGCGCTCGACCGCAGCCGCCCCGTCGTCGGCAGAATCGACGAGAACGCCGTCGACCCCGTCCTGGATGAGCTCGGGCATCGAGCCGCGGCGGACCGCGATCACCGGCGTGCCGCAGGCCATCGCCTCGATCACCGACAGGCCGAAGGGCTCGTCGAAGTTGATCAGGTGAAGCAGCGCGCGGGCGCTGCCGAGCGCGCGGATGCGCCCCTCGCCGCCGACCGGCCCGTGATAGACGATGCGGTCATTGAGATGCGGCTGGACCTCGCGCTCGAAATAGCCCTGGTCCTGGACGATGCCGTACAGGTTCAGCCGTCGGCCGGTCGTCTGGGCGACGGCGATCGCTTCGGCCGCGCCCTTGTCGGGATGCATGCGGCCGAAGAAGAGCAGGTCGTCGCTGCCCTGCGCATCGAGGGCGAACTCGTCGAGCCGGATGCCGTGGTGGATCGTCGTGGCATAGCGCAGCGCCGGGTGCCGATCGGCATCCGAGATCGCGACATAGTGCACCCGCTCCTCGAACGGCTTGTACATCGGCAGGATGCGCTCGGACGAGAAGCCGTGGATCGTCGTCACCATCGGCGTGTCGATCAGCGGGGCATAGGCGTGCGCGGGGAAATCGGCCTGGTTGTGGATCAGGTCGAACTCGGCCGCGCGGGCGAAGAGGTGCGACTGGTGGGCATATTCCCATACCTTCGCGTCGATCGCCGGGTCTTCCTCGTAGCCGCGCGGCACGACGCCGGCGAGGCGGGCGGTGGTGACCGAATCCTGCGTCGCGAACAGGGTGACGTCGACGCCCTTGGCGACCAGCGCCTCGGTGAGCAGGCTCGTCACCAGCTCCCATGGGCCATAATGGCGCGGCGGGGTGCGCCAGGCGATCGGGGCGAGCATGGCGATCTTCATGCGCGGCTGCCCCTTTTCCCGCCGTGCCTCTGCGAAAGCAGGGGCCCAGGGTTGGAGAGTGAATCGCGTGTGGCTCTGGGCCCCTGCGTTCGCGGGGGCACGGGAGGGTTGATCATGCGAGCAAAATGCCTTGGTTCGGGGCGAGGGGGAGGACAGCGCCATCCACAATCCCGCCGTCATCCCCGCGCAGGCGGGGATCCATTGGTGAGAACGCTTCGGCGCCATCCCCGGCCGCACTGGCAAAGGGATCCCCGCCCGCGCGGGGAGGACGGGTGGGGGGTGTCGTAAGCGCTGGAGCAAGCGAACGCGCCCATTCCGGCAGCACCAGCGTCTGCGGCGTATCGGAAAGGTTCAGCGCGACCAGCACGCGCGCGTCGCCATGCCGCCGTTCATAGGCGAGGACCGCGCCGTCGCTCGACACCGCATGCCAGCTCCCCACCGACAGCGCCGGATGCGCCCGCCGCAGCTGGAGCAGCGCGCGGGTAAAGGCGAGCATCGAACCCGGCGCGTCGCGCTGCGCCATGATGTTGCGCTCGGCCCAATCGGGGTTGAGCGGCAGCCACGGCTCGACGCTGCTGAACCCGGCATGCGCGCTCGCGTCCCAGGGCATCGGCGTGCGCACCTCGTCGCGGTTGAACGCGGTGTCGGGCTCGCGCAGCGCCTGCGGATCGCGCACCCGGTCGGGCGGGATGGCGACGTTCGGCATGCCCAGTTCGTCGCCTTGGTAGAGCGTCGGCGTGCCGCGCAGCGTGAGCAGCAGCATCATCGCGACGGCAGCCTGCGCCGGCCCGACGCGCGAGGCGACACGCGGCTTGTCATGGTTGCCGAGCACCCAGTTCGGCCAGCCATCGGCGGGCAGGGCGCCCTCATAGTCGGCGATGAGTTGCGCCAGTGCCGCGGTATCCCAGCGGGCGTCGAGCAGGTGGAAATTAAAGGGAAGATGCACGCCGTTCCCGCCCTCGCCATAATAGGCGACGAGGCGCGGGATCGGCAGGTAGATCTCGCCGATCAGCACGCGCTCGGGATAGGCCTCCGCGACGTCGCGCATCGCGGCGATGATATCCATCATCTCGGGCTGGTCGGCCGAGTGGACCGGAAGCAGCCGGTCGATGTCCTGCATGCCGTCGCGCCAATCCGGATTGGCGGGGTTGTCGGGGAAGTCGGGGTGCTTGATCGCCAGCCACAGCACGTCGATGCGGAAGCCGTCGACCCCGCGATCGAACCAGAAGCGCATCGCGTCCAGCATCGCCGCGCGCAGATCCGGGTTGCGCCAGTTCAGCTCGGGCTGTTCCTTGAGGAACTGGTGGAGATAATATTGGCCGCTGGCTTCGTCCCATTCCCAGGCGCTGCCGCCGAAGAAGCTCTGCCAGTTGTTGGGCGGGCCGCCATCGGCGGCAGGATCGCGCCAGATATACCAGTCGCGTTTGGGGTTCTCGCGGGAGGACCGGCTTTCGCGGAACCAGGGGTGTTCGCTCGAGCTGTGGTTGGGGACGAAATCGAGCAGCAGCTTGAGGCCGCGGGCATGCGCGGCGTCGCGCAAGCGGTCGAAGTCGGCGAGCGTGCCGAAGCGCGGGTCGATCCCGCAATAATCCGCCACGTCATAGCCGAAATCGGCCATGGGCGAGGGGAAGATCGGCGACAGCCACACCGCGCCCACGCCCAGATCGACCAGATAGTCGAGCCGCGCGGTAACGCCCGCCAGATCGCCGATGCCGTCGCCGTTGGAGTCGTTGAACGAGCGCGGATAGACCTGGTAGATCACGCCGCTCTGCCACCAGAGGGGGTCGGTCATTGGGGGCTCCTCGCGAAAATTCCTCCCCGTAACGGGGAGGGGGACCGCCGCCGCAGGCGGTGGTGGAGGGGCCGCGCCGCAGGCGCGGTGCGGGTGAAGCACGCCGGACCACCGCCGCGTGCCGCGGCGGCCCCTCCACCATGCTGCACATGGTCCCCCTCCCCGTTCCGGGGAGGATCTGAGAAGCACTTCACCCGAATCGCGCCTTCGGGATGTGCGTGATCCGGCAGGCCAGATCCGCTTCACCGCTCGCCACGATGTAGCGCTCGCCGGCATCGACAAGCCCGGTGGTGAACACCACCGGCGTCGGCAGATAGAGCTGGTGCGCGATGTCCGCGGTCAGCGCCGGATTCGCCTCCAGCAGCGGGACCGTGTCCTCCTGCCGCAGGAGGATGCTGGGATCGTCGCGGTCGAGCAGCGCCCAGAAGCTGCGATAGATGCCGACCGCTTCGCGCTTCTCCACCCCGTGATAGATCAGCAGCCAGCCCGCATCGGTCAGCACCGGCTGGCTGCCGCCGCCGATCCGCTGGTTCGAAGTCGATCCCTTGCGCGCACGGATGCCCGGCTGGTCGAGCGGCTTCCAGTGCAGCCCGTCGGGCGAGCGGGCGAGGTTGATCGATGGGCCGCCCAGCCATGGGGAATCGTCGGGATAGGCGAAGTACACCTCCCCCAGCGGCCGGGTCAGCGCGTGGAATAAGCCGCCGATCCGTCCCTCGAACAGCAGCATGTCCTTGTTCTGGTGGTCGAGCACCACCCCGAGCAGTTCCCAGTCGAGCCCGTCGGTCGAGCGGTACATCGCGGTGCAGTGGCGCTCGGCCGAGACGCCGCAAACGGTCATCCAATAGGTGCCGTCGATCAGGGTGATCCGCGCATCCTCGACGCCGTAATCCATGTACGAGGCGCTGGGCGCGATCGCCTTGTCGTAATGCACCGCCACCACCGTGCGGCCATCGGCATCCAGCTCCACCGGCAGCAGCCAGGAAAGCGAGGTGAGGCCGAGCAGCCGGGGATTGCGGTCCTTGAGCGCAAACTGGCGCGGATCGCCCATATCGAGGCCCGCCACGGGATGGCGATCGAGCACATAGCCCGACGGCGTCCAGCGAATCCCCCGCGCATGCCCGTCCACTACCGGATCGCGCAGCGCCTCGGCGACGCGCACCATGAGCAGCAGATTGCCGTTCGGCAGCCGCGCGAAGCCCGGGTTGAACGCCCCGAGCACATAGGTCGCGTCGTTCACCCCTGCGCGCAGCGGCGAGCGGGTCAGGTCGACATCGTCGGGCCGGAAGATCAGATAATCGTCGCTCAAGCGCTTGCCCCCTCGGGTTTCACGCCCAGCAACGGAGTCAGGCCCCAGCGGTTCCGGCTTCTTGCGCTTGGCGGTGGTGGCGGATCACTTCGTCGATGATGAAGCGCAGGAATTTCTCGGAGAATTCGGGGTCGAGATCGGCATCCTGGGCCAGCGCGCGTAGCCGGGCGATCTGCGCCTCCTCGCGGCCGGGATCGGCGGCCGGGAGCCCGGTCTCGGCCTTGTAGCGCCCCACCGCCTGGGTAACCTTGAACCGCTCGGCGAGCATGAAGACGAGCGCCGCATCGATATTGTCGATGCTCTGGCGAAAGCGGATCAGCGTCGCGTCGGTCATGGCAATCTCTTTTGCCGCTGCGGCACGGCCATGCAAGCGCCTCTTGCCTTTGCAGGGCACAAAGGCCAGAGGCTCGTGGCATATGAGCGCAACCGTCCACCGCCTGGGGTCGCGAACCCAGCCCTCGCTCGATCCGATCATGGCGCTGGTCGCCCAGGACATGAACCTGGTGAACGCGGTGATCCTGGATCGCATGCAGTCGGAAATCCCGCTGATTCCCGAACTCGCCGGCCATCTGATCGCCGGCGGCGGCAAGCGGATGCGGCCGATGCTGACGCTCGCGAGCGCGCGGCTGCTCGGCTATGCGGGCACGCGCCACCACAAGCTGGCGGCGGCCGTGGAGTTCATCCACACCGCGACGCTGCTGCACGACGACGTGGTCGACAGCTCGGACCTGCGCCGCGGTCGCCGCACCGCCAACATCATCTGGGGCAATCCCGCCAGCGTGCTGGTCGGCGACTTCCTGTTCAGCCGCTCGTTCGAACTGATGGTGGAAGCCGAGAGTCTCAAGGCGCTCCACATCCTGTCGAACGCCAGTGCGGTGATCGCCGAGGGCGAAGTCAACCAGCTCACCGCAGTGCGCCGGATCGACCTGTCCGAGGATCGCTATCTCGATATCATCGGCGCCAAGACCGCCGCGCTGTTCGCCGCCGCCTGCCGCGTATCGGCGGTGGTCGCCGAGCGCCCCGAGGCGGAGGAGCTCGCGCTCGACGCCTATGGCCGCAATCTGGGCATCGCCTTCCAGCTGGTCGACGATGCGATCGATTACGTGTCGGATGCGTCGACCATGGGCAAGGATGCCGGCGACGATTTCCGCGAAGGCAAGATGACGCTGCCGGTGATCCTGGCCTATGCGCGCGGCAACGAAGCGGAACGCGGCTTCTGGAAGGAAGCGATCTCCGGCCGCCGCATCGCGGACGAGGATTTCGCCGAGGCGATCCGGCTGGTGCAGAGCTGCCGCGCGGTGGACGATACGCTTGCGCGTGCCCGGCATTACGGCCAGCGCGCGATCGATGCGCTGGGTGGCTTCCGCGCCTGCGAGGCGAAGGACGCGATGGTGGAAGCCGTCGAATTCGCGGTGGCGCGCGCCTACTGACGCGCGCCCACCCGCCCGGGGATTATTCCTCGGTCGACTTCGCTTCGCCTTCGTCCTCGTCGACTTCGAGCGCGTCTTCCTCGTCCATGTCGAGCACCTCTTCGATGCCCTCGACGATCAGGTCGAGCTGCTCGTAGCTCGCCGTCATCTCGATGGTCTCACCGTCCTCGTCCTCGAGGTGGAGGGTGTAATCGCCGTCGCTGTCCGGGGTGATGGTGAACTGGGAAAGGATTCGTGCCATGTCGCGCTCCTCTGGCGGTGAGTCCGCCTAACCACGCTTGTCCCGAATGGTTGCAGTCGAATGACGTCTTCCCTGCCGATCCACGCGGTTTTGCCGGCGCTGCTCGATGCGCTGCGGAGCGGGAGCAACGCGGTGCTGGTGGCGCCGCCGGGCGCGGGCAAGACCACCGCGGTGGCGCCGGCCCTGCTCGGCGAGGCATGGTGCAGCGGCGAAATCCTGCTGCTGTCTCCGCGCAGGCTCGCGGCGCGGGCGGCGGCGGAGCGGATGGCGGCGCTGGCGGGCGAGAGCGTGGGCAAGACCTTCGGCTATGCGACGCGGATGGACAGCAAGCGCTCGGCGGCGACGCGGGTGACGGTCGTCACCGAGGGGATCTTCGTCAATCGCATCCAGGCCGATCCCGAGCTCGCGGGCATTTCCGCCGTGCTGTTCGACGAAGTGCATGAACGCAGCCTCGACAGTGATTTCGGGCTGGCGCTGGCGCTCGATGCGCAAGGCGCGCTGCGGCCGGACCTGCGGCTGGTCGCGATGTCAGCGACGCTCGACGGTACGCGTTTCTCCGGGCTGATGGGCGATGCGCCGGTCGTGGAGAGCGAAGGCCGCAGCTTTCCGCTAACGCTGCGCCATCTCGGCCGCGCGGCCGAGGCGCGGATCGAGGACAGCGTCGCAGGCGCGGTGCGGCTGGCGTTGCGCGAGGAGGCGGGCGGCATCCTCGCCTTCCTGCCCGGCGTGGCGGAGATCGAGCGGACCGCCGAGCGGCTGGGCGACCTTAGCGGTGCGGTACTCCACCGGCTGCACGGCAGCCTGGAGCCCGCCGCGCAGCGCGCCGCAATCGCGCCCGATCCGGAGGGACGGCGCAAGATCGTGCTGGCGACCTCGATCGCGGAGACCTCGCTGACGCTGGACGGCATCCGGGTGGTGGTCGATTCGGGGCTGGCGCGGCGGCCGCGCTATGATCGCGCGGCGGGCATGACGCGGCTGGTCACCGAGCGCGCGAGCCAGGCGGCGGTGACCCAGCGGGCAGGGCGTGCGGCGCGGCAGGGGCCGGGCAGTGCCTATCGGCTATGGGAAGAGGCGGCGACGGCCGGGCTGCCGCGCTTCGATCCCCCGGAGATTCTGGAGGCCGATCTGTCGGCGCTGATGCTCGATTGCGCGCTGTGGGGCGTGACCGATCCGCGCCAGCTCGCCTGGCTCGATCCGCCGCCCGAGGCTGCGATCGCCGAGGCGCGCGCGCGGCTGGGGGCGCTGGAGGCGATCGGCACCGATGGCCGCCCGACCGAACATGGCAGGGCGATCGCCCGCCTGCCGCTGCCGCCGCGGCTGGGGCACATGCTGGTGCGCGCGAGCGAGCGGGGCATGGCGCGGACGGCGGCCAAGGTCGCGGTGCTGCTCGGCGAGCGCGGGCTGGGGGGCAGTGACGCAGACCTGGAGCTGCGCCTGCGCCGCTGGAAGGGCGAACGGGGGCAGCGGGCGGAGAATGCGCGACGGCTGGCGGAGCGGTGGAGCAAGCTGATTCCCCCTCCCGCAACCGGGAGGGGGCTAGGGGGTGGGCCCCCGCTCGCTGCAAAGGATTCCGGTGCGGATGCCGGGGGCCCACCCCCCGGCCCCCTCCCGCGCGCGGGAGGGGGAGCGCAGGGAGAAGAGGCCGCCCTCTGCGTGGCACTCGCCTTCCCAGATCGCGTAGCCAAGCGCCGCGACGGCTCCGGCGAAACCTGGGCCTCGGTCGGCGGGCGCGGGTTCAAGCTCGACCCGACGTCGCCGCTCGCCCGCGCCGACTGGCTCGCCGTCGCCGAGACGCAGGGCATGGCCGCCGGCGCGCGCATCCTCTCCGCCGCGCCGATCGACGCCGCCACGGTCGAAACACTGTTCGCCGATCGGATCGAGACGCGCCGCACTGTCAGCTTCGATCCCGCCACCGGTCGCATCGAAGCGCTGCGTGAACGGCGGCTCGGCACCGTCCGCCTCTCCGGCGGCATTGACTCGGGCGCGACGCCGGCGGAGATCGAATCGGCGTTGCTGGAGGGGGTGCGCACCCACGGCCTTCACCTGCTCCCCTGGTCCGATACCGCGCAGGCACTCCGCACCCGCGGCGCCTATGCGGGCATCGAAGCGCTGACCGAGGAAGCCCTGCTCGCCGCGCTCGACGACTGGCTGCCCGCCGCGCTGGAGGGCAAGCGCCGGCTCAATGCGGTTGCTTCCGAATCGCTCACCCAGGCACTGCAGAACCTGCTCGGCTGGGACGGGCAGAAGACGCTCGACCGGCTCGCGCCCGCGCGTTTCGAGACGCCCGCCGGCTCCAGCCACGCCATCGATTATGCCGCGGAGGCCGGTCCCACGGTGGAAGTGCGCGTCCAGGCACTGTTCGGCCTCGCCGAGCATCCGATGATCGGCGGCAATGTGCCGCTCGTGCTCAGTCTGACCTCGCCCGCCGGCCGCCCGATCCAGACCACGCGCGACCTGCCGGGTTTCTGGAAGGGGAGCTGGGCGGCGGTGGCCAAGGAAATGCGCGGCCGCTATCCGCGCCATCCCTGGCCCGAGGACCCGGCGGCGGCCTCCGCAACGCTACGGACGAAAAACGCTGATGCAAGGGCGCGCGGGGCGCGCTAAAGGGTGGCCCCATGAAGTCCGCTCGCATCTATCAGCGCGTCAAGAACGCGATGCAGTCCGGCCGCGCCCGGACCGACAATTGGGTCCTCGAGTTCGAGCCGCACACGCCGCAGCGGCCCGATCCGCTGACCGGCTGGGCGGGGGGCGGCGAAACCGCCAATCAGGTCCGCATCGCCTTCCCGACGCTGGAAGCGGCGAAGGACTATGCCGAGCGCGAGGGCTATGCCTATCACGTCGTGCCCGCGCCGGAACGCAAGCTCAAGCTGCAGGCCTACGCCGACAATTTCCGCTGATCGCGGGCGCTTCGCCTGCATGGCAGGTGAAGCTGCGGGCTGAACGCTGATTCAAACCCGTCGTCATCCTCGCGCAGGCGGGGATCCATTTGCCAGGACGCTTCGGATCGAGCCGTGACGGCCCATCAATGGATCCCCGCCTTCGCGGGGATGACGGGTGTGTTTACTTCCAACGGCGGTGTTGGCCGATCCGTAGACGCGCGCCTCAGCCGCGCCCCAGCAGCGCGCCGCTGAGCAGCAACAGCATCTTGACGTCGACGCCCAGGCCCTGCGCGCGGCAATTGGCGATGAACGCCGGCAGGTCGGCCATCGGCACATGGTGGACCTTGATGTCCTCGCCATCCACGCCGCCGCCGTCGCCGATGCGGGTGAGGCCGTGGACGCGGACGAGCGTGAAACTCTCGCTGACCATGCCGGGCGAGGCGAAATACTCGCCAAGTTCCTCCACCCGCTCGCAGGCATAGCCCGCTTCTTCCTCGAGCTCGCGCCGCGCGGCGGCCTCGATCGTATCGCCCTTTTCGGTGTCGCCGACGAGGCCTGCGGGCAGCTCGATGCAGCGACGGCCGAGCGGCACGCGAAACTGCTCGACCAGGATCACGCGATCGGCCTCGTCGATCGCGACGATCACGACGGCGCGGATGCTCCGGGCGCGGGACACATATTCCCATTTGCCCTGGCGGTGCACGGTGATCCACTTGCCCGCCCAGGGGGTCTCGATCGGTTCGTCGGTCATGGTTGCGGCCTTAGAGCTCGATCAGGCGATCGGGAAGCTCGTTCACGTCGTCGGCGGCGCGCGGGAAATGTTCGGCGAGCACCATGCCGATCTGCGCGACGGCGGCCGCCATGCCCGCGGCGGGGCGACCGTCGCGCACCTCCGCCAGCAGCGCCGCCATCGCCGCGCCCCACACTTCCGGGGTGACGCGCGAGTGGATGGCCGAATCGGCGAGGATCTCGGCCCGGTGCTCGGCAAGGCTGAGGTAGAGCAATACGCCCGTCGAACCGGTCGTGCGTTTTTCGGCTGCGGTACGGAACAGCGCCAGTGCGCGGGCATGGACCCGGCGCGTCTTGGTCGATCCCGGCGCGAGCCCAATCCGCAGCGCGTCCTTGGCAAGAATCACGCGCACGAGGAGGAAGGTGAGCGCGGTCACCACCAGTGCGGCGGTGAGATACCAGTGCGCGGGCACGGTCTGCGCCCAGGGATCGATTAGCCGCGTGTGCAGCCATTCGATCGGCCAGGGCTGCCAGGCGAGTATCGCCAGCACCAGCAGCATCGCCAGCACCGCCCAGTGGAGCGCGACATCGGCATAATCATCCGACCGGCGGGCGAGCACCGTGACGATCTCGCCGCTGGTGCCCAGCTCGGCCTGCCGTACGGCTTCCGCGACGCGCGCGCGGTCCTGATCGGTCAATCGCATCCTTACCAGCTCCCCGAAGCGCCGCCGCCACCGAACGATCCGCCGCCGCCGGAGAAGCCGCCGCCACCGCCACCGCCGCCACCGCCCCAGCCGCCACCGCCGCCCCAGCCGCTGCCATGATCGTCGTCGTCGTCGCGGTGGCTCGCCGCGCGGCCGATTTCGTTGGCGATGGTCCACAGCACGATCGGCAGCATGCCGCTATCGCCGTCGCGGCTGCGGTAGGACTGGCCGTCCCAGGGACCGGGTCGGCGCCGGCCGCCGAAGCGCGCGAGCATCGGTACGAGGATGACGACGAGGACGATGAACCAGACGAGCAGCCCGATCGGCAGCCCGCCGCCCTGCCGCTTGCGCGCAGAGGATTTGGTCGCCGCATCCTGTGCCGCCTTGACCTTTTGCTCGGCAGTCTCGAGCGGCTGCTTCATCTGCTCGCCGATCGCCTGGGCGCCGGCAACGATGCCGCCGGTTATGTCACCGGCCTTGAACTTCGGCACGATGACTTGGCTGATGATCTGGTTCGACAATGCGTCGGTCATGATCGGTTCGAGGCCATAGCCTACCTCGATCCGCACCTTCCTGTCCGCGGGCGCAACGATCAGAATGATGCCGTTGTTCGCTCCCTTTTGCCCGATCCCCCAGTTGCGGCCGAGCTGATAGCCATAGTCGGCGATGTCATAGCCTTGCAGGTCCGGTATCGTCGCGACCACCAGCTGGCGGCTGGAAGCCTGCTCCACCTCCGTCGAGAGCTGGGTGAGCTGCGCGACCTGCTCGGGAGAGAGCAGATGCGCGTCATCGACCACGCGGCCGGTCAGCTTTGGGAAGGTCGGATCGGCGACTGCCGGCAGCGGCGTCAGCACGAGCAGGGCCAGCAGGAAACGCAACAGGATCATCAGCTGATCTCACGAAGAATGGAAGTAGTGCCGGCGTCGATTCCATCGGCCATCGCGCCTTTCCGGAAACGCGGCAGGATATCGTTCTGGATGATGCGCGCGGCCTCGACATCGGTCAGCGCCTTGCGCAAGCCATTGCCGACTTCGATCCGCACCTTGCGTTCGGCGGGGGCGACAACCAGCAGCACGCCATCGTCATAGCCGCGTCTGCCAATTCCCCATCCATCGCCGACCCGCTGACCGAAATGTTCGATCGGTTCGCCCGCAAGACTTGGTACCGTCACGATAACGACCTGGTGGCAGGTGCGCACTTCGGCCTGCGCAAGCCGCCGAGTAAGGCTGGCGACCTGAGCAGGCGAAAGGAGGTGCGCGTTATCCACTACCCTGCCGGTCAGTCGAGGCAACGGCCGCTGGCGCTCGCCGGCGCCAGCCACCGGCGGTGCTGGCGTCACCTTCGCAACAGGGCAGCCGTGCAGCAGCACGGCGCTCGCAAGGAGCGCCGCGTGGATCAGTTGCCGTTCCCGAAGTTCACCGTCGGCGCGACGTCCGCGCCGGCCTTGGCCTGGAACGGCGTCAGCGGCTTGGCGCCGTAGAAGATCTTGGCGCCGACCGCGTCGGGGAAGGTGCGGATGCGCGTGTTATAGGCCTGCACCGCCTGGTTATAGTCGCGGATCGAGATGGTGATCCGGTTCTCGGTACCTTCGAGCTGGCTCATCAGCGTGGTGAAATTGCCCTGGCTCTTCAGGTCCGGATAGGCCTCGGTGGTCGCGAGCAGGCGCGACAGCGAGCCGCCGAGCTGCTGCTGTGCCTGCTGGAACTGCTGGACCTTGTTCGCATCGGTCAGGTCGTTGGCGGTAACCTGCACCGACGTCGCCTTGGCGCGCGCGTTCATCACATCGGTGAGAATCTTGCCCTCGGACGCGGCGGCGCCCTTCACCGTCGCGACGAGGTTGGGCACCAGATCGGCGCGGCGCTGATACTGCGCCTGCACATCGGCCCACTTCGCCTTGGCATTCTCCTCGGCGGTCGGCACGCTGTTGAGCCCGCAGGCCGAGAGCGACAGGGCTGCGATCGGCACGAGTGCGGTACGAAACTTCATGGGGAAGCAACCTCCAAATCCCATCAACGGGGTGTCTTATACGACGCCCACACCGGCGGACGGAAGCGAAATCGGACGGCGGGGGTTGGCGCGGGCGGGCGACTTGGGCAAGGTCGCGCTGCCTTCGGAATGGGAGAGATGGCGAATGTTGAAGGATTTCAGGTCGTTCATCGCACGCGGCAACGTGCTCGATCTCGCGGTGGGCGTGATCATCGGCGCGGCGTTCGGCACCATTACCAAATCGCTCACCGACGACATGATCATGCCGCTGGTCGGCTGGATCTTCGGCGGAGTCGATTTCTCGGGCTATTTCCTGCGGCTGGGCGCAATCCCGGCGAGCTACACGGGGTCGCCGTCCAACTATGCCGCGCTCAAGGAGGCAGGGGTGCCGCTAATCGGCTTCGGCGCGTTCGTCACCGTGGTGATCAACTTCCTGATCCTGGCCTTCATCGTCTTCCTGCTGGTGCGGACGGTGAACAAGGTGATCGCCGCCGCCGAGCGCGACAAGGCCAACGGCGATGCGCCGCCCGCCGCCGATCCGGCCGATGTGGTCCTGCTGCGCGAGATTCGCGACGAGCTGAAGAAGCGCAACGCGGAGGCTTAAGCCGCCGCGAGTTCCTCCGCGGCGGCATCGGCGAGGCTGGTGCCATCGAGGATGCGGGCGGTTTCGTCGCGCACCCGGGCCATGGCGCGGCGGATCGCGCAGGCGGCCTCGTCCTTGCAGTCGTTGCACGGACGATAGGCGGTGCGGCTGACGCAGGGGACCAGCGCCAGCGGTCCCTCGATCACGCGGATGATCTCGCCCAGCGAGATCAGGTGCGCCGGACGCGCGAGGCGATAGCCGCCCATCTTGCCGCGGGTGGAGACGAGGAAGCTCGCCTCGCGCAGATCGGCGAGGATCAGCTCGAGAAACTTGCGGGGCACATTTGCCTCGGCGGCGATGCGGTTCATCGGCACGGGCGCGCCCGCGATCGGCTGTTCGGCAAGGAAGAGCATTGCGCGGAGCGCGTAGCGGGAACGCTGCGTCAACATGATGCTTTCTCCATGCCCGCCGAATGGGGCAGTGTGAAGACGCTTAATCCGTGCAACCTGACCTTTTCATTAAGCGCGAAGCCCCTATATAGGGTCCTGCCGGGTTCGCCCGGCTATGGCGATAAACAATGGCGTATAATAGATGCAGCGGACCCGGGGGCAGTACCCGGCGGCTCCACCATAAAAGGTGGTGTATCTGGACACCGTTTCTGACGGGGCCGAACCAGGATCGACGTGTATTGAAAAGCGCTGTCTTCGCTCGGAATGGGACCACCGCAACGGCCCATCACACAAGTGCCAACGATAACGAAGCACTCGCTATTGCGGCGTAACCTCACGGCCTAACGGCCTAAGGTTATTCTAAAATGCGCGGTTCGGGCCACACCGGGCAACAGAAGTGGATTCCAGCGGCCGCCAGGGGGGCCGGGCAACAGAACCCCCTGGACCTACCTCCAGGATCCCCGCCGATCAGAGGCTGTCGAGCCACGGCTCCACGGCGGCGAAATGCGATTCCCAGCTGGGCATCATATAGCCCTGCACACGGGCAAGCTGCGCCTGGCGGATGTCGCCTTCCTGCAGATGATGCGCGATCGCGGCGAGCCAGGTCGCACCGTCCAGCGGATCGCAATAGATCGGCAGATCGCCCGCCAGTTCGCGGAAGACCGGCAAGTCGCTCGCCACCACCGGGGTCCCGACGCCGAGCGCTTCCACCACCGGCAGGCCATACCCTTCCGCGAAGCTGGGCATCAGCAGCGCGCGGGCGCCGCGCAGATAGCCGGCGAGCGCGGTATCGGCGCAGTCCTCGATCACCTGCACATGGCCCTGCAACATCGGCAGCCGATCGAGCATCGCCAGCGCGGTCTGCGCTTCCCAGCCGCGCTGGCCGATGATGATCAGCTTGGGGCAGGCGGCCGCATTGTGTTCGATCAGCCGCCGCCAGAGTTGGAGCAGCAGGACATGGTTCTTGCGCCCCTCGATCGTGCCCAGCGTGACGAAGTAGGGGCGGTCCAGCGCGATCGGCGCCGCATCGTACGGGAGCGGATGGCCGCCGAGCAGCGCCGGCAGCATCGGCGGACAGGGCTTGCCTTCGCCCGCCGCGAAGGCGGTAAACTCGTCCAGCGTCGCCTGGGAATTGCCGATGATCCCGGCAGCGCTCGCCAGCGCATTGGCCATGCGGCGATGATGGCGGACATCCTCCCCGATCCGGCAGAATTCGGGATGGGTGAGGGGGATGAGGTCGTGGATCAGATAGATCGGGCGCACTTCGGCGCGCGCTGCCCAGGCGACGAGCCCCGTCGCATCCAGCCCGGTATGGCCGACGTTGAGATACAGCCGGTCGAGACCGAGCTGCCCGCCCCGCTGCGCGACCACGGCGCGCATTGCCAGCCGCGGCGCGCGGCTGCGGAACTGCGGGCCGCCCTCGCGAATCAAGTGGAAGATCGCATCGGACAGCGCGGGGGTGAGTATCTGGCGCAGATTGCCGCGCTGAACCACCGCCTGTGCGCGATCGGCGAACCGCTCGACATAGGCGAGGCATACACGGTCGATTCCGGTCGGCAGGCGTCCGGTCCAGGTCCGCCAGATCAGACGGCTGATATCGATGAGAAGATCGCGCTGCATCGCTGTGGGGAATCAGTCCGTCGGGCCGGATCGAGCGATCAGAGAAGCATGCATGGTCACGATACGGCCTCGCTTGCGCCTGCCCAACGGACAAATCAAGACGTTGATGCAGGCCAAGGCAATGCGTAGGACGCGCGGTAGCACCGGCCGATCATCGGTGAAGACGAGTGAGACTGTGATGGCGCGACGTATTCTGATGCCGCTGTTCCTTGCATCGCTCGCGGCCAATCTGGTCGCGGCATTGCTGGATCCGAGCTGGTGGGCAATCCCGGCCCTGCTCGCCGGCTGGTACGCCGCCGATCTCGCCTCGGGCCTTGTCCACATGTACATGGATTATCGCCCGACGCCGGCGGGCAGGGGTCTGGACGCGCTGTATTTCTACCCCGGTTCGCGCGAATCCGATCATTACAAGGCGCTGTGGCGCGAGCGCATGGCGAAGGTGGGCCCGCTCGACCGGCTGGTCTATGACTTCAAGAACCACCATCCGCGCCCCGATGCGCTGGGTCGCCGCGATCTCTGGCGGTTGATCGGCAGCACGGTGATCCTGGGGGCGCTGCCCTTTTCGGTGCTGCTCAACGTGCTGGCCTTTACCGGGCTGGTGCCCGGCTGGGTGGCCGCGGGGGGTGTGGCGCTGCTGGTCGGCGGTGCCTTTGCGCAATATTTCCACGGGTCGCTGCACCGCGCGCACAACCCGTGGATCGTGCGGGCAATGCGGCGTTGCGGCCTGCTGATGACGCCCGCGGCGCACCAGCTGCACCACGATACGCTGCAACGCGACTTCGCGACGAATTGCGGCTGGTCGAACCCGCTGGTCAATCGACTGTTCCTGGCCGGGCGCCGCCGCGGCTGGTTCGACGATGCGGGGCTCGAGCCGACCGCCTAGATGAACAGCGCGGTCTCGCTGACCCGGGCGATCTCTTCCATCGGCTCGCCGAGCAGCCGTTCGATGCTGTTCGCGACCAACGTCTCGGTCGCCGACTCGCTCGCCAGACCGCCCCGCACCAGGCAGTGCGCGTGCAAGACCCGGCGGAAGGCGTCGTATAGCGCCATGTCGGGCGCCTGCGGGGCATCCCAGAACCGGTCGAGATGGCCCTGATGGGTCACGCCCGGTATGTCGTAGATCGCCTCGCCCAGCACGATCACGGGCTTGCCGGCGGCGAGCGCGAGCGTTCCCGAGGTGCTGTTGACGCACACCATCCCGCGCGCTTCGCGTGCCAGGCGGCTCAGGTCGCCGCCTTCGAGATGATGGACGCGGTCTTCGATGCCGAGCGCCCTGGCACGCTTGTGCAGGAAGGTCCGCCAGTTGTGGAAGCCGCAGTCGAGCGGATGCCCCTTGACCAGCAGATGCGCCTCGGGCGGGGCGCAATGGGCGAAGCTGTCGAGCACATAGTCGGCCGCGGTCATCATCGTCCCGAAGGGCGAATGTTCGCGGATCTGGTAATCGCCGGTAAGCTGCAGCGGGAACAGGAAATAGGGTTTGCCCGCAACCGCTGCGAGCGTCGCCTGCGCCTGTGCGGCACGGCGGCGGCTGAGCGCGAACTTGCGCAGCCAGCCAAAGCCCTCGACGATGATCAGGCCCTTGCGGTGCGATCGGTAGAAGGGAAAGCGGAATCGCCCGGTGATCACCCGGTGGTAATACCAGTAGGAATCGCGCGCGCGTCGCCCGAAGCTGGCGGTGATCGTCGGCAGATCGGGCAGCGGCGGCAGCGTGCGCGCCCGATCGAGCAATATGGCGGGATCGCGCTCCAGCGTCGAATGGCCGTTTACGCCATCGGGCTCCAGCGTCATCCAGTCGGGCCGGATATAGCCTTCCTCATAGACGTGGATCGCCACGCCGCGCAGCTTGGCGAGCTGGTGCGCGGCCATGTGCATCGGGCGGCAGTCGCCATAGAGCACCAGATCGGTGATGTCGTGTTCGCGGATGAAGCGATCGAAGAAGATCGGCCACGCCCCCGTGCGGCCGCAATAGTCGACGGCACCCTCGGGCCAGTCGTACCGATCGCCGCCGTTGAGATTGATTCGGTGCACCGCGCAGCCGCGCGCGTGCAGTTCCCGACTCAGCTGCCAGAAGAACGGACCCGGGGGACCCTGAAGAAAAAGAAAGGATCGGCGTAACGGCCGCACATGCTTCATCGCCCGGTTCCCTTGCGCGCGAAGCTGCGTCTAGCCTTCCCTTGCAAGGTACGCAATCGTTCTAGCAACGTCGGCGTGGCAGCGACATCGGCAATCATGCGATCGACCAATAGTTCCACCGGACAGGGCAGGCGGGTGACCGGATCCAGATAACGCGGATACAGAATCAATACTGCGGCGACGAGCTCGGTGAGGCTGCGGCGCGCGGCGCGCCGCTTCGGAATTGCGGCCAGATCCCGAGTAAGGCCCCACCCCGCATAGAAGGGGATGCCGTGGGTAAAGACCTGCTTCCCGCGCAGCAACGCCTCGAATCCGGCCAGCGAGGTGAGCACGTGGAGCGCGTCGACCATGTCCAGCAGCGCGGAGATGGGGGCGGCGCGCTCGATATGGTCCGCATACACCCGCGCCTTCGAGTCCTCGATTGCGCCCTTGCGGTGGCCTGCCTCGACGTCGGGGTGTGGCTTGTAAATCAGATAGGCATCAGGTTCGGCCGTGCGCGCGGCGACGAGCAGATCCAGATTGGTCCGCCCCGCGGCACCGCATAGGACGGAGCGATCGTCCTCCACCTGCCCGGTAACCAGCACATGGCGCCGTTCGCCCGCAGGGCGCGTGAGCGCAGCACCGCCACGGCCATATTTGCTCAGACCCTCCGCGACGATGCGCGCGATCAGCGCCTCCGCGCGGGCGAGCAGCGCGGGCGGGAACGCACCGTGCTGGATCAGAGTCTCGAGATCGCTCGGCCGACTGGGATCGAAATGCACGCCGCTGCGATCGACCGCGATCGACAGGGGTGGGACGCAATTCGCGCCGAGGCCGACCGATCGCACGAAGCCGTCCTCGATCTCGCCGACGACGCCGCCCGCAGCATCGATCCGCGCCAGCATCGCCGGTGGGACGCGCGAACGCCAGAGCAGCGTCGTTCCGGCCGCCCCGCCGCCCGCCCGATAGCGCGGCCCGCGGCCGCCGCCCCACAACAGCGCCTCCACCGTCTCGCGCTTCCAGCCGGCGACGCCGAGGACGCGGGTGACATCGCGATTGGCGTCGATCAGCGCGCGCCATTCGCCGAGCAGCGTCAGGATCTGCGCGATCGGGGCGGACCCTCCGGTGAACGGGTCGCGGTATCGGCGACCCGCCAGCAGTTCGCCCGCAACAACGCGTTCGAGCGCCGCCGGATCGCTCCCGTCCTTCAGTGCCGAAAATCGCCCGGCGCCGAACAGGCGCAGTTCGCAACCTGCGAGCGCCGCGACCAGCGCGATCTCGTTATCGGCATCGGCGAACACCGTCTTGGCATGCGCGACCAGCCACCATGGATCGGCGGCGCCGGCGCGCATCAGCCCCGATTGCGTCGCCCCCGTCGAGAACCCCCGCACCCCCGCATCACCCGGCGCGGCGCCCAGCATCGTTCGCAACTGGGCGACCGTGCGCGGTGCGAAGAGCAGGTCGCGCGCCGTGCCGAGGTCCGGCTGCGCCTGCCAGAAGCCGCCGCCGACGCGAAGCGCCCGCAGCTGCGCGATCACCGCTGCGGGATCGCCCGCCGCCGTGTCGACAGACGATTCCTCCAGCGGGGCGATTCGCGCCCGAGGGAAGGGCGGCATGCGCAGAAAGGCCGGCACCGGCCGCGGCATCAGGCGATCCCGCGGGTCGCGAGCGTCGCCTCGATCGGCGCGAGATCGGTGGGATTGTTGAGCTCGATCGGGTCCCAGCCGGGTGCATCGAGCACGATCACGTCGATCGGAATCCCGTGGTGGAGGAAGCGCAGCTGCTCCAGTCCTTCGGCCAGTTCGGCGGGGGACGGCGGCAGTGCACGGTAGCGGCGCAGCGCCTCGGGCCGATAGGCATAAAGGCCGAGATGCAGCAGCACGGGATTGTCCGCGTCCTGCGGCGGTGCGGCCAGGAAGGGCAGCACGCGCTTGGAGAAGTACAGCGCGCGGCCGGCAGCATCGGTCACCGCAGTCGTGCCGCCACTCCGGCCCGCCGCCTGGTCGGCGAGCAGATGGGTGTAGACGGTCGCGGAACACCGCATGGCGACGGTGGCGACCGCGCAGTCGGGATGCTGCTCCATCCGGTCGGCCAGCGCCGCGACGAAATCGGGCGGGGTCAGCAGTGCGTCGCCCTGGAAGTTGATCACGTAATCGGGCGCGATGCCGAGCGCATCGATCGCCGCGGCGACGCGTTCGGTGCCATTCGCGCAGGATTCGGGAGTCATGACCGGCGCTTCGCCCAGCGCCCGCACTGCGTCCGCGATCCGCAGGTCATCGGTGGCGACGTGCAGCGGCAGATTGCGCCGCGCCGCGTGCGCCGCCGCGATCGTCCGCGCGATCAGCGGCTGTGCGACGCCCGTCGCGCCGCGTACCGGCGCCAGCGGTTTGCCGGGATAGCGCGCAGAGGCATAGCGCGCCGGGATCACGATCACGCCGCCCGGCGTTCGCATCGTTTCCATTGCGGGCATGGTCAGGCGCCGAGCCGCAGATCGTGGATGTGCAGCAGCCCCCAGGGGCGGCGCGATCCGGCCTTCTCCATCACGAACAGCACGGTGATCTTGTTCTCCTGCATGCGCGCGACGGCCTCGTCGACGGTCGCATCCTTGGTAATGGTTACCGGATCGCGAGTCATCAACTCGCCCGCCACCGCCAGCAGCATGCGATCGAACGAGCGACGCAGATCGCCGTCGGTGATCACGCCGATCAGGCCGCCCGCGGCATCGACCACGCCGGCGACGCCCTTGCCGCAGGACGTCATCTCCAGCACCACGTCGCGCGCGCTGGTATCCGCGCGCACCAGCGGCAGCGGTTCGGTACGGCGGATCAGCGCGCCGAGCGTCTGCAGGCCCCACCCGATCCGACCGCCGGGATGCCAGTGGGCCAGCTCGTTGCGCGAGGTGCCGCGCATCCGCATCGCCGCCACCGCCAGCGCGTCGCCCAGCGCGAGCATCATCGTCGTCGATGTCGTCGGCGCGACCCCTTCGGGGCAGGCCTCGCTGCATTCCGGCAGCCGGAGCGTGATCGACGCGTTGCGCGCCAGCATCGATTGCGCACCCGCGGTCATTGCGATGACCGGCACCAACAGACGCTGCGCATGGGTCAGCACCGCCGCGACCTCGGGCGTTTCGCCCGAATTGGACAGCACGATCAGCACGTCGCCGCTGCGCATCACGCCCAGGTCGCCGTGCGAGGCCTCGCCAGGATGCAGATAATAGGCGGCGCTGCCCGTCGCCGAGAGGGTGGCGGCGATCTTGCGGGCGATGTGCCCGGACTTGCCCATGCCAGCCAGGATGATGCGGCCGCGCGCGCCGACCAGCAGGTCGACCGCCGCCGAGAAATCCGCACCCAACTCATCGGCGAGCATCGTCAACGCGGCGGCTTCGGTACGAATGACGTCCGCGCCATGGTCGATGATGGTTTGTACGCTGCTTACTTCCATGCCCTTCCTCTCGTGATCTCCGTGCTCGCCGGTACCCATCGGAAAACATCCGATCCGGCAGCTATCAATCACGCCCGTTGTGCGTCTCGCACCCGACAAGCTCTGACGCAAGACCAACTGTCCTGTTCAATCATCGAGCACCAGCTTGTCACCTGCCGGTTGCCAGGGTTGTCCCGCCCAATGCTGAAAGCGATCACGGATACGCCACATCGTGTCTATCCGACGCTCCGCAATTCCTGGCACACTGAGCAGATCTCCACCGGTCCACGGCACGAACGGGTTGCGTCGACTGAACGACCAGAGCTCCAAGCGACGGCTTGGCCGGGTCGCGGCAACCCGCGCGTGAAAGCCGCACGTATCGGCGACGATCAGCGTGTTGGCGGGCACCGGAAAGCGCTGCGCGGGGGGCAGGCCCATGCCCGGCAGTTCGTCCGGCGAAACGCGCAGCGACCCGCGCGACGAGAGATAATCATCGCTGGTGCCCGCGATCAGGCTGCGGGCATGTTCCCAATCGAGCCGGGCAGGCGTCATCCGATGCGAGCCGGGAACGTAGGAAAACGGCCCGTCCGCCTCTTCGACATCGTTCAGGAAGAACCAGGTCTTCAAGGTCGGGTGAAAGGTGTCGGCATGCAGGTTGGTCTGCGGATCGGGTTCCGGGACGCCGCTGTCGGTCAGGATCGTCTGGATGTAATGGAGCGGCTCGCTGCGGAAGCTGCCGACATAGCGGCACAGCGCGCGAAACCGAGTGTCGCGAAGCAGCGCCTCTGCCTGGGGGATCGCCTGCAGGAATGCCGGCCCGATCGCGATGCGCCGCGTGATGGTGTTGCCCTGGCGCATCTCGCGCGCCGCGAAACGCTGCGCCAGCACTGCGTCGCGCAGGGCGGCGAACGCCTCGGGCGGGAGGAAATCGCGGACGATGACGAACCCATCGCGATCGAACGCTTCACGGTCCGCCTCGGGCAGGCCGGCAGTCAGACGGGCGCGACGGCGCCAGGCGAGCTGATGCGCGATCCGTGCCCGGGCGCGATGCAGGCCGCGGGCATTGAGGCGGCGCGATCCGAGGATGGGGTTGTCGCGGAACGACTTGGCGCCGGTGGCAAGTTGGGCGACCCACCAGGGGGCCGCCAGCATCGAAGGCATGCTAGATCTCACTCGAACGCGATGGTCTGCGACCCATCCTGATTGCTGCGGCGCAACCATATTGTCCGTTCCGCCAAAAAGCCGCGACGGTCAAGCTGCAGATCTGCGCTTTCGCGTAAACTGGCGGAAAAAGCTTTCGCTTGAGCGGTTTACGCGGCCAACGCCGGTGCCCGCTCGGTCGCCTCGATCCAGCCCCCGCCGAGCACGCGGTCGCCGGCATAGAGCACGGCTGCCTGGCCCGGCGCGACGCCATATTCGGGCATTTCGAACACCACCCGGTCCCCCTCCATCCGCGCCGGCACCGGCTTGGCGAGGCTGCGGACCTTGGCGGTCATCGGCCCGGCATAGTCGCCCGCCAGCCAGTTGATGTTCTCCAGCCGCGCGGCGGCCACCGCCAGCGCGCGCCTTGGGCCGACGACGACGCGTTTGGTCTCCGGCTCCAGGCGCAGGACATAATAGGGCTCGGGGGCGCCGCCGATCTCCAGCCCGCGCCGCTGGCCGACGGTGAAGTGGATCAACCCGCGATGCGTGCCGAGCCGCGTGCCGCGCTCGTCGACAATCTCGCCCCCCGCCTCGGCCTCGGGGCGCAACTTCTTGACCAGCGTGGCATAGTCGCCGTCGGGTACGAAGCAGATGTCCTGGCTGTCGGGCTTGCCGGCCACGCCCAGCCCCAGCTCGCCGGCGAGCGCGCGCACGTCGGGCTTGGGCAGCCCGCCCAGCGGGAAGCGCAAATAGTCGAGCTGGCCCTGTGTGGTGGCGAACAGGAAATAGCTCTGGTCGCGCGCCGGATCGGCAGCGCGGTGGAGCTCGGCACCCGCCGGGCCCACGACCCGCCGGACATAGTGGCCGGTGGCGAGGCAATCGGCGCCGAGGTCGCGCGCGAGCGCGAACAGATCGGTGAACTTGGGACCCATGTTGCATTTCACGCAGGGGATAGGGGTGCGGCCCGCCATATATTCGTCGGCGAAGTCGTCGATCACCTGCGTCTGGAAGCTGCTGGCGTGATCGAAGACGTAATGCGCGATGCCGAGCTTGTCGCACACCGCGCGCGCGTCGCGGATGTCGCGGCCGGCGCAGCAACTGCCTGCGCGGCCCACCGCCTCGCCATGGTCATAGAGCTGGAGGGTGATGCCAATCGTCTCGGCACCGCTGCGCGCCGCCAGCGCGGCCACGACAGACGAATCGACGCCGCCGGACATGGCGACGACGATGCGCCGCCCCGAAAGCGGCTCGGCTAGCTGAAAATCACCGGGGTTCATGGCCGCCCAGATAGGACAGGCCCGTTCCGGATGCCACCCGGGTCGGTCGGAAACCTGCCAGACATGGAAGTTAAGCCGAAGTTTTCGGCGCCTTTACGGCCCTTTCAGCACTCGTCGCTTATACTCCGGGCTCGAAAGACGACTGGAAACGCATTGGTGGACTTGAGTTTTGCCCATCCGAACCGCGACTTGGGCACTGCGATGCTCCCTACGGGGCTGGCGGTGCTGATGGCGATGGTGACGAGCCGGCAGGCCGCCAGCTGCACCGCGCGTATCCAGACCCGGCTTTCGATGCCGCTCCCCGTGGCAGCACTGCTCGCGCCGGTCGATGGCTGTTTCCATCGCGCCGCCGCCACCGCGCTGCACCAGTGGGGAGAGGCGTGAAGCGCGCGTTTACCTTGCCATTTTAGCCGATGTTCAAGGCAGGCGGATAAAAGCCGTTTCACCGATGCGTAACAGGGGCGGCCGGCCCCGAAGAGGTTTGGTAGATGATTGAGAACCAGAAGATCCGTCCTGCCAAGGTGATCGGCCCGCTCGGCGAGCCGCTGACCCTGGACAGCCTGCCGCCGCCGAACACCACCCGCTGGGTGGTCCGGCGCAAGGCCGAGGTCGTGGCCGCCGTCAATGGCGGGCTGCTGACCGTGGACGAGGTGTGCGATCGCTACGGCCTCACCGTCGAGGAATTCGCCGGCTGGCAGCGCGCGATCGATCGCTCGGGCATGCCCGGCCTGCGCGTCACGCGGATCCAGCATTATCGCTCGCTGTACGAGCGCCAGCAGAAATTCTGATATTTTCGTTTTTCCGCCCGAAAGTTCCCTTGACAAGGCAAAATATCGCTGCGGAACCAAATATGCACGTCGCGTATTTTCCCTTCCGTCGCCCGGGTCGCCGGGCTTGTAAAGGAGGGACCAATGGTAGGATTTATCGTTTGGCTCGTCATCGGCGGCGTCGTCGGTTGGCTTGCTAGCATCATCATGCGTACCGATGCCCAGCAGGGCGTCTTCCTCAACATCGTCGTCGGCATCGTCGGCGCCTTCGTCGGCGGCCTGCTGTTTGGCGGCAACATCAACAGCGGCGTGATCACCCCGATGACCTTCCTGGTCTCGCTGGTGGGTGCGGTCATCCTGCTCGCGATCGTTAACCTGGTGCGTCGCGGCGCGGTGCGTTAAGCATCCCGCTTCTGCCAGATTACAAAAAAGGGCCGTCCCAGCCGGGGCGGCCCTTTTTTTCATGTCCGGATCATTTCAGCAGGAATCGCACCGAGACGCTGGCGGTGACCTTCTGCTCGCCGGGCACGATCGCGGTATCGGCCTCGGCCATCATCGCCTTGCCGCGCATCAGCATCGGCACCGGCTGCGGCATCTGCGGCATGCCGGCTTCGGAAATCAGCAGGATGCGATCGACCTTGAGCCCCGCCGCCTGTGCGTAGAGCGCGGCGCGCGCCTTGGCCTTGGTGATCGCATCCCGCCGGGCTTCGTCTAGCGCGCCGTCTTCGTCGGCCAGCGTCAAATTCGGTCCCGAAATGTTGTTGGCACCCTGCGCGACCAGCGCGTCGAGGATCGTACCGCTCTTCGCCACGTCGCGGAAGCGCACGGTCAGCTGGTTCGATGCCTGATAGCCGGTGATCACCGGCGGCTTGTTCTCCTGGTAGCGATATTGCGGCGCGAGGTTGACCGAACTGGTCTGCAGGTCGCGCTCGGCGATGCCGGCCTTGCGCAGCGCGCCCAGCACGGCGCTCATCCGCGCGGCATTCTGCTGCATCGCCTCGCCCGCGGTCGGCGCGGTGGTGACCACCCCGGCCTGGATCAGCGCGAGATCGGGCACGCGGGTGCTGGTGCCCTCGGCGACGATGTCGAGCACGGTGCCGTCGGCCGGGATCGGCTGGGCGGCCGGCTGGACTTGCGCGAACGCCTGGGGCGCGGCGGCGAGCGCGAGCAGCGCGGCGAGCGGCAAAGAGCGGATCATGGGGATGTTCCTCCTGTGGTTTGTCGTCATCCTGCCTCGGCTTGTCGACGCCTGCAGACGAACGCAGGCTGAACGAGGCAGCGGCAACAAACGATTGGTGTTACTTGCAAGCCCCGGCACAAGCCGCACTTTTTCTTGGGTGTCACTTGCGCGGATACATGCAACCGGGCATGCCGCCGCGCGTTGCTACACCGGCCTTGCCGCCGGTGATATATTCCTATAATACAGTGCGACGAGGGGCGTGTACGCGCTCCGGACGAGGTGGGCGCATGAATTACGAGGCAGGGATGTTGGATCGGCAGGAGCAGCTCGGGTTCGAGGGGGAACCGGCGCGGCGCGGACGCAAGTGGCTGTGGATCGGCCTGGGCGCCTTCGTGCTGGTCGTGATCGCCGGCTTCCTGTTGATGCGCCCCGCCAGCAAGCCTCTTCCCGCGGCGAAGGGCGGCAAGGACCAGAGCCAGCTGCTCACCGTCACGGTGTCCGCGCCGGGGCAGCAGACCGCCTCGACGATCGTCACCGGCACCGGCAGCCTCGCCGCCAAGCGCGAGATGCCGGTGGGTGTGGCGGGCGAGGGCGGCCTCGTCACCCGCGTGCTGGTCGATGCCGGCAGCTGGGTCCAGAAGGGGCAGGTACTCGCCGTGGTCGATCGTTCGGTGCAGGCGCAGACCGCCGAATCGCTTGCCGCGCAGATTCGCGTCGCCGAGGCCGATGCCAAGCTCGCCCAGGCGAATCTCGAGCGCGCCGAAAAGCTGGTCGGAAACGGATTCATTTCTCGCGCCGATATCGATCAGAAAACCGCCGCGCGCGACCAGGCGCTCGCCCGCGTCCGCGTCGCCAGGGCGCAGCTCGCCGAGACCCAGGCGCGCAATCGCCGGCTCGACATTCGCGCACCCGAAGCCGGCCTGGTGCTTGCTCGCCAGATCGAGCCGGGCCAGATCGTCAGTTCGGGCTCGGGCACGCTGTTCCGCATGGCGATGGACGGTCAGCTCGAGCTGCGCACCCAGCTTTCCGAATCCGATGTCCAGAAGCTCCATGTCGGCGCGCCGGCGGAAGTGACGCCGGTCGGCAGCCAGACCAGCTTCCAGGGCCAGGTGTGGCAGGTTTCGCCGGTGATCGACCCCACCAGCCGCCTCGGCATCGCCCGCATCGCGCTGCCCTACAACCCGGCGCTGCGCCCCGGCGGCTTCGCCAGCGCGCGCATCGTCGCGGGCGCGGTGACCTCGGTTATCCTGCCGCAGTCGGCGGTGCAGAGCGACCAGCTGGGCACCTATGTCTATGTCCTCAACGACAAGAACGAAGCGGTGCGCCGCGACGTGAAGACCGGCGACGTATCGGATCAGGGCGTGCGGATCGCCAGCGGGCTGACCGGCAACGAGCGCGTGGTGATGACCGCAGGCGCGTTCCTCAATCCGGGCCAGAAGGTCATTCCCCAGCTGCAGAAGAAATAAGGGATCGGCGCGATGAGCTTTCGCAACATCTCGGCCTGGGCCATCCGCAACCCGGTCCCGCCGATCGTCCTGTTCCTGTTCCTCACCATCGCTGGGCTGGTCAGCTTCAGCCGGATGGACGTGAACAACAGCCCGGACATCGACTTCCCGATCGTGTGGGTCTCGATCAGCCAGCCGGGCGCCGCGCCGAGCGAGCTCGAGACGCAGATCACCCAGAAGGTCGAGAGCGCCGTCCGCAGCCTGCAGGGCATCGATGAGATCAACTCGACCGTCTCCGAAGGCAACACCCAGACGGTGGTGCAGCTGGCGATCGGCACCCCGATCGATCGCGCGGTGGAGGACGTGCGCAGCGCGATCCAGCAGATCCGCGGCAATTTGCCCGATGGCATTCTCGAGCCGCAGGTCGGCCGCGTCGACAGCGCCAGCAGCAACGACATCGCAAGCTTCACCGCCACCGCGACCGACATGACGGTCGAGCAGCTCTCCTGGTACATCGACAACACCGTTTCCAAGGAGCTGCTGTCGATCAGCGGCATGGCGGCGGTACAGCGCAACGGCGGCGTGACCCGCGAAGTCAGCGTCGTGCTCGATCCGGTCAAGCTCGCCAGCTATGGCCTGACCGCCAGCCAGGTGAACCAGCAGCTCCGCCAGGTGAACCTCAACGCGGCGGGCGGGCGCGCGCAGATCTCCGGCTTCGAACAGTCGCTCCGCGTCGTCGGCAACGCCAAGGACGCCTATACGCTGGGCCAGAGCCAGATCGCGACGGGTACCGGCCGCACCGTGCGCCTCGCCGACATCGCATCGGTGAAGGACGGCTATGCCGAGCGTCGCAACTTCGCGCGCTATGACGGGCATCCGGTCATCTCGTTCGACATCCAGCGCGCCAAGGGCGCGTCGGACGTCACCATCTACGAGGAGACGCAAAAGAAGCTGCAGGCGCTCGAGAAGAACAACCCCAAGGTGCATTTCGAGCTGCTCGACAACAGCAGCAAATACGCCAACGAGCAGTTCGACACCGCGATGGAGGCGATGATCGAGGGCGCGGTGCTCGCCGTCATCGTCGTGTTCCTGTTCCTGCGCGACTGGCGGGCGACCGTGATCTCGGCGCTGGCAATCCCGCTTTCGGCGATCCCCAGCTTCTGGTTCATGGACATGATGGGCTTCACGCTCAACCAGATGACGCTGCTCGCGCTCAGCCTGGTCGCGGGCGTGCTGGTCGACGACGCGATCGTGGAGATCGAGAACATCGTCCGCCACATGCGAATGGGCAAGTCCGCCTATCAGGCGTCGATCGACGCCGCGGACGAGATCGGCATCGCGGTGCTTGCCACCACCATGTCGATCGTCGCGGTGTTCCTGCCGGTGGGCCTGATGCCGGGCATCTCGGGCCAGTTCTTCAAGAATTTCGGCCTGACCGTGGTCGCCGCGGTGCTGATGTCGCTGGCGGTCGCGCGCATGCTGACGCCGATGATCGCGGCCTATTTCCTCAAGGCGCACGGCCATGTCGAACATGGCGGCGGCGTGATGATGCGTATCTATGTGCGTCTGCTCGAATGGACGCTGATGCACCGCTGGGTGGCGATCCTCGCCTATGTGCTGTCGCTGGGCGGGACGATCGGCCTGCTCGTCGGCATGCCGCAGACCTTCCAGCCCGCGCAGGACCAAGACAGCGTGACGGCGACGATCGAGATGGTGCCCGGCACCACGCTCGAACAGACCGATCGCGTCGTCCAGCAGGTCGCAACGATTCTCCGCGCCGAGCCGGGGGTGCAGCATACCTATGCCCGCACCTCGGTGGGCAATGGCCGCGTCACCGCCGATCTTGCGGAGAAGAAGAGCGCTGAGCGCAAGGAAACCAGCACCGAATTCGAAAAGCGCGTGGCGCCCAAGCTGCTCGCGATTCCCGATGCCCGGGTCAATTTCCGCTCGCAGTTCGGCTGGGGCTCGTCGGGCCGCGACCTGACGATCACGCTGGGCGGCGAGGATCCCGAGCTGCTCAACAAGACCGCGCTTACCCTGATGAAGCAGATGGAGGGCCTCAAGTCGGTCGTCGCGCCGCGCATCTCGGGCGATCTGCAGCGGCCGGAAATCGTGATCTCGCCGCGGCTGGACCTGGCGGCCGATCTGGGCGTGACCACGGCGGCGCTGTCCAACGCGATCCGCGTCGCGACGCTGGGCGACATCGAGCAGAACAGCGCGAAATTCTCGCTGTCCGATCGCCAGATCCCGATCCGCGTCGCGCTCGACCAGGATTCGCGCACCAAGCTCGACACGCTGCAGAACATGCGCGTGCAGACCCAGACCGGCGGTTCGGTGC
The DNA here is from genome assembly GCF_032114135.1 of Sphingomonas sp. Taxonomy (GTDB): domain Bacteria; phylum Pseudomonadota; class Alphaproteobacteria; order Sphingomonadales; family Sphingomonadaceae; genus Sphingomonas. Next base: position 93,654 of record NZ_DAMCTA010000003.1, read on the forward strand.
CGCTGTCGGCGGTGGCGGACATCCGCTTCGCCGCGGGGCCGACCAAGGTCGAGCGTCTGAACCTCCAGCGCCGGCTGGTGGTGGGGGCCGACCTCGCGATGAACCCGGCGACGGGCAAGCCCTATGTCTCGGGCGACGTGATGAAGGAGATTCACAATCTCCCCGTCATGAAGCAGCTGCCGGTGGGCGTGGCCGAGATGACGGTGGGTCAGGCCAAGTGGCAGGGCGAGATGATCCAGAACTTCATCGTCGCGCTGGCCTCGGGCATCTTCCTGGTCTTCGCGGTGATGGTGCTGCTGTATCGCCGCTTCGTCTCGCCGATCGTCAACATGGGCTCGCTGCTCAACGCGCCGCTGGGCGGGCTGATCATGCTGGCGATCCTGGGGATGCCGGTGTCGCTGCCGGTCTATATCGGCATGCTGATGCTGTTCGGCATCGTCGCCAAGAACTCGATCCTGCTCGTCGACTTCGCGCTCGAGGAGATGGCGAAGGGCGTGTCCAAGATGGAGGCGATCGTCGATGCCGGGCGCAAGCGCGCCCAGCCGATCGTGATGACAACCATCGCGATGGTGGCGGGCATGGTGCCGACCGCGCTCTCGCTCAACGGCGACTCCTCGTTCCGCGCGCCGATGGGCGTGGTGGTGATCGGCGGGCTGATCGTCTCGACGCTGCTCACGCTGGTGATCGTGCCCGCGCTGTTCAGCCTCGCGGTGGGTCTGGAAGGCTGGCTGGGGCCGCGGCTCTCGCGGCGGCTGCTCACCTATCGTCCAGGCGACGATGGCAGCCGGGTGTTGGGGCCGGTGGGGGCGCCTGGCGCGATCGACCACAAGCCCGGCGACGACGGGGTACAGCCGGCAGAGTGAGCGACTAGGCTCTAAATCCCCCTCCCGCTTGCGGGAGGGGTTAGGGGAGGGTGCGAGAGGGTAGCGGGCGGAGCGGTGGAAAAGGTGGCTGCGACCGCAGCGCTCCTTCTTCCAGGTTCGCCCTTGCCTCCAGCACGCACCCTCCCCCTGCCCCTCCCGCAAGCGGGAGGAGAGTTAACCCTCTGGCAACGCTGCCCCGGCGTCCCCACATCCTGTCCATGACTGCATATTCCCTGCTCGATCTGGTGCCCGTCGTCCAAGGCGGCACCGTGGGCCAGGCGCTCGCTAACGCCGCCGACCTTGCCGCCCATGCCGAGAAACTCGGCTTCCAGCGCTACTGGATGGCGGAGCATCACGGCATGGAGGGGATCGCCAGCGCGGCCACCGCGGTGGTGATGGCGCATGTGGGGCATGCCACCAGCACCATTCGTATCGGCGCGGGCGGGATCATGCTTCCCAACCATTCGCCGCTGCAGGTGGCCGAGGCGTTCGGTACGCTCGACGCACTGTTCCCCGGCCGCATCGACCTGGGCCTGGGCCGCGCGCCGGGGTCGGACCAGCGGGTGTCGGCCGCGATCCGCCGCAATCTCGAGAGCGACGGCAACGACTTCCCGCAGGACGTGATGGAGCTGCAGAGTTATTTTGCCGATGACGGCCGCACCGGCATCCGCGCGACCCCGGGCGCAGGCGCGGACGTGAAGCTGTGGATCCTCGGCTCAAGCACCTTCGGCGCGCAGCTCGCCGCCGCGCTGGGCTTGCCCTATGCCTTCGCCTCGCACTTCGCCCCGGGGCTGCTCGACGAGGCGATCGCGGTCTACCGCCGCAACTTCCGCCCGTCCGAGGCGCTGGCCAAGCCGCATGTGATGCTCGGCTTCAACGTGTTCGGCGCGGACAGCGACGAGGAGGCGGAATATCTCGCCAGCTCGCAGCAACAGGCGTTCGTCGCGATCCGTACCACCGGGCGCGGCATCCAGCTGCCGCCGCCGGTGAGGGGCTATCGCGAGAGCCTAGGTAGCCAAGGCAATGCGATGCTCGATCAGGTATTGTCGGCGTCGGCGATCGGCGGCCCCGCCAAGGTGCGCCGCGAGATCGAGGCCTTTGTCGAGCGCACCCAGGCCGACGAGCTGATGCTGACCAGCGCGATGTTCGACCATCAAGCCCGCAAGCGCAGCCTGGAGATCGCCGCCGAGGCGATGCGCGCGGTCGAGCCTGCCTGAGGAACGGGCGGCGCATGCCCCCGCAGCACCGCCCCCTTTGCCGGTCAGGCGAAAGTATCGAGGACCAGACCGGTCGACTTGGTGCTGCTGCTCCTGCTGGTGTCGCCCGACGCCGAATAGCTGGTCGTCTCCTCGGCCTGGTCGCGCAGCTGCTTCAGGAATTGCGAAACCGCGTCGCCCGCGGCGTCTGCGGTCGTCGTGGCGCTGGCGTCCGTGTCGGCGTCGGCATCCTGCGCGGGCGGCGGGCCTTCCGGACCCTTGCCGCCATGGGCGCCGTGCGGACCGTGCTTGCCGCCCGCACCCTTGGCGAACATGCTCTTCAGCTCGGTCGCCTGGTCCTCGGTGAGCGTGCCGTTGTCGACCTGGCCCTGGATCAACGACTCCATCTTCGTCTTCATGTCGCCCGACGGCTTGGTGCCGCTGCTCCGCTCCGAGGCGAGGCTGGAGTCGATCGAGTCGAGCGCGGTCGACAGCGCGCTCTGATCGGTCGCGCTGATCTCACCCGACGAAGCCGCGCCGGAAATCCGATCGTTGATGCGGTCGCGCGGCGACGGCATCGCGGCGCTGGTGGTGGAAAGTGCAGAGATGCTGCTCATGGTTGCCCTTCAATGGGGAACATTCCCCACCGCAGTTTACACCATATCGGTTAAACAACCGTTGCTGTGTCGCTTAGGTTCTGCGCGCGATATCCACGAGCCGCAGCGCAACGATCGCCGATTGCACGGCGCGCATCACAGTGGAATTTCACGATGTTGCAGGTGCGAAATCAGCCCGCGGCGGGCAGGCGGAGGCGAACGAGCAGGCCGCCCAGATCCTCGCTCTCCTCCAGGCTGACCGTGCCGCCATAGATTTCGGCGACGTCGCGGACGATCGCCATGCCGAGGCCGGTGCCGGGCTTGCCGGTATCGAGCCGCACGCCGCGATCGAAGATGCGGATGCGATCGGCCTCGGGAATGCCCATGCCGTCGTCCTCCACCAGGATCTCGACAAAGCCCGCCTCGAGCCGTGCGGTGACGAACACGCTACCGCCGCCATATTTGGCTGCGTTCTCGACGAGGTTGCCAAGGATCTCGTCGAGATCCTGCCGTTCGATATGCGCGACCGCGTCCTTTACCCCGTCCACATCGATGCGGACATTGGGGTAGAGCCGCGCCACGGCGCGCTCGACCGCCTCGATCGACGGCCATACCTCGGCGCGGCTGTGCGCGCTGCCGCGGCGGCCGACCGCCCGCGCACGGGCGAGATGGTGGTCGATCTGCCGCCGCATCGTCCGCGCCTCGCGGATCACGGTGTCGGGAAGATCGTCCTGGCCCGCCGCGGCGGCATTCATGATCACGCTGAGCGGGGTCTTGAGCGCGTGCGCGAGGTTGCCGGCATGGCGCCGCGCCTCCTCGGCCTGGCGATCATTATGCTCGACGAGCGCGTTGAGCTCGTCGACCATCGGCCCGACTTCGGCCGGCATCGGCCCGCCGACCCGCTGCGTCCGCCCAGCGCGCAGGCTGGCGATCTCGCGGCGTACCTTGCGCAGCGGCCGCAGCCCGTACCAGGTCTGCAGCGCCGCCATCGCCACCAGCCCCAGGCCGAGCAGCGCAAAGCTGCGCACCAGCGTGCGGCGGACGGTGGCGATCTGCGCGTCGAGCACTTCGCGGCTTTCCGCGACCTGAAAGCGCCAGCGCACCGGCGATCCCGGCAGCTTCAGATCCCGCTCGGCGATCCGCAACTTCTGATCGGCAAACTGGTTGCTATCGTAGAAGTGCATCTCGCGATCATTGTGGACCTGATCGACGCGGAGCTTGCGGTCCCACAGCGAGCGCGACGGAAACGGCTCGAAGCCCTGGCCGCTGATCTGCCAATAGGCCCCCGAATTGGGCTCGAGGAAGCGCTGGTCGGCGAGTTCGCGGTTGAGCACCACTTCGCCATTGGCCCCGACCTCGGCCGAGACGATCATCGACGAGACGAGGTAATCCAGCTGGTCGTCGAAATTGCGGGTGATCGCGCTGGTCAGCACCCGGTCGAGCGCATAGCCGCCGCCGACGAGCAGCAGCAGGATCCAGGTGGTCGCCACCAGCAACATCCGCCGGCTGACCGAGCCGGTGACACGCACCGGCCGGCGCTCGCGCGGGTCGGCTTCGGCGGACGCGGGTGCGGCCTCGGATTCCTCGCCGGAGATCAGCGTCGCGTCCACCCGCCCGGCCTCAGGTGAAGCTGGCTTCGTCGAGGCTGTAGCCCAGGCCGCGGATGGTGGTGATCACATCGGCGCCCAGCTTCTTGCGGATGCGCGTGACGAACACTTCGATCGTGTTCGAATCGCGATCGAAATCCTGGTCGTAGATATGCTCGATCAGCTCGGTGCGGCTTACCACCTTGCCCTTGTGGTGGAGCAGGTAGCTGAGCAGCTTATATTCCTGCGCTGTCAGCTTCACCGGCTCGCCGGCCTTGGTGACCTTGCCCGAGCGCGTGTCGAGGCGGATGTCGCCCGCAGTCAGCTCGGCCGAGGCGTTGCCCGAGGCGCGGCGGATCAGCGCGCGCAGCCGGGCGATCAGCTCCTCGGTCTGGAACGGCTTGGCGACATAATCGTCGGCGCCGGCATCGAGCCCCGCCACCTTGTCCGACCAGCTGTCGCGCGCGGTGAGCACCAGCACCGGCATGGTGCGGCCTTCCTTGCGCCAGCGATCGAGCACGGTCAGCCCGTCGATCTCGGGCAGGCCGAGGTCGAGGATGATCGCGTCATATTGCTCGGTCGAGCCGAGGAAATGGCCTTCCTCGCCGTCGGTCGCGAGGTCGACGGCATAGCCCGCGCCCTCGAGCGCGGTGCGCAGCTGGATCCCGAGATTGGGTTCGTCCTCGACGATCAGAAGTCGCATTCGCTGTCCCGTCCTTTTCTAAGCTGCTCAGCTGCCCATGCGCCGGAGGATCTGGCCGGTATGGCCGTCCACCTCCACCCAGATCACCGATCCATTGCGCAGGAACTTGAGCGTGTAAACGTCGTGCTCGGGATCATAGTCGAACCCGAGATATTGCGCGCCCGGCATGCGCGGGATGATCCGCCGCTCGATCTCGCGCGCGGGCAGATTCTGGCCGCGAAGCCGCCGCTCCCGCGCCGCACGCTGGCCGTCATCCTGTTCCGCGCCGATCGGGCGCGCGAGGACCGGGCTCGTGAGCGCGAGGCTCGCAAGACACGCGATCAGAACGGGTTTGACCAACATCGGCATGGGAATGGCATAGGGTCCGGGCATTGAATAGCCCCTGAACATGCCCGTCAGCCGCGGTTCGGCAATTGTGGCATTGGTGCATCGTCGCCCCCCATGCCTCGCCGCTTGCGGGGAGGCGCGCCGCCTCCTAGGTGCTGCACCATGGCTGCTCCGGTGCTTTCCTATGAAGGGCTGGGTCTCGTTCAGGGATCCGGCTGGCTTTTCCGCAATCTCGACCTGCATGTCGGCGAACGCGATCGGCTCGCGCTGATCGGCCGTAACGGCGCGGGCAAGACGACGCTGCTCAAGCTGATCGCCGGCGCGATCGACAGCGACGAGGGCCGCCGCACCATCGTGCCCGGCACCCGCGTGATCCTGCTGGAGCAGGAGCCCCGCATGCTCGGCTGCACCACGCTGATGGACTATGTCCTCTCCGGCGACGATGCGCCTGCCCAGCATGAGGCCGAGGCGATCGCCGACCAGCTCGGCATCGATCTCAGCCGCGAAGCCGCCACCGCCTCGGGCGGCGAGCGCCGCCGCGCCGCCATCGCCCGCGCGCTGGCGCAGGATCCGGACGTGCTGCTGCTCGACGAGCCGACCAACCATCTCGATCTCGGCGCGATCGAATGGCTGGAAGACTGGCTGACGCGCTACAAGGGCGCCTTCGTCGTCATCAGCCACGATCGTACCTTCCTCACCCGCCTCACGCGCCAGACGCTGTGGCTCGATCGCGGTTCCATCCGCCGCGCCGAGATCGGCTTCGGCGGGTTCGAGGCGTGGACCGAGCAGGTCTATGCCGAGGAGGAGCGCAACGCGCAGCGGCTGGATGCCAAGCTCAAGATCGAGGAGCATTGGCTCCAGCGCGGCGTCACCGGCCGCCGACGCCGCAACCAGGGGCGCCTTTCCAAGCTCAAGGAGATGCGGGCCGAGCGCGCGGCGATGACGGGCCCGCAAGGCACCGCCGCGCTCGCCACCGCCGCGGACGGCAACCAGACCAAGGTGGTGATCGACGCCAAGCACGTCACCAAGCGCTTCGGCGAGCGGACGATCATCAAGGACCTGACCTTCCGCGTCACCAAGGGGGACCGGATCGGCATCGTCGGATCGAACGGCGCGGGCAAGTCGACGCTGCTCAAGATGCTCACCGGCGAGCTCCAGCCCGACGAGGGCACGGTGAAGCTCTCCCAGACGCTCGATGCGATCATCATCGACCAGCAGCGCAGCCTGATGGCGCCCGACAAGCGCGTCCGCGACGTGCTGGCGGACGGCGGCGACTGGATCGACGTGCAGGGCGCGCGCAAGCACGTCCATGGCTATCTCAAGGAATTTCTGTTCGATCCCAGCATCGCCGAGGCGCGGATCGGCACGCTCTCGGGCGGCGAGCGCTCGCGCCTGCTGCTCGCGCGCGAATTCGCGCGGCCTTCCAACCTGCTGGTGCTCGACGAGCCGACCAACGATCTCGACCTCGAGACGCTCGACCTGCTCCAGGAAGTGATCGCCGATTATGCCGGCACGGTGCTGATCGTCAGCCACGACCGCGACTTTCTCGACCGCACCGTCACGGTGACGCTCGGGCTCGACGGCAGCGGCACGGTGGACGTGGTGGTCGGCGGCTATGCCGATTGGGAAGCCAAGCGGCGCCCGAAGAACGAAGGCAAGAAGGCGAGCAAGCCCGCCGCGGCAACGCTCGCGCCGGAAGCGCCCAAGGCGCGCACCAAGCTCAGCTACAAGGACCAGCGTGACTACGAGCTGCTGCCCAAGCGCATCGAGGAGATCGACCAGATCATCGCCCGCGACGAGGCGGCGATGGCGGATCCGGCGCTCTACACCAAGGATCCGGCGAGGTTCGCCAAGCTGAGCGACGGCATCGCCAAGCTGCGCGACGAAAAGGACGCTGCCGAGATGCGCTGGCTGGAACTGGCGGAAATGGTCGAGGGGCTGGCATAAATCCCAAAAAGCCCCCCCTTCAGGGGAGGGGTTGGGGTGGGGCCTGACAGAGCCTAGCGTCCGACCGTCCTCGGCGCTCTCCCGTCCAAAACGACAAACCCCGCCGGATCGCTCCGGCGGGGTTCGCGCTGCCAGGGAGGCTGGAAGCTCAGTTCTTCGCGAAGCGGACCTTCACCGACCGGCGCGACGCGCGGAGCATGCCGCCCATCATGCCGAACCCGGCGATCATCAGGCCCCAGCTAGCCGGCTCCGGTACTGCCGACAGCGCGGTTGCCGAGAAGCTGGTCAGGCCATCGCCCTGCGTGGTCAGCGTCAGCAGGGCCGCCGTGTTGTCATAGCCGGCGATGCGGAAGGTGCCCGATGCGATCAGCTTGAGGCTGCCGCCGGCGCTGTCCGTCGAATAGGTGACCGACTTGATCGAGTTCAAATCGAAGAAGATCGACGACCCGATGTCGAAGAACGACATCACCGGGCCACCCGTGAAGGTGGGCAGGTCCTTGATCGTGCCGCACGGCCCGATGCAGGTGATGCCGGTGAACACACCGGTGGTGCCGAGAGCGGCGAAGATGGTGCCCGGTGCCCCGCCATCGCCCATGGACGTGCCCGGCATGCCGAAGTTGTAGAAGTCGAGACCGGTTGCGGCGCCCATGTTGGGGGCTCCGACCGGGCGGACGAATCCGTTGAAGCTGATTTGGCCGAGAATCTGCGCGGCCTGTGCCGGCACAGCTGCGCATAGTAAGGCTGCCGCAGCAGCAAGCTTTGTTTGAATACGCATTGGCGCACCCTTTCCCTTGTTAACGGCGATATGAGCGACTCGGCTCTCCGGCCGTTAACCCGACGTTAAGTTCGTGAAAGAGAACAACAATAACGTTCTCACCTGTGAAGATGCGAAGGTTTGCATTGTGCGATGCGACGAAATTGCCGTCGGGACAGGGGGATTCTCCGGGCTTTTCCGTATGCCGCACGTGCAAACGACCGCTCGCTAACGCCTGCGTGGCCGGTGAAAGCACTGCGATACTGCCAGCGTGAAAACGGAGGCGAAACGTTGCTGCAGGTGCGGATGATTTTCCGATTCGTCGCGCCGATCAAACGCGCCTGTATTCTTTCGGGACAGGTTCGTTGAAAAGGAGGCGATTAGAGACGCTTCCCCTGTCGGCCGGCCAGTTCGACGACATATTGCCAGGCGACCCGCCCGGAACGGCTGCCACGCCGCGTCGCCCATTGGATCGCGTCCTCCGGTTCGAAGGCCAGGCCATGTGCCTCCGCATAGCCGCGGACGATTGCGACATAGGTGTCTTGGTCGACGACGTGGAAGCCGAGTGAGAGGCCGAAGCGATCGGCAAGCGCAAGATCGTCGTCGATTGAATCACGCGGGTTGATCGCGCTGGACTGGGCCTCCAGGTCGCGCGGCAGCAGGTGGCGGCGGTTGGAGGTGACCAGCAGCCGGCAGTGCGCGGGCCGCGCCTCCGCGCCGCCTTCGAGCAGCGAGCGCAGCGCGCGCGCATCGGCCGCGGCGTCGAAGCCGAGATCGTCAAGGAAGATCGCGAAGGGCCGATCGGTAGTGGCGAGCAGCGCGAACAGGTCGGGCAGCGTTTCCAGATGCGTCGTCGCTGCCTCGACCAGCGCGAGCCGGCCGCCCTGCGCCTGCACCGCAGCAACCGCGCCCTTGACCAGCGCCGACTTGCCGGTGCCGCGCGCGCCCCACAGCAAGACGTCCTGCGCGGCATGGCCGGCGGCGAGCCGCTCCAGATTGGCGAGCAAGGCGGTCCGCTGCTTCTCCACGCCCTGCAGCAGTGCGAGCGGCGTGGGGGCGAAGGCGCGCGCCGGCACGATGTCGCGCCCGCGCCACACATAGGCCGGGTGCGCCTCCAGATCGGCGGGCGGGGCGGGGGGTGGTGCCAGCCGTTCGAGCGCCTCGGCGATGCGGATCAGCGGATCGGTCATGGCGAGGGCTATAGCGCAACGCTGCGCGGGTGCGAGGGGGCTCTTCTCGCTACTCCCCCTCCCGCCTGCGAGAGAGGAATAGCAAGAGCGCCCTTGTCCCCGCTCAGTGGTTCCCCATCTGTTCGCATGCCGGGCACGCGCCCGGCCGCTCTTTTACCCTGCCGTCCATCTTCACGCGCGTTTATCTGTCACATGCGCGAATTTCGGTAGTTTCCGTCGACGGTCATGCCCCCGTCGTTTCCTTGTCCCGCCAGAAGTCCTGGACGATTTCCCAGCCTTCCTCGGCGGTTTCGCAGAAGCGGAACAGGTTCAGGTCACGCGGCGAGATCACGCCTTCGTCGCACAGTGCCTCGAAATTGACGACGCGGTTCCAGAACTCCTTGCCGTAGAACAGCACCGGAATCGGGTCGACCTTGCCGGTCTGGATCAGCGTCAGCAGCTCGAAGCTCTCGTCGAAGGTGCCGAAGCCGCCCGGGAACACCGCCACGGCGCGCGCGTGCAGCAGGAAGTGCATCTTGCGCAGCGCGAAATAGTGGAACTGCATGCTCAGGCCGGGCGTCACATACGGGTTCGGCGCCTGCTCGTGCGGCAGCACGATGTTGAGGCCGATCGTCTCCGCGCCCACGTCGCGCGCGCCGCGGTTTGCCGCTTCCATGATCGAGGGGCCGCCGCCCGAGGTGACGACGAAGTGGCGCTTGCCTGTCGTGTCGACCGGGAAGTTGCTGGCCAGCCGGCCCAGCTCGCGCGCCACGTCATAATATTTGGACTTGGCGACCAGGCTCTCGGCAATGCGCTTCTGCTGCTCGGTCTCGGCGAGCGCGAGCACCGCCTCGGCCTTGGCCGGCTCGGGGATGCGCGCCGAGCCGTAGATGACGAAGGTCGAGGCGATGTTCGCCTCGTCGAGCAGCAGCTGCGGCTTGAGCAGTTCCAGCTGGAAGCGGATCGGCCGCAAGTCCTCGCGCAGCAGGAAGTCCATGTCCTGGAAGGCGAGCCGGTAGGCGGGATGCTCGGTCTGGGGGGTGCCGGTGGCGGTGTTGGCGGCTTCGGCTTCCTGCTGGGCAGGGCGGAAGACGCGCGACGGGACTCTCGTATCGCTCATTGGCCGCGGATTAGGCGCATCCGCCCCGCTTGGAAAGCCTCAGGCGCAGAAGGGGCCGCGCCCCATATCGAGATGGAAATGGTCGCGGTGGACGTAATTATAGTTGGGGCTCAATACGGTAGCGAAACGTCTGCAGGCGGACGCGTGGACCGTCTCGAGAAATTTTCGGATAGCAGGATCCTGGTTCTGCCAGTCCTTGAGGATGGTGATCCGCCGTCCGTCGCGAAGCACGAAGCCCGAGACGTCGACCGCATTGGCGCGGCCATGTTCGGAAAGCTTGGGCGAGGCCTGCGCGCTGCCGACGATCGCACGGCAGACATAGGTGCCGAACGTGTCGACCCGCACCAGGTCGCTGCCCAGGATCTGGCGCGCCGCCGGCGCCACGGCGTACTGCACCCAGCCGGTGAAGGCGCGCGCGAGCGGGCAGCGCATGCCCTTGATGCCGCCCACCGGCACCCCGATGTCGATCAGCTGCACCGCGCCCTCGACGATGCAGCCGCCGCCATAGTCGCGATCGGGCAAGGCGCCGAACCGCACGCCGGCGCGGGACAGGTCTGTGAAGCATTGCTGCGTATCGCGCGGCGTCGGCCGGTTGAGCGTGATCGGCGGGCTGCCACGCGGGCGGGTTGGGGTAGGGGCGGGGGCCGGTCGCTTGTCACCGCCGCCGCCGCCGAAAATGCAGGCCGAAAGCAGCAGGGGCAGGGTCAGCACCGCCAGCGGGAACACACGCGAGAACGCCATGGGCGTGGACCCTAGTCGAGTTCGGCGACGGCGCGAACCACGGTTCGTCGCATCGGCGACTCGCCCCGTCAGCGCGTCGCTTCGATGAAGCGGTCGCCGAGCTCGGCGGGGACGCGGAGCAGCCGGCCGGTGGCGCGGTCCAGCAGCGCCCAGGTGGTCACCGCCTCGACGCGGACCTTGCCGTCGCCGCCCAGAAAGCGGACATGGCGGTTGAAGCGGGCGCCGCGCGGCGGCTCGGGCACCCAGGTCTCGCCGGTCACCGTCTCGCCGACGCGGACATTGCCGCGATAGTCGATCTCGTGCCGGGTGATCACCCACACATAGGCGGCTTGGTCCTCGGGCGTAGCGAGACTGTCCCAGTGCGCGACCGCGATGTCCTGGATCCACGCCACCCAGACGGCATTGTTGACGTGCCCCAGCACGTCGATGTCGGCAGGCGTCGCGGTGATCGGGCGGGAGAAGCGGCGCATCACGAATCCTCAAGCGGTAACCACGAAGGGTAGCGCGCCGTTCATCCAAAGGGGAGCACGGTCCGCGCCATGCTGCCGCGCCGCCCTTCTGCCCTCTTCCGCAGCCGCTGGGCGGCATTGCTCTGGGCGGCGGGGGTATTGTGGACCGCGGTCAGCGTCGCGGGCGTCGGCAAGGCGCCGACTCACGCGGTGCCGGCGGAGAACGCCACCGATGCGACGGGGCAGCCGATCGACAACGAGGATCTGGCACTGCTCCGCAACGTCATCGGCGGCTGATTACTGGGCAGGCTTGCCCGGATCGTCTTGGAACTTGATCGCGCGGATGTGCCATGCCTTTTGCTCGGCCGTCGCCCCGTTGACGTCGCCGGCCCGATGGAGCGTGGCCTCGCCGAGCTGGTAGAAAGGCTTGCCCGTCGCCTTGATGCGCGCATAAACCTGCACCGGGACAGTAACATAGCGCTGGCCCGCGCCCGCCTCGATCTGCCCCGGCGCGCCGATATTGGCGTGATATTCCGAATAGGGCGAAAAGCGTGCCGCGAACGCCTTGGCGTCCCCACCCGAGGCCTTGCCGCCGTCGCTCCACAATGCCCAGGCCTGGTCGTACCGGCCGCTTTCGATCAGCGCATAATAGGTCTGCACGACATTGGCGGCGCCCTGCGCGCTCTCGGGCGTGAACTTGGCCTCGCTTACCGGGGTGCGGTCGTCGGGCAGGCCGCCGGGCTGGCCGGGGGCGGGCGGGTTGAGCGGTTCGAGCTGCTCGTTGCCGGGGGCAAGTTCGGTCGCGGCCGGCGCGGTCTGGTTGATCTCGGCAGTGCTCGCAGTGTTGGTCGTGTTGTCCGCTGCCGGGGGCAGCCCCGACGAACAGGCGGCGAGCGAGCAGGCGGCAAGCAGGGCAGGGGTCAGGCGCATCCGGGTCTCTTCCAAAACAGTAACATGCGAACGAGTCACCGGATGCGCCAGTTCCTCAATCGGCCAGCGGCTGGTTTCCGACAAAGCCGAGCTTCACGATGTTGGCACGCTTGATGGTGGCGAGGACCGCGTCGAAGCGGTCGTACCGCACTTCGGGATCGGTCTGCAGCTGCAGCACCGCTGCATCTGTGCGCAGAGCAGCCAGCTTGGCCGGCAGCGCGAGGTCGGCAAGGCGATTGCCGTCCCAGAACAGCGCGCCGGCCTTGTCGATTGCCAGCCGGTGCGTCGCGGCGTCGGTGGCGGTGGGGCCGCCCTGCGGCAGATCGATCGGTACCTTGTGGGTGGCCATCGGCATGCCGAGGATCATCACGATCAGCAGCACCAGCATCACGTCGATGAACGGCGTCACATTGATCGCGCCGATCGGCTGGGGCTCGGCGGTGGACACGAATTTCGGCATGACCTCTCCTCCTTCACTGCAATGGTATAACGTACCATTTCACAGCTGGGAGGCCTGCGCAAGAGGCGGCCAGAGGGCGCGCAGTACCGGCTGCGCGCCCTCTGGCAAAGATCAAGGCCGCAGCGCGACGTCGTCCGGATCGTCGAGCTCTTCCTCGAGATCGTCTTCGTCCAGATCCTCGTCGTCGAAGTCGTCCTGGATGTCGTCCTCGTCCAGATCATCCTCATCTTCGTCGGCGTCGTCGTCTTCCTCGCCGATTTCGTCGTCGGACATCGACAGCTCGTCGAGATCGTCGTCGTCATCCTCGCTGCCGCCCAGATCGGGGTTGATGTCGGTCAGCAGCGCGCCGTCGTCGGGACCATCGCCCGTCACCTCGAGAATTTCGGCGCGCTGGCTCTCGTCATAGCCTTCCGCGTCATAGCCGTCGTCGCCGGGACCCTGAATGCCGCTCATCGCCAAACCTCATTGCTGGCCCGGCGGGGATCGCCGGGGTCGAATGCGCAACGGTGCTGGCCCCGGCTGCGTTCCGACTCAGCTCGGGCGGAACATCCGTCCGCGTTCCGTCACCGCTACTACCACGAGCGAGAGCGCACCCATCAGCAGAAAACCACTATACAGCGGGATGGTGGTGCCATCGAAGGCTTGGCCGATCGCCGCGCCGATCAGCGCGCCGGCCAGTGTCGTGACGAAGCCCTGCAGGCTGGAGGCGGTGCCGGCGATCGCGCCCATCCGCTCCATCGCCATCGCGGAGAAGTTGGAGGTGGCAAGGCCGAAACACGCCATCATCAGCGCCTGCAATACCGCGAAGCTCCACAGCGTTTCCCAGCCGAGCAGCGTGACGGCCAGATGTACGCCGGCGATGAGGGTCAACAGGCTCAGCGCGGTGTGCGAGATCACCCGCGTGCCCAGCCGCATCACGATGCGCGAGTTGAGGAACGAGCCCAGCGCCATCGTGCTCGCCACGCCGGCGAACACCACGGTCAGCAGGTCCGGACGATGGAACACGTCGGCCATGACCTGCTGCACCGACCCGATGAAGCCGAACAGCGCGCCGGAAAGTAGGCCCGTGGCGAGCGTATAGCCCACCGCCGCGCGGTCGCGGAGCATGAAGCCGTAATCGGCCACCACCCGCGCCGGATGGAGCGACTGGCGCGCATCCGCCGCCAAGGTTTCGGGCATGCGCAGCGCGAACCACAGCGTCACCAGCCCGGCAATCGCGCCGATACCCCAGAAGATCGTCCGCCACGATCCGCCGGCCGACAGGATGATCTGCCCCACCGCGGGGGCGAAGATCGGCGCGGCCATGAAGACGATGAACACCAGGCTCATCACCCGAGCCATCGCGCGCCCCGAATAGCAGTCGCGGACCAGCGCCACGGTCACGACCCGGGCGCCGGCCGCCGCGGTCCCCATCGCGACGCGGGCAACCAGCAGCAGCACGAAGCTCCCCGAGATCGCCGCAATCGCGCATGTCGCGACATAGCAGCCGAGCGCGACGAGCAGCACCGGCCGCCGTCCGAAGCGATCGGAAAGCGGGCCATAGGCCAGCTGCGCCACCGCGAACCCGATCAGGAAAGCCGTGATCACGAACTGGCGATGGTTGGCCGAATCCACTCCCAAGCTGACGCCGATCGCCGGCAGCGCGGGTAGCATCGAATCGATGCCGAGCGCGGTCAGTGCCATCAGCGCCGCGGCAAGCGGTACGAACTCGCCGAAGCGCAACGGCGCCTGGCCGGCGGAAGCGGTGCGGGGGTGCGGGGCGTCCATGGCCCGGCCATGGCCCAAGCCTTCCCCCACGTCACCCTTTTTCCGGTTGACGCGGGAGGCCGTGCAACAACATTGCGATGTGGAATTGCCGCAGGAGTATCCGCATGAATCGCCGTTTCGCACCCCTGGTGCTGCCGATCGCGCTCGCCGCGTGCCATGGCAGCGCGAACATCAACTTCGACGGCAATGACAGCGACGGCAACAGCGTCATTTCCACCGACTCCAATGGCCGCATCCAGATCAAGGCGCCGGGAATCCAGGGTTCGATCACGCTGCCCAAGATGCCGCTCGACGCCAAGAATTTCGACATCGACGGGGTAACGCTCTATCCCGGATCGACGCTGAAAAACCTCAAGGTCAATGACGGCGCCGGGGACAAGGACGGCCAGGTCATCGTCGAGTTCGAGAGCCCGGCGACGCCGACGGTGGTGCGCGACTGGTTCCGCGACAACATGACCAAGCAGGGCTTCAAGGTAACGACGAAGGACGATAACCTGATCGGCACCACCGATGACGGACAGCCCTTCGCGCTCCAGCTCAGCGCAAGCGGCGAGAGCAAGGCGAAGGGACTGATGCAGGTCGGCCGCTGATTCCGAACGGGACAGAGGATGGCCCTTGGGGATGTCCCCAGGTTGTGAGGCGGGTGATGGCGGGACAAACCGCCGGTTTTAGCGTTCGGAGACTTTGATGTTGGATACCCTGGCCGAAATTCCGGTGCTGTCGCTGGCGGCGCAGGCGGGCGATTCGGAGGGCTTTGCCCAGGCGTTTGGCGGGTCGTTCCAGCGGTTCGGCTTCGCCGTGGTGTGCGATCACGGCGTGCCGCAGGACCTGATCGAACGCGCCTGGGCGCTGACCAAGGCATTCTTCGAACTGCCCGAGGACGAAAAGCGCAGGTATTTCCTCGCCGGCGGCGGTGGTGCGCGCGGCTACACGCCGTTCAAGACCGAAATCGCAAAGGGGGCGACGCATGTCGACCTCAAGGAATTCTGGCACATCGGCCGCGAACTGGCGGCCGGGCATCGCTTTGCCGAGATGATGGCGCCGAACGTCTGGCCGGTCCGGCCCGAGGGCTTCCGCGAGACCTTTGTCGAGTTGTTCGCCGCCCTCGATACTGCCGGCGACAAGCTGCTTTCGGCCGTGGCCCGCTATCTGGGCCTGGCGCCGGACTGGTTCGATACCGCGGTAAAGGACGGCAACTCGGTGCTGCGCCTGCTTCACTATCCGCCGGTCGACGCCGATGCGCCCGAGGTGCGCGCCGGCGCGCATGAGGACATCAACCTGATCACGCTGCTGCTCGGCGCCGAGGAAGCCGGGCTCGAGCTGCTCGACCGCGACGGCAAGTGGCTGGCGGTGAAGCCGCCCGAAGGCGCGATGGTGATCAACGTCGGCGACATGCTCCAGCGGCTGACCAACCATGTGCTGCCCTCGACCACCCACCGCGTGGTCAATCCGCCGGCCGAGCGGCGTGGCCATTCGCGCTATTCGATGCCGTTCTTCCTGCATCCGGCACCCGATTTCCTGATCAAGACGCTGCCCGGCTGCGTGAGCGCCGAGAACCCGAACCGCTATCCCGAGCCGATCACCGCGCATGACTATCTGCACGAGCGGCTGGTCGAGATCGGGCTGATCAAGAAATAAACAGCGCGTGGCGGTGCTTGCCTGCGACAAAATCTGTCTTTCCTTCTGGGAAGGGAAGGCGCTAGGGACGGAAGGCGGCGGTCGAGCGGAATGCTCTGCCGCCGTCTTGCTGTAGCGTTTTAAAGGGACGAGGAATGGCGGAAGCGTTGCGCGTGGCATTGGCGGGGCTCGGTACGGTGGGCGGCGGCGTGATTCGCCTGCTCGACGCCAATGCCGAGCTGATTAGCCGCCGCGCCGGCCGCCCCATCGAAGTGGTCGCCGTTTCCGCCCGCGATCGCACCAAGGATCGCGGCATCGATCTGTCGCGCTTCGACTGGGTTGACGATCCCGTCGAACTGGCGCGCCATGCTAAGGCCGATGTGGTGGTCGAGCTGGTCGGCGGGTCGGACGGCCCGGCGCTGGCACTCGCCCGCGCCGCGCTCGGCGCCAACAAGAGCTTCGTCACCGCCAACAAGGCGATGATCGCGCATCACGGCCTGGAGCTGGCGCAGGCCGCGGAAGACGCGGCGGTTGCACTGAAGTTCGAGGCGGCGGTTGCCGGTGGCGTGCCCGTGATCAAGGGGCTCCGCGAGGGCGCTGCCGCGAACGAGATTGCCCGTGTGTACGGCATCCTCAACGGCACCTGCAATTTCATCCTGTCGAAGATGGAGGCCGAGGGCCGCGACTTCGCCGAGATCCTCGCCGAGGCACAGGCGCTGGGCTATGCCGAGGCGGACCCGACCTTTGACATCGACGGCATCGACGCCGCGCACAAGCTGTCGATCCTCGCCAGCATCGCCTTCGGCACCCAGCCGGCGTTCGGCGACCTGAAGGCGAGCGGTATCCGCCACATCCTGGCGGCCGACATCGCCGAGGCGGCGACGCTCGGCTATCGGGTGCGGCTGCTCGGCATCGCCGATGCGGGATCCCACGGCCTGTTCCAGCGCGTCCATGCGCATCTCGTGCCGCTTGGGCACCCGCTGGCGCATGTCACGGGTTCGACCAACGCCGTGGTGGCGGAGGGCAATTTCGTCGGTCGCCTGCTGTTCCAGGGCGCCGGTGCGGGCGACGGCCCCACCGCGAGCGCGGTGGTCGCCGACCTGATCGATATTGCCCGCGGCGAGTTCGGCCCGCCCTATGCGATGCCCGCCGCCGCCCTCGTCTCCCAGCCCGCCGCGGACAGCGGCGAGCGGCGCGGGCGTTCCTATGTGCGCTTCACCGTGGCGGACCGGGTCGGAGTGCTGGCGGAGATTGCGGCGGCGATGCGCGATGCGGGCGTCTCGATCGAGAGCCTGATCCAACGCGGCGTCAGCCCGGACGGCAGCGCGCTGGTCGCGATCGTCACGCATGAGGCGCCGGAGCGGAGCATCGCCCAGGCCCTGGAAAAGCTGCGGGGCTCGCAGAGCCTCACCGGCGAACCGATGTGGATGCACATTCTCGACGCATGAGCCGCGGCGCGGCGGCTCAGTAGCTCAGCTTGAGCAACCGCCGCCCACTACCGGGGCAAACCGGCATGCCGGTACGGTTGCAGCTGGGGCCCTGTGCTGCGCGGACCATCTCCAATTTCCGATCGATCAGCGGCTCCTGCGCGCTGGTCAGGCGGAAGCGATTGCGCGCCTGGCGGGTGCCGCAGTCGCGTTCGATGTCGCAGGCGGTGATCAGCGGCGAAAGTTCCGCGTGCGGCCGTGCCGAGCGCTTGAGGGTCGTGCGCATCAGCCGAGGCTGCGTGACTTCCGCCGCACGTACCGCGCCGGCCATGGTGGCGCTCTGGAGCGCCAGCGCGATCAACAACATATGCCCTCCTGTCGTGTCCCGGCGCAGAAACGCGCCGATACGGCCCCGGTTGCGCATCCATGCAAACGTTGCAGCGCCATCATGGCGCCAGCTCGCGCTGCTGCATCTTCACCTTCCCGTCGAAGCCGATCGTGGCGTCAAGGCCGACCTTGCCGCATTTCACCGTGAAGGCGCCTTCGCCACACGGGGTGATGCCCCGCTGGACGGGATCTCCGATCAGCCGGTTGAGACGCGCCGCATCGGAATCCTTGCCGAGATTGGGGGCGACGAAGGAAACGCGATATCGATCGGCTTCCCGCCGCGAGCAGACGACGATTTCGCTTTGGTCTGCCGGTGTTCGGCACGGAATTTCCGCCTGCGTGCGGGCGCGATAGTCCGCCACCAGCGTGGACACGCTGTTCTGTTGGGATAGAAGCAGCAGCAGTGGCAGCAACATCGTGTCATTCCCCCACGATTCCACGCAATCATAACCCAGAACCCTTGGTAAATCACTAAAGGTCTTTGGCAAGTGGCCTGACAACGCTAGCACCGCTCGACAGGGCGGACCCTGCCCCGTATCGCGACGCACAAATCGAAAAGGGAATCCCCAACCGATGCCGAACGCAAGCCAAGTCTTAGACCGTGTCCTCGTGCTCGAAATGGTGCGCGTCACCGAAGCTGCGGCGATCTCCGCCTCCAGCCTGATCGGCCGCGGCGACGAAAAGGCCGCCGATGCAGCCGCGGTGGAGGCGATGCGCGAGGCGCTCAACCAGCTCTACATGGACGGCACCGTGGTGATCGGCGAGGGCGAGCGCGACGAGGCGCCGATGCTCTATATCGGCGAGAAGGTCGGCTCGGCGATCGGCAAGGGCCCCAAGATCGACATCGCGCTCGATCCCCTGGAAGGCACCACGATCACCGCCAAGGCCGGCCCCAATGCGCTGGCGGTGCTGGCGGTGGCGGAAGAGGGCAACCTGCTCAACGCGCCCGACGTGTACATGGACAAGATCGCGGTCGGCCCCGGCTACCCGCAGGGCGTGATCGACCTCAACAAGACCCCGACCGAGAATGTCGAGGCGATCGCCGCTGCCAAGGGCGTCAAGCCCAGCGAGATCATCGCCTGCGTGCTCGATCGCCCGCGCCACGAGAAGCTGATCGCCGAGCTGCGCGGCATCGGCTGCGGCATCATGCTGATCCCGGACGGCGACGTGGCCGGCGTGATCGCCACCACCGACCCGACGACCACGATCGACGTCTATATGGGCCAGGGCGGCGCGCCCGAGGGCGTGCTGGCGTGCGCCGCGCTGCGCTGCGTCGGCGGCCAGTTCCAAGGCCGGCTCGTCTTCCGCAACGATGATGAGCGCGCGCGGGCGGCGAAATGGGGCATCGGGGATCTCGACAAGGTCTATGCGCTCGAGGAGCTCGCCAAGGGCGACTGCATCTTCGCGGCGACCGGCGTCACCGACGGCTCGCTGCTCGCCGGCGTGAAGCGGGTGAAGGGCAAGATGACCACCGAGAGCGTGGTGATGCGCGCCAGCTCGGGCACGGTGCGCTGGGTCAAGGGCGAGCACCGCATCGACTAACCGGTGAGAGCGGCGCCGCCGGCTTGATCCCGGCGGCGTCTTGCCGCACCACGTCACCCTCGCTTTCTGGGGGATCGACGAACATGCGGCACTGGCTGGTTACGGTAGCACTTGCGGCGCTTGCCGCCCCTCTCGCGGCCGCCGCGCCGCCGCAGCTCACCCCCACCGCGACCGATGCGCCCTTCACCTTCGAAGAAGCGATGATCCCGATGCGCGACGGGGTGAAGCTCCACACCGTCATCCTGCGGCCCAAGGGGGCCACCGGCCGGCTGCCGATCCTGTTCCAGCGCAGCCCTTATGGCTCGCCAGACGCCGCGCCGGGGCGCGTGCCGAACAGCTGGGCGCCGCTGGTCCGCGACGGCTATATCTTCGTGTTCCAGGACATGCGCGGCCGCTTCAAGTCCGAGGGCGGGCCGTTCACGCTCTCCACCGAGGTGAAGACCGGCAAGGGCGCGGTCGACGAGGCGACCGACGCCTATGATTCGATCGACTGGCTGGTGAAGAATGTGAAGCCCAACAACGGCAAGGTCGGCATGTGGGGCGTCTCCTATCCCGGATTCACCGCCGCGATCGCGCTTGCAAAGCCCCACCCGGCGCTCAAGGCGACCAGCCCGCAGGCGGCCTGGATCGACTATTGGAAGAATGACGATCTCCACCGCTGGGGCGCGATGCGGCTCACCTATGCCAGCGACTGGGTGAACAGCCTCCAGGCCGACAAGACCAATGCCGGCATCGACCTGTACGATCGCTACGACACCTATGACTGGTTCCTTCACGCCGGCTCGCCCGACGACATCGAGAAGAAATACTTCAAGGGTCGGGTGCCGCGCTTCCGCGAGATGATCGAGCATCCCGACTACGACGATCATTGGAAGAAGCAGGTCTGGTCCAACGCGCTCGGCAAGACAACCGTGCCAACGCTCAATGTCGCGGGCTATTGGGACCAGGAGGATCCCTGGGGCAGCTGGAAGATCTGGGAAAAGCAGCGCGAGAATGATCCGAACAAGCTCGCGCTGATGGTCGCGGGCCCCTGGGCGCACGGCACTTGGCACACGCCGGCGAACAGCCTCGGCCGCATCCCGTTCGGCGTCGACAGCGGCACCCAGTTTGTCGAGCAGATCGAGGCGCCGTTCTTCGCCTATTGGCTGCACGGCACTGGCACCAGGCCGGACTTCGCGCTGAAGAGCTTCCAGTCGGGGTCGTGGCAGTGGAAGACCTATCAGACCTATCCGCTCGCCAACGCGCAGGCGACCAGCCTGTACCTGCACGGCGACGGCTCGCTCAGCTCCACCGCGCCCGCGGCAGGCGAGGGGTGCCGCGACTATGTGAGCGATCCCGCGCGCCCGGTGCCGTTCCGCCCCCGGCCGATGTCCGCCACCTATGCCACGCCCGACTGGCGCTGGTGGGAGGCCGAGGATCAGCGCTTCGTCGACGATCGTCCCGACGTGCTGAGCTATGTCTCCGCGCCGCTGGACAATGACCTGACCGTCACCGGGGCGGTTACCGCCAAGCTAATGGCCTCTACCAGCGGCACCGACAGCGACTTCGTCGTCAAGCTGATCGACGTGTTCCCCGAGGATGTCGAGAAGGCGCCGACCGCGCTCGGCGCCTATGCCAAGGGCCTCAACGGCTATGAGCTGCCGATCGCGATGGAGATCCGCCGCGGGCGCTATCTCAAGAGCTTCGAGCAGGCGACGCCGCTGGTGCCCGATCAGGTGACCGCCTGGGACTTCCCGCTGCGCGACCACGACCATGTGTTCAAGAAGGGCCACCGGATCATGGTGCAAGTCCAGTCGAGCTGGTTCCCGGTGATCGACCGCAACCCGCAGACCTTCGTGCCCAACATCTACAAGGCCAAGCCGGAGGATTACCGCAAGGCGACGCAGCGGGTGTGTGCGGGCTCGGCGGTAACGCTGCCGGTGGTGCGATAGGCTGCACTTAAGCCCCTCCCCTTCAGGGGGAGGGGTTGGGGTGGGGCAGGGTCTCGCAGAGACCAACGTACGTTCTGGAATCCCTCCACCCCGACCCCTCCTCCAAGGAGGAGGGGCTTAATTGTGCTTGATCAATTCTTCAGCCGGTAGCCGGTGCGGAAGATCCATACGATCAGCCCCAGGCACAGCAGCAGGAACACGCCGGTGAAGCCCAAGCTCCAGGCGATGTCGACATCGCCGTGCCCGAAGAAGCTCCAGCGGAAGCCGCTCACCAGATAGACCACCGGGTTGAACAGGCTCACCGTGTGCCAGGGCTCGGGGAGCATATCGATCGAGTAGAAGGCGCCGCCGAGGAAGGTCAGCGGGGTCACCAGCAGCGAGGGCACGATGTTGAGCTGCTCGAAGCTCTTCGCCCAGATGCCGATGATGAAGCCGAACATGCTGAACGTCACCGCGGTCAGCACCAGGAAGGCGAGCATCGCGGCGGGATGGTCCACCCGCAGCGGCACGAACAGCGCCGAGGTGGCCAGGATGATCAGTCCGATCACCACCGATTTGGTCGCGGCCGCGCCGACGAACCCCACCACCAGCTCGATCGCCGAGATCGGCGCCGAGAGCAGTTCGAACACCGTGCCGGTGAATTTGGGGAAGTAGATGCCGATCGAGGCATTGGCGATGCTCTGCATCAGCAGCGACAGCATGATCAGGCCCGGCACCAGGAAGCTGCCGTAATTCACGCCGTGGATCGCATCGATCCGGCTGCCGATCGCCCCGCCGAACACGACGAAATAGAGCGAGGTGGTGATCACCGGGGTCGCGATCGACTGCCACAGCGTGCGGATCGTGCGGGCCATCTCGAACTTGTAGATCGCCCAGATGCCGGGAAAGTTGATGCCGTTCATGCCTGTGCCCCCACCAGGTCGACGAAGATGTCCTCCAGGCTCGACTTGGACGTGTCGAGATCCTTGAAGGCGATGTTGAGGTCGTGCAGCTTGCGCAGCAGCGACGGGATGCCGGTGCGTTCGGCCTGCGCATCGAAGGTGTAGCGCAGCTTGTGCCCCTCGTCGGCGAGGCTCAGCTGCCATTCGCCGAGCTCGGCCGGGATGGCGGCGAGCGGCTCGACCAGGCTGAGATCGAGCTCGCGCTTGCCGAGCTTCTTCATCAGCGCGGTCTTTTCCTCGACCAGCAGCAGCTTGCCCTTGTTGATCACGCCCACCCGGTCGGCCATTTCCTCGGCCTCCTCGATATAGTGGGTGGTCAGGATGATCGTGGTGCCGCGGTCGCGCAGGCGGCCGATCAGCTTCCACATGTCGCGGCGCAGCTCGACATCGACGCCCGCGGTGGGCTCGTCGAGGAACAGGATGTCGGGCTCGTGGCTCAATGCCTTGGCGATCATCACCCGGCGCTTCATGCCGCCGGACAGCTCCATGATCTTGGCGTCGCGCTTGTCCCACAGCGACAGGTCCTTGAGGAGCTGATCGCAATAGGCGTTGTCGGGCGCCTTGCCGAACAGCCCGCGCGAATAGCGGGCGGCGGAGCCGACGCGCGAGAACATGTCGACCGCGATCTCCTGCGGCACCAGGCCGATCTTGGAACGCGCCGCGCGCGGCTGGCGGATCGCGTCATGCCCGTCGACCAGGATGGTGCCGGTGCTCGGCGTGACGATACCGCAGATGATCGAGATGAGCGTGGTCTTGCCCGCGCCGTTCGGCCCGAGCAGGGCGAAGATCTCGCCCTTGTGGATGTCGAGATCGACATGGTCGAGCGCGGTATGGCCCGACGCGTAGGTCTTGGAGACCTGGCGCAGCGACAGGATGGGTTGCATGGATGTGGCCCCGGCCGGAAGGAGCCCGTTAGCTAGGGTGGCGCCGGGGTGTGGGCAAGATGCCCTAGTTATTTGGTCTTACGGGCGATCGCGACGGCGTCGACCAGCGCTTGATAGTCGCGCGCGCCGTACAGTATCTGCTTGCCCACCACCCAGGCGGGCGTGCCGTTCATCGCCAGCTTCATGCCGAGCCGGTGGTTGGCGTCGATCTCCCTGGCGATCGCATCGCTGTTGGCGAGCTTCTGCGTCGCCGTCGGATCGAGGCCAGCCTTGGCGAGCGCATCGCTGATCGTTGCATTGCTGGGTCCGCCGCTGGCGAACAGCGCATCGTGGAAGGCGCGGAATTTGCCCTGCTGTGCGGCGGCCAGCGCAAAGCGCGCAGCCACGACGCTAGCCTCGCCCAGCACCGGATATTCGCGATAGACGATACGGACGCCCGGATCCTTGGCGATCAGCTCGGCCAGGCCGGGCAGGCTCGCACGGCAATAGCCGCAGGCATAATCCATGAACACGGTGACGGTGACGTCGCCGTTCGGATTGCCCGCCCAGGCGCTGGCGAAGGGCGTGGTCAGTGCCGGCAGCGCGGCGGGGACGGCGGCCTGTGCACCGTCCTGCGCTTTCTGTGTCTCTGCATTTTCCTGCTGCTGGAGCTTCTCCATCATGTCGCGGAGGATCGACGGGTTCTCGAGCAGATAGCCGTGGACGATGCGTTCGACCTGCGCCTTGTTCCCACCGATTCCAGGCAGCAGCGCCTGCAGCCCGAGCACGACGAGGCCGCCCAGCACCGCGGCGAGCAGCAGGGCGCTGCCCAGGAACAGCTTCGACTGTTTCATTATTGTCCGCCGCGTCCCTTGTTCTTCTTGTCGTCCTTCATCGCCTGGTCGGAGACCATCGCGATGTCCTGCGCGCGGATCCATTCGGGCGAACCTTGGGGCAGGCCACCCATCGCGCGCCGCGCGCTGACCGTCGCGGTGCGCGCATCGCCGATCAGGTTGGCGCGCTCGGCGGTGGCGAGCGCGGTGCGCGGCTCGTCGCCCTCACGGTCATAGACGGTGCCGAGATTGACCCAGGCGAAGGGATTGTCGCGGTCGCGGGTAAGCGAATCGCGCAGCACCTGCTCGGCCTCCTTGAGGTTCGCCTTGTCCTCGGTCGCGACCAGCGCGTGGCCGAAGGTGCTAGCGATCAGCGGCGAGTTGTTGGAGAGCTGTGTCGCCTTGCGCAGCGGCTCGAGCGAGGCTTGGGGCTGGCCCGATTCGAGCAGGATCTGGCCCTGCAACTCGAGGAAATAGGGGTCGTTGGGCGCAAGCTTGACCAGCGCCGCGGTTTCCTCGGCGGCCTGCTCGGGATAGCCCGACTGGTGATAGGCATAGGCGCGCGCATAATGCGCCGGGATCGAGTGGTCGGTCTTGGGATAGATGCGCAGCGTCTTCTTGGGATCGCTGGTATAGCCGCGCAGCTTGGCCTGGACCCGCTTGAACCGACGCTCGAGATCGGGATCGAGCGGCTTGGTCCAGTTGGGCGAACCTTCGAGATCGGCCTTCAGCGTCTGCACGCGATCCTGCGACATTGGGTGGGTCTGCGCGAAGGGATCGACTTCGGGATCGGTGCTGTAATAGCCGTAGCGGTGCATCTCTTGCGTCAGCTTGTCGAAGAAGCTGAGCATGCCCTTGCCGGTGATGCCCGCGGTATTGAGGAAGCGCACCCCTGCCGCGTCGGCGGAGGATTCCTGCACGCGGCTATAGGCGAGGTACTTGCCGATCGCGGCGCGCTGGCCGGCCATCAGGATGCCGGTGCCGGCCTCGGCCGAACCCGCCGCCATCGCGGCGGCGCCGAGCAGCAGACTGAGGATCGAGATGTTGCCATAGCCGCCGTCGCGCTGGAACACCGCGTGCCCGCCGACGATATGGCCAATTTCGTGGGCGACGACGCCCTGGACCTGGTTGGCGGTATCCGCCGCGTCGATCAGGCCCGCATTGACATAGACGATCTGTCCGCCGGCGACGAAGGCGTTGATCGACGGATCGCCGATCAGCACCACCTTGCCATTGGCGGGATTGAGGCCCGCGGCGGTGAACAGCGGCTTGGCCATGTCGGCCAGCAGCGCTTCGGTTTCGGCATCGCGGAGCACCGACTGCGCCATCGCCGGGCGCGATGCGAACGATGCGAGGCAGAGCATCGCGAGCAGCGTGGCCAGTCGGTGGATGCGCGCCATGTTCGATACTCCCCGGGGACTCGTTCGAAGGGCTGCCCTGGCAATAAGGCCCTGAACCTACACTGAAAGCCCCGGCGCGGCGCGAGCGGGCGCGCCGGGGATCTTCCTCAGGCGCCGAAGGTCCGCTGCCACCAGCCGCGGCGGGGCTGACCGTCCTCGGCCGGTGCTTCCTCGATGGCCGGTTCTTCGGCGGTCGTGGTCACGTCCTGCGCAACCGGTGCCTCAACGGCGGGTGCCTCGGGAGCCGCTTCGGCGGCGACATCCGCCTTCTTGCGGCGGGTGCGCTTGGGCTTGGCGGGGGCCTCCTCAGCGGGTGCCTCGACGGCAACCGGTGCGGCTTCCGCCTCGACGTCTGCCTTCTTGCGACGCGTGCGCTTGGGCTTGGCCGGCGCTTCCTCGGCGGGCGCCTCGACGGCGACCGGGGCGGCCTCCGCTTCGACGTCGGCCTTCTTGCGACGGGTGCGCTTCGGCTTGGCCGGCGCTTCCGGCTCAGCCTCTACCGCTGCCGGGGCAGGGGCTGCTTCGGCGACGGGCTCGGGCGCGGCGACAGGCGCGTCGGACTCGTCGGCCTCACCCACGTCGTCGGCTGCCTGCTCGGCACCCTCTTCACCGGCACCGCGACGACCGCCGCGACGGCCGCGACGACGGCGCTTGCGGTTACGCTCGCCTTCCTCGCGCTGAGCTGCGGTTTCCTCGGTCTCGGCCACTGCCTCGACTTCGGTCGGCTCGGCCTCGTCTGCCTCGATGTCGCCCTCGGCGCCTTCGGTCTCTGGCTGCTCGTCTTGGCCTTCGCCTTCCTCGCGACCACGACGGCCGCGACCGCGACGGCGGCGACGGCGCTTGCCGCGGCCTTCACCCTCACGCTCGCCACGTTCCGGGCGTTCGGTCCGCTCGCGCGGCTCGGCGGCTTCGGCTTCCGCCTCGGCTTCGAGCTCTTCTTCCTCTTCCTCGATCTCCTCGACGAAGTCCTCTTCCGGCTCCTCGAGCAGCGGCTCGATCTTGGGCGCATAGGCCGGCGGCGGGCCCGAGGCCTCCACCGTCATGCGCGCGCCTTCCAGCTCGCCGTCCGCCTCGACCTCGACCAGAACGCCGTAGCGATCCTCGATCTCGGCCAGCTCGCCGCGCTTCTTGTTGAGCACGTAGAAGGCCGCTTCCTGGCTGGCGCGCAGCAGGATCTGCGAGCCGCGGCCGCGAGCAGCCTCGTCCTCGATCATGCGCAGTGCCGACAGGCCGGCCGACGAGGCGGTACGGACCAGGCCGGTGCCTTCGCAATGCGGGCAGGTGCGGGTGGAGGCTTCGAGCACGCCGGTGCGCAGGCGCTGGCGGCTCATTTCCATCAGGCCGAAGGGCGAGATGCGGCCGACCTGGATGCGGGCGCGATCATTCTTCAGCGCCTCCTTCATCGCCTTCTCGACCTTACGGACGTTGGACGAATGATCCATGTCGATGAAGTCGATCACGACCAGGCCCGCCATGTCGCGCAGGCGGAGCTGGCGGGCGATTTCCTGGGCGGCTTCGAGGTTGGTCGCAGTCGCGGTCTGCTCGATATTGTGCTCGCGCGTCGACCGGCCCGAGTTGATGTCGATCGACACCAGCGCCTCGGTCGGGTTGATCACGAGATAGCCGCCGGACTTCAGCTGCACCACCGGGTGGTACATCGCCGACAGCTGCTC
Organism: Sphingomonas sp.; assembly: GCF_032114135.1. Taxonomy (GTDB): domain Bacteria; phylum Pseudomonadota; class Alphaproteobacteria; order Sphingomonadales; family Sphingomonadaceae; genus Sphingomonas. The sequence continues at coordinate 120,876 of NZ_DAMCTA010000003.1, forward strand.
CTCGACGCCGGCGCGCTGGAACAGCGGCACCGCATCGGCATATTGCCGCACCTTGCGGGCATGGCTCGGCATCAGGAGCTTCATGAAGTCCTTGGCCTGGCGATAGCCTTCCTCGCCCTCGACGATCACCTCGTCGATGTCGCGGTTGTATATGTCGCGGATCGCCCGCTTCATCAGGTCGCTGTCGCCATAGACGAGCGCGGGCGCGGAGGAGGTGAGCGTCTTCTCGCGAATCTCGTCCCACAGCCGGGCAAGATAGTCGAAGTCGCGCTTGATCTCGGTCTTGGTGCGCTGCAGGCCGGCGGTACGGACGATGCAGCCCATCGAGGCGGGCAGCTTGAGGTCCGCCATGATGCCCTTGAGGCGCTTGCGATCGGCGGCCGAGTTGATCTTGCGCGAGATGCCGCCGCCATGCGCGGTGTTCGGCATCAGCACGCAGTAGCGGCCGGCGAGGCTGAGATAGGTGGTCAGCGCCGCACCCTTGTTGCCGCGCTCTTCCTTGACGACCTGCACCAGCAGCACCTGGCGGCGGCGGATCACGTCCTGGATCTTGTAGCGGCGGCGCAGGTTCATGCGGCGCTGGCGCAGGGCCTCGGCCTCGTCGCCATTGCCGCCACGACCGCGACGGCGGCGGCCGCCCTGCGGCGCGTCTTCGCCTTCCGAGGCTTCCTCGTCATCATGGGCGCGCTCGACCATCTCAACGCCGTCTTCATGGTCGTCGTGATCATGGTCGTGATCGTGATGATCGTCGTCATCGTCCCCATCGGCTTCGCGCAGCGCGGCTTCCTGCGCGGCATGCTCGGCCTCTTCGCGCAGCAGGGCTTCGCGATCTTCCTTGGGGATCTGGTAATAGTCGGGATGGATTTCCGAGAAGGCGAGGAAGCCGTGGCGGTTGCCGCCGTAATCCACGAAGGCCGCCTGCAGCGACGGCTCGACCCGGGTCACCTTCGCGAGATAGATATTGCCCTTGAGCTGCTTGCGCTCAGCGGACTCGAAGTCAAATTCCTCGATTCGATTCCCTTTGACGACGGCCACGCGGGTTTCTTCCCGGTGGCGTGCGTCGATCAGCATACGCATGGTCATTGATGATTCTCCGGGCGCGCCGGCACAGTTCCTCGAGGGAATGGGGCGCGAGCGCGCGATACAAGAAGCGCCCCAGACGATCGGCGAGGCCGATCCGGGTAGCGCGGGTTTCAAAAACTGCTGTTGCTGCACGGGCACGAGCGGACCAGCGGTCCCCTTGCTCCACCATCGCCACGCTGCCGGCCGCGAAGGCCTGGCGATGCGGACGGTGGGGAAATTGCCTCATGCGAACGTCAACCTGAACTGTCGCGACAAAGAAGCGTCGCGTGCCTGATCCGGCGCAGTGCCGGAAGCATATCCTACCTAGCACCGCTATGTCGTTGCGGCAACCGGCTCGGCTTTGGAAGATTTGGGTCCCCCGAGCGCCACAAAGCATTTGGGAGGATTTCGATCCCTCGGCCTAGCAAATGGTTCTTCGCATCCGGTTAACCAAGTCCTCCGGTTCGATTTGGAGGCTGGACCGGCCGCGGGCGGGCGCGGCATAGCGAGGCTGTGTCCTGGATGCTGTTCCTGATCGCCGGCTGGCTGACCGGTCTCCCCGGCTGGGTCGGGCTTGTCGAGCATATGCGGGTCGAGCAGGACGCGCTGGTCGTGCCCTTTGAGGGCGAGGCTGGCCCGCGCTTCGCCTGGCGCGCGGAGGACTATAGCGTCAGCCTCGCTATGCCCGAGCCGGTGGCGGCGAAAGGCGGCCCATTGCCCCGCGTCCAGGGCGCGTCGGGACTGCCGCTGGTGGTGCTCGATCCCGGCCACGGCGGGCGCGATCCCGGCGCGCCGGGTGTCGACGGCATCACCGAAAAGGCACTGACGCTGGCAGCCGCCCGCGCGATCCGCGACGCGCTGCTCGCCTCGGGCCGCGTCCGCGTGGCGATGACGCGCGACGATGATTCGTTCGTGCCGCTGCAGCAGCGCACCGATATCGGCCGCCGGCTGGGCGCCGCGCTGTTCCTGTCGCTCCACTGCGACAGCGCGGCCGATCCGCTCGCCTCGGGCGGGACGCTCTATACCCTTTCCGAAGTCGCGTCGGACAAGGAAGCGGCGCGGATGGCGGCGCGCGAGAATCGTGCCGATCTGCTCGCCGGCGTCGATCTGGGGAGCGAGCGCGCCGATATTGCTTCGCTGCTGATCGATCTCGCCCAGCGCCGTACCATGGGCGTGTCCGCGCGCTATGCCGATCTGCTGGCCCGCGAGGTCGCGCCGGCGATGCGGCTGCATGCGCGGCCCCGGCGGATGGCGGCGCTGATGGTGCTCAAGGCGCCCGACATGCCCTCGGTGCTGTTCGAGTTGGGCTATGTCTCCAATGCCGAGGATGCGCAGGCGCTCGGTTCGCCCGAGGCCCGCGCACGGCTCGCCGCAGCGGTGCGCCGGGCGACCGAAATCTACCTCGCCACCCGCTGACCTGGGACAGGCGCCGGGCGCGGCTCCCTTTCTTCCGCCCGAAAAGGTGCTACACCGCGCGCCGCATGGCCGACGGCGACACTCCCCCAATTCCCCAGCCCAACGAACGCACGCCCGGCCGCTGGGCGCGGCTGCGGCGGCGCTGGTGGTTCCGCACGCTCGCGATCCTGGCGCTGCTCGCCGGGCTGCTGGTGTTCGCCGTCTGGCTGCTCGTCGCGCGCGATCTGCCCTCGGTCAACAAGCTGCGCAGCTATGAGCCGCAGCTGCCCAGCTATGTCCGCTCCGCTGACGGCGCGCCCATCCACGCTTATGCCCAGATGCGCCGCGTGCAGCTCAGCTACAACGAGTTCCCGCCGCTGCTGGTCCGCGCCTTCATGGCAGCGGAAGACCGTACCTTCTTCTCGCACCACGGGCTTGATTTCCCCGGGCTGGTGCGCGCGGCGGGCGAGGGCATCCTCCGTGGCAAGACCCCGCGCGGCACCTCCACCATCACCCAGCAGGTCGCCAAGAATCTCGCGGTGGGCAACGAGGCGAGCTATACCCGCAAGCTCAAGGAAGCGATCCTCGCCTGGCGGATCGAGGACACGCTGTCCAAGCCGCAGATCATGGAATTGTACCTCAACGCCATCGAGCTGGGGCGCAATTCGGGTGGCGTGGCGGCGGCGAGCGATGCCTATTTCGGCAAGCCGCTCGACAAGTTGAGTCTGGCGCAGATGGCTTATCTGGCGATCCTGCCCAAGGGCCCCGCCAATTACGATCCCGATCGCAATACCCAGCGCGCGCTCGATCGCCGCAACTGGGTGCTCGGCGAAATGCTGCGCAACGGCTTCATCAACCAGGCGCAGCATGACCAGGCGGTCGCCTCGCCGCTCGGCACCGTGCCGCGCCAGACGCCGCGCTTCGAGCGGGTGGGGGGCTATTTCGTCGAGGAGGTCCGCCGCCAGCTCGCTCGCCAGTTCGGTGAGAAGCGCGAGGACGGGCCGTACAGCGTCTATGACGGCGGCCTGTGGGTGCGCAGCTCGCTGGACCCGCGGCTCCAGGCCTATGCCCAGCGTGCCTTGCGCGACGGCCTGCTGCGCTTCGATCGCGGCCGCGGCTGGTCGGGGCCGATCGGCAAGGTGCAGTTCGAGGGTGATGGCTGGTATTCGGCCTTCGTCTCGAAGAATATCGGCGTCGATTACGACAATTGGCGCGCCGCCGTGGTGATCGCCCGCGATTCGCGCAGCCTCCAGCTCGGCTTCGACGACGGCGACACCGGCACGCTGCCGGAAAGCGCCGCCCAGATGCCGATCCGCGGCAAGGGCGGCCATGCCTTCGATGCGATCAAGGTCGGGGACATCCTCGCCGTTGCGCCCGAGGGCGGCAACTGGAGCCTGCGCAGCGTTCCCAAGGTCTCGGGCGGCATGGTCGTCGAGGATCCCTCGACCGGCCGCATCCTGGCGATGCAGGGCGGCTTCGATTCGCGCCTGCAAGCGTTCAACCGCGCGACGCAGGCGACCCGCCAGCCGGGCTCGACGATCAAGCCAATCGTCTATGCTTCCGCGCTCGAGAACGGGATGACCCCGGCTTCGATCGTCGTCGATGGTCCCTTCTGCGTGTGGCAGGGGGCGGGGCTCGGCCAGAAGTGCTTCCGCAACTTCGGCAATGCCCGCGGCGCCGGCCCGCACACGCTGCGCTGGGGCATCGAGCAGTCGCGCAACCTGATGACCGTGCAGATCGCCAACGCCACCGGCATGGATAAGGTGGTCGACACGATCCAGCGGCTGGGCGTCTCCAAGAACCGGCTGCCGCCGTACCTCTCCTATGCGCTGGGCGCGGGCGAGACGACGGTGCTGCGGATGGTCAACGCCTATTCGATCCTGGTGAACCAGGGCCGCGCGCTGAACCCCACGCTGATCGACTTCGTCCAGGACCGTCGCGGCAAGGTGATCTTCCCCGCCGGCTGGCGCGCCTGCTCGGGCTGCAACGCGCGCGACTGGGACGGCAAGGCGATGCCGCGCCCGATCGTCCGCGCTCGGCAGGTGATCGACCCGATGGTCGCCTACCAGATGGTCCACATCACCGAGGGCGTGGTCCAGCGCGGTACCGCGACCGTGCTGCGCGATCTCAACCGTCCGATGATGGGCAAGACCGGCACCACGACGGGCCCGACCGATGTGTGGTTCGTCGGCGGCACCCCGCAGATGATCGGCGGCCTCTATCTCGGCTATGACACGCCGACGAACCTCGGCGGCTATGCCCAGGGTGGCTCGATCGCCGCACCGATCTTCAAGGAATTCGCGGTCCCCGCCTATGAAGGACTGGATCCGCTGCCCTTCGTCGCGCCGCCGGGCATCCGCATGGTCCGCATCGATCGCGGCAGCGGGCGGCCGGTGCAATATGGCTGGCCGACCGACGATCCGCTCTCCTCGATCATCTGGGAAGCCTTCCGTCCGGACAGCGATCCGCGCCGCACCCGCCGCACGGCCAACACCGAAGCGGCACCCGCCGCAGCGGCCCCGGTGCAGCGCAAGGCCGATCGCCAGGGCGATAGCGACTTCTTGCAACAACAGGGCGGAATCTACTAGCGAGGCCGCCACACCCTATATGGCTTGAGATCGCCGCATCGTCTGGGATGCGGCCGGCGGATACTTCGGAAGGTTTGGAACATGCGCGCTGAAGCGCAGGCATATGTCGACAAGATCAACAGCGCACTGGCGCTGCTGCGCCGCTCGCTCGACTGGGACCGCGCGCTGCGCCGCCTCGACGAGCTGAACGCGCGCGTCGAGGATCCGACGCTGTGGAACGACGCCAAGAAGGCGCAGGACGTGATGCGCGAGCGTCGCCGCCTCGACGAATCGATCACCGCGACGCGCGCGATCGAGAGCGAGCTCAACGACACCGTCGAGCTGATCGAGATGGCCGAGGCCGAGGGCGACGAGGAAATGGCGGTCGACGGGACCGAGAGCCTGCGCGCACTCGCCGAGCGTTCCGACGCCGACAAGGTCAAGGCGCTGCTCTCGGGCGAGGCAGATCCCAACGACACCTATGTCGAGATCAACGCCGGCGCCGGCGGCACCGAATCGAACGACTGGGCCGAAATGCTCCAGCGCATGTACACGCGCTGGGCCGAGCGCCACGGCTACAAGGTCGAGCTGGTCGACTATCACGCCGGCGAACAGGCGGGCATCAAGTCCGCGACCCTGCTTTTCAAGGGCGAGAATGCGTACGGCTATGCCAAGACCGAGAGCGGCGTGCACCGATTGGTGCGCATCAGCCCGTTCGATTCGAACGCGCGCCGCCAGACCAGTTTCGCGAGCGTCTGGGTCTACCCGGTGATCGACGACAATATCGAGATCGAGATCAACGAGAGCGAGCTGCGCATCGACACCTATCGCGCTTCGGGCGCGGGCGGCCAGCACATCAACACCACCGACTCGGCGGTGCGCATCACCCACTTGCCAACCGGTATCGTGGTGCAGTGCCAGAACCAGCGTTCGCAGCATAAGAACCGCGCCGAAGCCTTCAACCAGCTCCGCGCCCGCCTCTACGAGCGCGAGCTGGCCGAGCGCGAAGCCGTGGCCGATGCGCAGAACGCGACCAAGACCGATATCGGCTGGGGCCACCAGATCCGCTCCTACGTGCTCCAGCCCTATCAGCTGGTGAAGGACCTGCGCACCGGCGTCACCTCCACCGCGCCGAGCGACGTGCTCGACGGCGACCTCGACAGCTTCATGGCCGCCGCGCTAGCACAGCGCGTGACGGGCGAGGCCGTCGCGGTGGAGGATGTCGATTGAGCTTGCGCGCGCGGCCCCTGCTGCTCGGTGTGACGCTGCTGCTGGCGGCGTGCGACGGCAGTCCGCGGGCGGTGCGCAACGAGCGCCATGATCCGGCGAACTCGGGTTTTCCCGCAGCCGACCGGCCGGTGGCGACGATCGTGTCGTCGCGCTGGTCGAGCGAGGAAGAGCGCGACCGGCTGAACGAAGCGGGCAAGGTGATGGACTTGGCCGGCATCAAGCCGGGCATGACCGTCGCCGATATCGGCGCGGGCGAAGGCTATTACACGATCCGCCTCGGCCAGCGCGTCGGCGCCAAGGGGCGGGTGGTCGCCGAGGACATCGTCCCCGATTACATCAGCGCGCTGGCGACGCGCGTGGTGCGCGAGAAGCTCGACAATGTCAGCGTGCGGCTGGGCCTGCCCGCCGATCCGCGGCTGCCCGAGAACAGCTTCGATCGCGTGCTGATGGTGCACATGTACCACGAGATCGAATCGCCCTACGAGTTCCTCTGGCGGCTGCGGCCCTCGCTGGCGCCGGGGGGGCAGGTGATCGTGGTCGACGCCGATCGCGCCACCGAGAATCACGGCACGCCGCCCGCGTTGCTCAAATGCGAGTTCGCGGCGGTGGGCTATGCGCAGGTCTCGATGCTGCCGATGGCCTCGGCCGGCGGCTATATGGCGGTGTTCGAGGTGCGCGGGGAAAGGCCCGAACCGGAGACGATCCGCGCCTGCAAGTCCGGCGCGCATGCCAAGGCGGTGACGCCCAAGCCCAACGGCGCGCACGAGTGATGACGGCTTAAAGCCCCTCCCCTTCAGGGGAGGGGTTTGGGGTGGGGCCGTGATCTTACCGAGACCAGCATCTGGTCTGGAATCCCTCCACCCCAACCCCTCCTCCAAGGAGGAGGGGCTTAAGTGCGCAAGCAAGGGATGACTTCCCCGCGCACACCGGCTAATCCCGCGCGACCCATGACTGACGCAACCGACACCCAGCGCGACTGGCGCGACACCGTCTTCCTGCCGAAGACCGATTTCCCGATGAAGGCCGGCCTTGCTGCCAAGGAGCCCGCCATCCTCGAGCGCTGGGCGAAGATTAGGCTCTACCACAAGCTGCGCGAGGCCCGCGCGGGCCGCGAGCGCTTCCTGCTGCACGACGGCCCGCCCTACGCCAATGGCGACATCCATATGGGCCATGCGCTCAACAAGATCCTGAAGGACATCGTCGTCCGCTCGCAAAGCCTTATGGGCAAGGACGCGCCCTACGTCCCCGGCTGGGACTGCCACGGCCTGCCGATCGAGTGGAAGGTCGAGGAAGCCTATCGCGCCAAGAAGCTCAACAAGGACGAAGTCGACCCCGTCGCCTTTCGCGCCGAATGCCGCGCCTATGCGGAAAAATGGGTGGCGGTGCAGCGCGGCCAGTTCGAGCGGCTCGGCATCCTGGGCGACTGGGACGATCCCTATCTCACGATGAAGTTCGACGCCGAGGCGCGGATCGCGGCCGAACTGCTCAAGTTCGCCGAGAGCGGCCAGCTCTATCGCGGTGCCAAGCCGGTGATGTGGTCGCCGGTCGAAAAGACCGCGCTGGCCGAGGCCGAGGTCGAGTATGAGGACATCACGTCCACGCAGATCGACGTGGCGTTCGAGATCACCGAGGCACCGAACGCCCCCGAGCTGGTCGGCGCGCATGCGGTGATCTGGACGACCACGCCGTGGACGATCCCGGTGAACCAGGCGCTGGCCTATGGGCCGGACGTGGAATATCTCCTTGTCCGCTTCGACGAGATGGCGGGCGGAGCCAATACGCTGTTGATCGCCAAGGACCTGCTGGACAGCTTTGGCGCGCGGATCGGGCACCCGGTGGTCGTCAGGATCGGCGACACACCGGGCACGGTGACCGCGCTCGCCTCGATCCAGGGGTCGAAGCTGGACGGCGCCGTCGCCCGCCACCCGATGCACGCGCTCGGCGGGTTCTTCGCCAAGCCGCGGCCGTTCCTGCCCGGCGACTTCGTCACCACCGATGCGGGTACCGGCCTCGTCCACATGGCGCCGGACCATGGCGAGGACGACTTCCTGCTGTGCAAGGCGCACGGCATCGATCCGGTCTTCGCGGTCGATGGCGCGGGCATGTACCGTGCCGACTGGCTGTGGCTCGGCGGCCAGGGATCGGTGATCAACAAGAAGTTCGTCAGCGCCGAAGGCCCGATCTGCTCGGACCTGCGCGCCGCGGGCGCACTGCTCGCCGCCTCGGACGACTTCCAGCACAGCTATCCGCATAGCTGGCGGAGCAAGGCGAAGATCATCTTCCGCGCGACCCCGCAGTGGTTCATCCCGATGGACAAGCCCACGCCCGCACAAGCCGCGGGTGCTTCGGACAGCAACGCCCCAACGCTCCGCGAAGTCGCGCTCGACGCGATCGAGCATACCCGCTGGGTGCCGGAGCGCTCGATCAACCGCATCCGCGCGATGGTGGAGGGCCGCCCCGACTGGGTGATCAGCCGCCAGCGCGCCTGGGGCGTGCCGATCGCGCTCTACGTTAACCGCGCGACCGGCGACTATCTGCGCGATCCGGCGGTCAACGCCCGTATCCTCGATGCCTTCCGCGCTGGCGGGGCCGATGCCTGGTTCCAGGCCGACCACCAGGCGCTGCTCGGCCCCGACTACGCAGCCGCAGACTATGAGGTCGTCACCGACATTCTCGACGTGTGGTTCGACAGCGGCTCGACCCACAGCTTCGTAATCGAGGCGCGCTACGGCGAGGGCGTGCGCGCCAACCTCTATCTCGAAGGTTCGGACCAGCATCGCGGCTGGTTCCAGTCGTCGCTGCTCGAATCGTCGGGCACGCGCGGCCGGGCGCCCTATGACGCGGTGCTCACCCATGGCTTCGCGCTCGACGGCCAGGGCAAGAAGATGTCCAAGTCGCTCGGGAACGTCGTCGATCCGCTGAAGATCATCGGCGAGAGCGGCGCGGATATCCTGCGCCTGTGGGTCGCGCAGACCGACTATTTCGACGACGTGCGCATCGGCAAGGAAGTACTGGCCGGCACAGGCGACGCGTATCGCAAGATCCGCAACACCTTCCGCTATCTGCTCGGCGCGCTCGACGGGTTCGGCGAGGCCGAGAAGGTCGCGGTGGCCGACATGCCCGAGCTGGAGCGCTATGTGCTCCACAAGCTGGCGGCCCTCGATGCCGAGCTGCGCTCGGCGGCGGAGGCGTTCGAGTTCAATCGCTATACGCGCGCGCTCGGCGACTTCATGAACGAGGACCTCTCGGCCTTCTTCTTCGATATCCGCAAGGACTGCCTCTACTGCGATGCAGAAAGCGATCCCAAGCGCCGTGCCTACCGCACCGTGCTGGACGTGCTGTTCCACGCACTGGTGCGCTACGCCGCGCCGATCCTCGCCTTCACCGCCGAGGAAGTGTGGCAGGCCCGCTTCCCGAGCGAAGACGGATCGGTCCATGAGCTGGAATGGCCGGTGCTGCCGGAAGGCGCGTCGGTCGAGCATGACTGGACTGCGATCCGCGCGCTGCGCCAGACCGTCACCGAGGCGATCGAACCCTATCGCCGCGAGAAGAAGGTCCGCTCCAGCCTCGAGGCCGAAGTGACCGTGCCCACGCTGCCGATGCCGGCCGAGGAGCTCACCGAGCTGTTCATCGTGTCCAAGGTGGATCAGGCTGCCGATGTCACGGTGACGCCCACCGATCGCCACAAATGCGGCCGGTGCTGGCGCCATCTTCCCGAAGTGACGCAGGATGGGGCATTGTGCGACCGTTGCGCAGAGGTAGTGTCGTGATGAAGCAGGTTCGCCTCTATGGCTTCGCCGCGGCGCTGGCCGTGTTCGTGCTCGACCAGCTGACCAAGTACATCGTCACCGGCCCGCTCGGGCTGGTGGTGCAGAATGATTCGATGACGATCGCGCCGTTCTTCGACCTGCGCTTCGTCAAGAATATCGGCGTGTCGCTGGGCCTGCTCTCGGCCAACAGCCCGACGATGCGCTGGCTGCTGGTGCTGATGACCGCGTGCATCGCGGTGGGCGTCTGCGTGTGGATGCTGCGCGAGAAGAAGACCGGCGACGTCGTCGCGCTCGGCCTGGTGCTGGGCGGGGCGTGCGGCAACATCCTCGATCGCAGCCGGCTCGGCTATGTCGTCGATTTCGCCGATCTGCATTTCGGCGAGTGGCGCCCCTTTTTGGTCTTCAACGTGGCCGATGCCGCGATTACCATCGGCGTGGTGATCCTGCTGCTTCGTGCCCTGCTCGTCCGCGACAAGAACCCCAAGTCGCCTGCCCCTGTGGAGAAGAAATTCAATGCGTAAGTTGATCCTCGTCGCGACCGGCGTCGCCCTGGTGGCCTCGCTCTCGGCGTGCGGCAAGAAGGGGTATGATCGGGCGCGTCCGGACGAGTTCGCGGTGGCCCGCCAGGCGCCGCTGGTGATCCCGCCCGATTTCTCGCTGCGTCCGCCGCAGCCGGGTGCCGCCCGCCCGCAGGATACCAACCCGTCCGACCAGGCGCTCGAAGCGCTGTTCGGCGGCACCGCCGCGCGCAGCCCGGCCGAGACCGCGACGCTCGATCAGGCAGGGGCTCCCAGCGCCGATGCCGGCGTGCGCAGCAATGCCGGCAGTCCGTCGACGACCGTAGTCGACAAGGGCCGCACGACCCAGGACATCCTCAAGTCGCCCCAGGGCGATAACAAGGATGCGAGCGTCAAGACGCCGCAATAAGCGCTGCCGCTTCGCGCAAGAAAAAGCGCCGGTCCGCACGATGCGGGCCGGCGCTTTTCGTTTGAGGCGAGTTGCGTCGTTGCGAACTGCGTTCCCCTCCCGCAAGCGGGAGGGGAGCGATAGGCGCGGCTATCGGGAGCGGCCCCCGCCGCTCCCGCGCCCCCGCCCCAAGGCGTGGATCAGAAGCTGACGCCGATCGAGCCGAGCACACTGCCCTTGGCGGCATCCTTGCCGGTGGGCGTGATGAAGGTCGTGTCGGTGTCGACGTACGACACGCCGAGCGTCAGGTTCTTCCAGGTCACCGCCGCGCCCAAGGCCCAGTCGGTATATTCGGAGGTCGGGCCGGACAGCCAGCTCGGGCCGAAGGTGTGGCCCAGGTGCCCGGTGAGGCTGAACGGCGTCTTCGGAATCGCGGCGGAGACGTCGCCGGCGATATAGACATTGTCCTCGTTCTTCAGCAGCCCGCTCTGGCCCTGGTCGATCGCCAGCGCCTTCTGCTTGGGCGCATAGTTGACCGTACCCTTGGCGGTGACCGGCCCGATCGCATAGGAGAGCGAGGCATAGGGCTCGATGAAGTCCGACGAACTCCTGTCCCCGGTGAAGCCGGGGCGGGTGCCCGGATAGACGTAATAGAGCGCGCCGACATCGACGGTCACGCCGTTCTTGAAGCTGTGCTTGTAGCCCGCGATTAGATCGAGCTCCTGGTGCGCGCTGCCATGGACCGTGACGTAATCATCGATCGAGGAGCCCCAGGCGGAGACGTAGAAGCCCGTCTCATGGGTGACCGTCAGGCCCCCCTGCACGGCGAAGTTGCGATCGGTCTGCGAGATGCCGCGAAACTTGTAGTCGCTGATCACCGTCGCGGTGCCGTTCAGCGTGATCGCCGGGGCCGGGGCCGTTTCCTGCGCAAAAGCGGGCGCGGTCGTGGCGAGCAGCAGCGCGCCAAGGCTGATCGAGAAGAAGCGCATGGAATCCCTTTCATTGGAAACAAAGGGTTCCTCACCTGCTGCAAACGGCGTCGCATCGTGCTGGGCTCTACGTCCCGGCGACTTCCGAATTGCAACAAAAGATTGCCCGAACCGGGCCGTAGCGCACAATAGCTTATAGTTTTCCTAGCGCGGATTGTAACGGACTGTTGCTGGTCCGCCACAGGCATGCCGCTTCCTCGGCCGCAAGCGGACCGGAGAAGCGGCGAAAAATTCAGGCGAGTTCGATGATCGCGTCGACTTCGACAGCGGCGCCCAGCGGCAGCGCGGCAACGCCCACCGCGCTACGGGCATGGCGGCCGGCCTCGCCGAACAGGGCCTGCATCAGCTCCGAGGCGCCGTTGGCGACCTTGGGCTGATCGGTGAAATCGGCGGTCGAATTCACGAACACGCCCAGCTTCACCACGCGCTTCACGCGCGACAGGTCGCCGTCGAGCGCCTTCTTGATCTGCGCGACCAGCATCAGTCCGCAGCGCTGCGCAGCTTCGGTGCCGAAGGCGATATCGCGGTCTTCGCCGAGGCGGCCCGTCATCACCGCGCAGTCCTTGAACGGCAGCTGGCCCGAGATGTGGAGCAGCCCGCCGGCCGCCACGGCCGGGACATAGGCGGCGACGGGAGCGGCGGCCTCGGGAAGGGCGAGGCCGAGCTCGGCGAGCTTGTGATCGATCACGGTGGTCATGCCGCGACCCAACCACTGGGCGCGGGCAGGGTCAAGGTCTGCTCAGACTTCCGCAAAGCGCTCCAGGATCCAGGCTTGCGCGTCGCGCCAGTCATCGATGCGGGCATGGGCGTGCGGGGCAGGGGGCACCTTGGGGGCGAGGCTCGGTTCCGCGACCATGTGCAGGCGGAACACGTCGGGCGCGTGCTTGGCGACCGATTCGTGGTGCGTGGCGAGATCGTCGACGAACACGGCGACCGAGGCGCCATGCTCCGCCACCAGCCGCGCGACGGGGTTGCCCTTGCCGCCCTGATTGCATTCCACGCGGTGAACGATGCCGTGATTGGCCAATTGGGTGATGCGGTGGTTGCGGCAATGGTCCTGCAGGTTGGTGAGCACGACGATGTCGGCCACCTCGGCGATGCGGGCCAGTGCCTCGCGGGCATGGGGCACCAGTGTCTGGCGCTCCATTTCGGCTGGGAAGAAGCCGTCGAGCAGCGCCCACATTTCCGGGCCCTCCAGCGTGCTGCCGTCGCCGCGGCGACGCATCGCGCCTTCGAATGCGCTGCCGTTGAGCGCAAAGTCGATGTCATGGGTGTCGCCCAGCCATTCGCCGAAGTGCCGCACCATGTGCAGCAGGACTTCGTCGCAATCGGTGATCAGCAGCGGTTTCATGCGGATTCCAGCTGGCGGCGGGCATCGACCAGCGCCGCGGGGGAAAGATCGAGCGCGTCGGCGCAGGCGATTAGGTCGGGCTCGTGGGATTCGAGGAAACCGAGCGCGGCCGCCAGCAGCGCGGGTTCGCCGGCGCGGGCCCGCAGAGTCGCGGGATCGAGGCCGGTCAGGTCCAGCAATCTGCCGGCTCGGCCAGAATCACTTAGAATCCAGACGAGTGCCTGCAGTGCCACCGTTTCGGGATTTGTCACGTCGCCCGCCATCGCCTAACACCACCCCGCAGAATTGAGGTAGCGCGTGCCAAAAAGAGTACTCGTTGTCGAGGACAACGAATTGAACCTGAAGCTGTTCTGCGACCTGTTGCGCGCGCATGGCTATGAAGCCGAGCCCGTGCGCGACGGGCGGGAAGCCGTGCCCAGCGCGCGCCGTTTCAAGCCGCATCTGGTGATCATGGACGTGCAGTTGCCGCACGTCACCGGCTTCGAATTGATCGGCCAGATGCAGGCGGACCCGGTGCTCGGCCGAATTCCGATCATGGCGGTGACCGCCTATTCGAGCCATGAGGACGAGGAGCGGATCCGCGCGGCGGGCGCGCGCTCCTATGTGGCCAAGCCGATCTCACTGGCGCGCTTCGTCGACCAAGTCGAAAAGCTCATGGTCACGATCGACGAATAGAGGATCGATGCAGCGAAAACGCCGGACCCGCAAGGATCCGGCGCGATGCGATCAAACAGCGCGGGCGCGGCCAGCGCGCCCGGCGGCATTACTTGATCTTCGCTTCCTTGAAGTCGACATGCTTGCGCACGACCGGATCGTACTTGCGGAAGCTCAGCTTCTCGGTCTGCGTGCGCGGATTCTTCTTGGTGACATAGAAGAAGCCCGTATCCGCCGTGCTGACGAGCTTGATCTTTACGGTGGTCGGCTTTGCCATGACCCGGAACCCTTGATTCGTGCGAAAAGAAAAGAGCGGCGCGCTTGTGGCACACCGCTGACAGGGGTGTGCGGATGCGCGAATCGCCCGGGAAAGTCAAGTGTATTGGGCCGAAGCGGGCGCGGCGCATCGAATTGATCGATCAGCTTGATCGGGTTTATCCCAGGGTATGGCTGTTTTCCCGGCGGAACCGGACCCTATATTCCGATCGTTAGGGCAACGAATCGACCGCATTCCAGGAGGACAATTATGGCCGAAAATCCCGCACTCGCCACGCCGACCGACCTCAACCGCAACGATACCAAGAGCGTTGCCGATGCCCTGAACAGTGCGCTGGCGGACTGCTTCACGCTGTATTTCAAGACCAAGAACTTCCATTGGCACGTCTCGGGACCGCATTTCCGCGATTATCACCTGCTGCTCGACGACCAGGCCGCGCAGATCCTGGGCGTGACGGATGCGATCGCCGAGCGCGTCCGCAAGACCGGCAACACCACGCTGCGCTCGATCGGCGACATCGCGCGCCGCCAGACGCTCTCGGACAATGACGCCGAGTTCGTCGCACCCGGCGACATGCTCGCCGAACTGCGCGACGACAATCTGAAGCTGGTCGAGAGCTTCCGCGCGGTGAAGGAAGCGGCCGAAGAGGCCAAGGACAACGCCACCAGCGGCATCGTCGACGAATGGACCGACCAGGCCGAAGAGCGTGCCTGGTTCCTGTTCGAGGCCAGCCGCAAGGGTTGAGCCGGAAACGGGCCGGCGCGCGCTGCGGGCACGCGCCGGCCTTTCTGCGCTTATTTGAGGGCGGCGAGGTCGGTTTCGACCTTCTTCAACATCTCGTCGGTCAGCGCGCCCTGCGAAAAGGGCTGCACCGCGCGCAAGCTCATCGCCTTGAACTGGTCGAGCGCCGGATGCGACGACAGGCCCGGAATGTCAGTGTCCAGCACCGCCTTGGCCTTTTCGTCGGCGAGGATCGTCTCGATCGGCGTATCGAGGCTGAACTTGGTTGCGGCTGCCGGGGCGGCGGCCGGTGCGGGGGTCTGCTGTGCCATCACGGCGGGGCTCAGCATGGCAGCGGCGATCGCGCCTGCGACAAGAAACTTCATCCGAAAAAGCCCTCTCTGGACGGGCGCGACGCGCGCCCGACTGGCAAGCTAGGGGCGAAATAAGGCAGCTTTGCGAATCATCGAGGGGCCTTGCCCTCGAAGGTCAGCAGCCAGAAATCGGGCACCGCGGCGATCCGCAGCGGCACGCCGCTCGTGCCGATCCCTGCGGTGACCAGCACATCGCGGCCGGGCTCGCGAATCAAGCCGCAGACATAGCGCAGGCCGTAATTGGACGAGGCGGTGATCGGACCGAGCAGCGGCGGCACGATCTGGCCGCAATGGGTGTGCCCGGCCAGCACCAGCGCATAGCGCGGCGGGAGCAGCGGCGCGATATCCGGCGTATGGCTCAGCACCACGGTCGGCCCCGGCAGCGCGCGCGCCGCGTGGTCGAGGCGTCGCTCTCGATATTTGCCATGGTACAGGTCGTCGGCCCCGGCGATCGTCAATGCGCCGCGGCGGACGGCCTCGTTGCGCAGCAGAGTGATGCCCCGCTTTTCGAGCCAGTGCGGCAGATCGGTCTTGTTGTGACCGGTATAGTCGTGGTTGCCCAGCACCGCGATCACGCCGTAGCGCGCGCGCAGCCGCGCGAGCGGGGCAGTCGCCTCCGCCGCGTCATAGATTCGGGTGCTTATCCGGCGGTCCTGCTCTACATCCCCTGCGATCAGCACCAGGTCCGGCCGGAGCGCATTGACCTGGCCGATGATGCGCGCGAGCCGCGATGGAGTCGTCTCGGGCCCGGCGACGTGGAGGTCGCTGATCAACACCACGCGCATGGCCGGCGCATGGGTGGGCCAATCGCGCATATGCACGGTCAATGGCCGCATGACCGGATCGCGCATCGCCGTCCAGAGGCCGAGCCCCAACACGCTGACGGCGATCAGGAGCGGCACGAGCAGGCACAGGAGGACACGCTTCATCCCCTCTCCGTACGCCAAAGGCCGATATGGTCGAACCATTCTTTGCTGCGCATGCGAAGGATTCAGCCGTGCCGAGGCGCACTCTAGCGGGAGGGGTGGGCAGACCCCATCTACGATCGTATGCGCGTTTTTGCCGACCTGCTCGACCGGCTGATCTACACCCGCTCGCGCAATGCCAAGCTCCGCCTGATCGGCGACTATCTGCGCGCGACGCCCGATCCCGATCGCGGATGGGCAATGGCGGCGCTGACCGGGGCGCTCGATCTGCCGGCGGTGAAGCCGGCACTGCTCCGCGCGATGATCGAAGCGCGGGTCGACCCCGTGCTGTACGGCATGAGCCGCGATTTCGTCGGCGACTCGGCCGAGACGATCGCGTTGCTGTGGCCCGAGCCGCATGTGCCGCCGCCCGAGAGCGCGCCGCTCACCCTTTCGCAGGTGGTGTCGACGTTGGGCGCGCTTTCGCGCTCCGACGCGCCTGCGGTGCTGGCGGCGATGCTCGACCGGCTCGAATCCGATGAGCGCTATGCGCTGCTCAAGCTGGCGACCGGTGCGCTGCGCGTCGGCATTTCCGCACGCCTGGCCAAGACCGCGCTCGCCCAGACCTTCGGGCTCGACGTCGATGCGGTGGAGGAAGTGTGGCACGGACTGCACCCGCCCTATGCCGTGCTGTTTGATTGGGCCGAGGGCCGCGCCGAACAGCCGCGCGCCGAGGACGTGCCGGTGTTCCGACCGTTCATGCTCGCGCACCCGCTGGAGGGAACGCAGGTCAGTCTCGCGGACTATGCTGCAGAATGGAAATGGGACGGTATCCGTGTCCAGCTCGTTCACGCCGGCGGCGAGACCCGGCTCTACAGCCGCGCCGGCGATGACATCACCCGCAGCTTCCCCGAAGTGGCGGCGGCGTTCGTCACACCGGGCGTGCTCGACGGCGAGCTGCTGGTGCGCGGCGAGGCGCAGGGCGGTGAGGCGGGCAGCTTCAACGCGCTCCAGCAGCGGCTGGGGCGCAAGGTCGTCGCGGCCAAGACGCTGGCCGAGTTCCCGGCCTTTGTCCGCCTGTACGACATCCTGTTCGACGGTAGCGAGGACGTGCGCGAGCTGCCGTGGCACGCGCGGCGCGCCCGGCTGGAGGCTTTCGTTCCCGGCCTGGATCCCGAACGCTTCGACCTCTCCGCCGTGATCGATGCGGCCGATTTCGCCGCGCTCGAGGAAATTCGTGCCGGGGCGCGCGATGCGGCGATCGAGGGTGTCATGCTCAAGCGCCGCGACTCGCCCTATGTCACCGGGCGCCGGGTCGGGCTGTGGTACAAATGGAAGCGCGATCCGCTTACTGCCGATTGCGTGCTGATGTACGCGCAGCGCGGCTCGGGCAAGCGCAGCAGCTTTTATTCCGATTTCACCTTCGGCGCCTGGACCGAAAGCGGCGAACTGCTCCCCGTCGGCAAGGCCTATTTCGGTTTCACCGACGAGGAGCTGAAATGGCTCGATCGGCATGTGCGCACCCACACCGTCAACCGCTTCGGCCCGGTGCGCGAAACGGACAAGTCATTGGTGCTGGAAGTGGCGTTCGATTCGATCCACGAATCAAAGCGGCACAAATCAGGGCTGGCGATGCGCTTCCCCCGAATCGCCCGCATCCGCACCGACAAGCCCGTCGCCGAGGCAGACACCATTGCGGGCCTGCGCCGAATGGTGACCTGAGGGGACACATTTCGTGGGGCCGTCCGGGGGATGCGGGCCCCTGTGCAGCTTCGTACAAGCGGGCATGGGAAACGCATCGCCGCGCCAGCGCGACGACAATGCGCTGACCAAGGGCGAGAAGACGACGCTGCGGCTGTTGCTCGCCGGGCATGACGCCAAGTTGATCGCGCGCGAACTTGGCCTGTCGGTGCACACCGTCAACGAGCGATTGCGCGATGCGCGGCGGAAGCTGGGCGTGGCGAGCAGCCGCGAGGCCGCGCGCCGGTTGGCCGAAAGCGACGCCGCGGACCCCCAAAGCTTGGGTACGTGCCGTTGGGGGTTTCGGCGGCCAGCGCATCCATGGCCTCTTCCGATCTGCCAGACGTCCGGCCGCGACGATCGCACCGGCTCGCCTGGCTCGGTGGAAGAATGTTCATCATGTCGCTGTTCATCGCCGCCCTTGCCGTTGCCACGCTGCACGCCCCGGTGTCCCCGCCTGCCGCTGCAACCGCCGCCCAAAGCACGCCCGCGAGCCTCGGCGGCAGAAGCCTGGGTGGCGCGGGTCGACCTGGGCAAGTGACATGAAAGCCGGCGAGCCGCGGCCGCCATGTTCCGCGGGAAGGTCTCCGATGCCCGCTGAGCCGAGATCCTAATGCCGGTCCGCCAGCCGCTTGGGGCGGTGGTCTCGCAAGCGTTCGACTCGGTGCTGAAGAGCAAGTCGATGCCGGGCGCGCCCGACGGCGACTGTGAGATACTGAAGTTCCAGACCAGCTTCGCGCAGCGCAGCGGCCCGATTGAGACGGCCATTCTCGTCCGCGAAGCCGGTGGCTGGCGGGTGGCCGGCTATTTCTTCCGCTGAGAGGCCGATCAGGCGGCCGCCGCCGCCTCGGCCAGAAACGGCGAGATGACGCCGATCACGCGCGCGACCGTCGCCTCCTTTTCGCCGACCGGCGCGACATAACGGATCGCCTCGCGGGTCGCCGACAGCGTGCCGCCGCGCGCGAGCAGCCAGGCGGCGAGATATTGCGAGGCCAGGCAACCGCCTGCCGTCGCGACATTGCCATGCGCGACGAACGGCGCGTCGAGCACCTCGACGCCCGCTTCGATAACCCAGGGCTTGGTGGTGAGGTCGGTGCAGGCGGGGAGGGTGCCGATCAGGCCGAGCTTCGCCAGCAAGAGCGTGCCCGAGCATTGCGCGCCGATCAGCTGGCGTGCCGGGTCGAGCCGGATCTGCGCGAGCATATCCGCGTCTGCCGCGATCTCGCGCGTCTTGCTGCCGCTGCCGAGGATCACGGCATCGGCCTCCGCGGCGAAGGAAAGCGGGCGTTGGCGGCGGATCGTCACGCCGTTGAGCGAGGTGACTTCGTCCGTCGGGGAGGTGATATGCGCCGCCCAGCCCTGTGCGCGCATCCGGTTGAGGATCGCGGCGGCGACGAAGCTGTCCAGCTCGTTGAAGCCCTCAAAGGTAAGTACGGCGATCTGCATCGGATTCTCTCCGCCCGCTGCGAGCCCAAAAGGAAAAGGCCGGACGTTGCCGCCCGGCCTCTCCTATCCGTCAATAACCCGAAGGTTACTGCTGCGGCGAAAGGTTCACCGCCGCGTACTTGCCGCGACGATCGACCTCGAGCTCGAACTCGAGCCGGTCGCCTTCGTTGAGCGTCGGCATGCCGGCGCGCTCGACGGCCGAGATGTGCACGAACGCATCGGGCTGTCCGTCATCGCGCTGGATGAAGCCGAAGCCCTTCATCGCGTTGAAGAACTTGACCGTGCCGGTCGCCTTCTCGCCGGTCAGCTGGCGCTGCGGGCCGCCACGCGGTGCACCGCGATCGCCGCCGAAGCCGCCACCACCCTGTGCATCGTCGCGCGGAGCGCGCTCGGTGACTGCCATCGGCTCGCCATCGATCTTCAGCGTGGTCGCCGAGATGCGGCCACCGCGATCGACAAGCGTGAAGCCGAGCGGCTGGCCTTCTGCAAGCGCGGTCAGGCCCGCCTGCTCGACGGCCGAGATGTGCACGAACACGTCTTCGCCGCCGTCATCGCGAACGATGAAGCCAAAGCCCTTCTGCGCGTTGAAGAACTTCACCACGCCGGTGCCTTCGCCGATCACCTGGGGGGGCATGCCGCCACCGCCGCCGCCGCCGCCACGGAAACCGCCGCCGCCGCCGCCGCCGAAGCCGCCACCACCGCCGCCGCCGCCGAAGCCGCCACCGCTGCGGAAGCCGCCGCCACCGCCGCCGCCGAAGCCGCCGCGATTGCCGCCACCGAAGCCGCCGCGATCTTCGAACCCGCCGCCGCCGAAGCTGCTGCCGCCGCCGAAGTTATCGTCGCCGAAACCATCGCGCTTGTCTCTGCCGCGCCCACCGCGCTCGCCGCGACGTCCTCTATCGAAACTCATGCCCTGTTCGTCTTCCCGGTTCGCCCTCAAACTACCAATCAAAACCGAGCGCCGGACGAAAAACGCAGGTCTTACGGCACTAACGCAGTGCCACACTGCAGGTCATACCCCAAAAAAATCGGGTGCGCGAACGAAAATCGCGCACATGGCTGCTTTGCGGCAGGAAAGTGTCCGCCATGTCACGGTAGGCGCTTGTACGGCATGCGAAACGTGCCATTTTCGCGACCAGCGGGGGCGGAGGGCGTCGGCCCGGCGCCGCGCTCTATCCCGCGAATCGCCAAATGCAACGTCGTGCGGGGCGCGGCAAAGCATTGAGGTGCGGCGCCAACCCCGCTACGCGAACGCCATGACCGTCCATTTCCACGAAGAAGATCTGCCGGAGGGCGTGTTCGCGCCCGGCGCCGCCATCGCCGTCGATACCGAGACGATGGGCCTTATCACCCCGCGTGACCGCCTGTGCCTGGTGCAGCTGTCGGACGGCTCGGGCGACGAGCATCTCGTACGATTCGGGCCGCAGTCCAACTATGCTGCGCCGAATCTGCGGGCGGTGCTCGCCGATCCTTTGCGACTCAAGCTCTATCACTTCGCGCGGTTCGATCTGGCGGCGATTCGCTTCTATCTCGGCGTCACCGCCGGGCCGGTCTACTGCACCAAGATCGCCTCGCGGCTGGTGCGCACCTACACCGATCGCCATGGGCTGAAGGATCTGGCGCGCGAGTTGGTCGGCGCGGAAATCTCGAAGCAGCAGCAATCGTCCGACTGGGGCGGGCCGGATCTGTCCGACGCGCAGCGCGACTATGCCGCCTCCGATGTGCGCTTCCTCCATGCGATGAAGGTGGAGCTGGACAAGCGACTCGAGCGGGAAGGGCGCGTCGAAATGGCGCAGGCCTGTTTCGATTTCCTGCCTTGGCGTGCCGAGCTCGACATCGCCGGCTGGCCCGAGGTGGATATCTTCGCCCATGCGTGACGGCGTGACCCTGCGCGATCGCACGGATCAAGTGGTTGTCTCGGTCGTTTCGGGTCCCCACAAGGGAGCTTATGTCTGAGATCGCCGCCCGATTGACCACGCAGAACCGCGCCTGGGCTCATCCCGGGAGCAGTCACGATCGTGCCGTGCGCATCGCGCTGGTGTTGTTGCCGATCCTGATCGGCGCGCTGGCCGCGTTTCTGATCAGCGCGCCGCTGTTCATGGGCGGCGACGTCAGCTTCGTGCTCGACAAAAAGAAGGTGGCGATGTCGCCGCAGCGGCTGCTGACGGCGGCGGCCGACTATCGCGGCGAGGACACCAAGGGGCGTCAGTTCGAGCTGCGCGCCGGTTCGGCGGTGCAGAAGAGCTCGGCCGAGCCGGTGGTGCAGCTGAATGCGCTGAGCGCGCGATTGAACCTGACGGATGGCCCCGCGACGCTGGTCGCCAACAAGGGGCGCTATCTCCTCAACACCGACCAGATGCTGATCGACGGGCCGATTCGGTTTCAGACGAGCGACGGCTATGTCCTCAATACCAACGATGCGACGGTCGATCTGCGGACGCGGCAGCTGCAAAGCGGCGGCGCGGTGACGGGCAACACGCCCACCGGCACGTTCCGCGCCGATCGCCTGCGCGCCGATCTCGACAAAAGGCTGATCTCGCTCGAAGGCAATGCGCACTTGCGGATGACGCCGAAGCCGGCAAGGAGGCCCTGATGACCCGCGCTCTCGCTTCGCTCACCCTTGGGCTGCCGTTGCTGCTCGCCGCCGTGCCAGCCTTCGCGCAGGCCAGGCACAATTCGAACGCGCCGATCGATTTCGATGCGCGCAACATCCAGCTCGACGACAAGGCAAACCGTGCGATCCTGAGCGGCGGCGTCGTCATCAAGCAGTCGGACATGACGCTGCGTGCGGCCCGGGTGACCGTGGCGTATAGCGGCAGCGCGCTCAACGGCTCGCCCCAGGCCTCGCGCCTCGACGCCACCGGGGGCGTGACGGTGCAGCGGCCGAACCAGACCGCGCGCTCCAGCTATGCAGTGTATGATGTCGATCGGCGGATCATCACGATGATCGGCAACGTCACGCTGCAGCAGGCCGGCTCCAACGTCGCCAACGCGGCAGGCCCGCGGCTGACGATCAACCTCGACACCAGCCGGGCGACCTTCGGCGGCGCGCCGGCGGGCCCGACGACGCAGAATTCGGGTGGTCGCGTGACCGGCCGCTTCTCCGTTCCCAATCGCGACGCGTCGAAGCAGTAAGACGGGGCAATGCCACGGTACGCCGTGCTCTGTCTTCCCTTCGTGCGCGTTATCATGCAGGAACCTTGCCAAGCAGCCACGCGCTTGGCGGGGACCAACACAGCGTTCATCTTGCAGGAGCCGTCATGACCGACGTCGCCATCGCCGCCCCCGAAAGCTCCGCCCCGGATCCCGTGCCGCTGCCCGATCGCGGGCTGGCGGTGGTTTCAATCGCCAAGTCCTACGACAAGCGCACCGTGCTGACCGACGTATCGGTCTCGGTGGGGCGCGGCGAAGTGGTGGGTCTGCTCGGGCCGAACGGCGCGGGCAAGACAACCTGCTTCTATTCGGTGATGGGGCTGGTGAAGCCCGACAGCGGCCGCATCATGCTCGACGGCGAGGACATCACGCGTTTGCCGATGTACCGTCGCGCGATCCTCGGCCTCGGCTATCTGCCGCAGGAAACCTCGATCTTTCGCGGCCTCAGCGTCGAGAAGAACATTGCCGCGGTGCTCGAACTCGCCGAACCCGATCGCGACGCGCGCAAGGCGCGGCTCGAGGAACTGCTCGACGAGTTCGGCCTCACCCGGCTGCGCGCCTCGCCCGCGATGGCGCTCTCGGGCGGCGAGCGGCGCCGTGCGGAAATCGCCCGCGCGCTGGCGGCGAATCCGACGATCATCCTGCTCGACGAGCCGTTCGCGGGCATCGATCCCATTTCGATCAGCGACATTCGCGATCTGGTGAAGCAGCTCAAGCAGCGCGGCATCGGCGTGCTGATCACCGACCATAATGTCCGCGAGACGCTCGAAATCGTCGATCGCGGCTATATCATCTATGACGGCCGCGTGCTGTTCGCCGGCTCGCCCGACGATCTGGTGCGCGACGAGAATGTCCGCCGCCTCTATCTCGGCGAGAGCTTCTCGCTCTGATGCGATGAGTCTCGCGCCACGCCTCGATCTGCGCCAGTCGCAATCGCTGGTGATGACGCCGCAGCTCCAGCAGGCGATCAAGCTGCTGGCGCTGTCCAACCTCGAGATCGAGACCTTCATCGCCGAGGAAGTCGAGCGCAATCCCTTGCTCGATTCGCAGGGCGGCGACGATGGCGGCGCGTCGGAGCCCGCCGAAAGCAGCGACGCGTTCGAGCCGCGTGACGGCCCGGCCGATGCCAGCGAGCTGATCCTCGGCGGCGGTGAGGCAAGCGGGGAGGCGGCGCTCGATGTCGACCTCGCGGTCGAAGCCTTCCACCATGATTCGGCGAGCGATTCGATCGGCGGGCTGGACGGCGGGCTCGGCATCAATGGCGTGAGCGGCGGCGGATCGGAGGACGGACCCGATCTCGACAGTCTCGGCAGCAGCGACCTCAGCCTAGCGGACCATCTGCTGGCGCAGGCGGGCTCCAGCGTCTCGGGCCCGGACCTGTTCATCGCCCAGCACCTGATCGACCAGATCGACGAGTGCGGCTACCTAACCGTGCCGCTGCGCGAGATCGCAGAGCGGCTGGGCGTGCCGCTCGCGCGAGTCGAGGCGGTGTTGGGCGTGATCCAGACCTTCGATCCCACCGGCGTCGGCGCGCGCGACCTTGCCGAATGCCTTGCGCTCCAGGCCAAGGAGGCGGATCGCTACGATCCTTGCATGGCGCGGCTGATCGAGAATCTCGAGCTCGTCGCGCGCGGCGATCTCGGCCGGCTGCGGCGGATCTGCAATGTCGACGACGAGGATCTCGCCGACATGATCCGCGAGCTGCGCAATTACGATCCCAAGCCCGGCTGCCGCTATGGCGGCGATCCGGTGCCGGCGGTGACCCCGGACATCTTCGTCGCGCGGCGCGGCGCCGGCTGGGCGGTGGAGATCAACGCGGCGACGCTGCCGCGGCTGCTGGTCAACCGCGCCTATTATGCCGAGGTCTCGGGGGGCAAGCAGGACAAGGCGAGCAAGGCCTGGCTCACCGACATGCTCGCAAGCGCCAACTGGTTGGTCAAGGCGCTCGACCAGCGCCAGCGCACGATCATTAAGGTGGCGAGCGAGATCGTGAAGCAGCAGGAAGGCTTCTTCCTCAAGGGCGTCGCGCACCTTCGCCCGCTGACGCTGCGCCAGGTCGCCGACGCGATCGAGATGCACGAATCGACGGTCAGCCGGGTGACTAGCAACAAATATCTCAGCTGCGCGCGCGGTCTGTTCGAACTGAAATACTTCTTCACCAGCGCGATCCAGTCAGCCGACGGCGGCGAGGCGGTGTCGGCCGAGGCGGTGAAGAGCGCGATTCGTACGCTGATCGCTGCCGAGGACCCGAAGAAAATTCTTTCGGACGATACGCTCGTGGAAATGCTCAATGCGAAGGGCTTCGATATCGCCCGCCGCACGGTCGCGAAATATCGCGAGGCGATGGGCATTGGCAGCTCGGTGCAACGCCGGCGCCAAAAGGCACTCGAAGGAGCGGGTTGATGTTGCGTTTTTGGGGTTTGGTGGCGGCGCTTGCCGCGATGCTGGCGTGTGTGCCGGCGCTGGCGCAGGGCGCGCCCGAACTGACGGTGATGAGCCTCAACATCCGCATGCCGAGCGACGGCGACGGCGCGAACCTGTGGGAAAAGCGCCGCGACCTCACCTTCGCGACGATCCGCGCGGCCGACCCCGACCTGATCGGCACGCAGGAGTTGTTCCAGCGCCAGGGCGACGATATCGTCAAGGCGCTGCCGGAGTATAGGTGGTTCGGCACCGATCGCTATGGCGGCCATGCCAACGAGCATATGGGCATCTTCTACCGGCACGATCGGCTGAAGATCGTCGAGCAGGGCCAGTTTTGGCTGTCCGACACGCCCGAGGTGCCGGCCAGCATCAGCTGGGGGCATCCGCTGCCCCGCATGGTCAACTGGGCGACCTTCGAGACGCGCGACGGCCGCCGGTTCCGCCTCTACGACACGCATTTCCCCTATCGCGACGAGGACGAGGACGCGCGCACGCGGGGCGCCCAGCTGCTGTCCGATCGCATCGCGGCAGGGCCGAAGGATCTGCCGGTGCTCGTCACCGGCGACTTCAATACCACCGCCGACAAGCCCGCCCATGCGGTACTCACCAGGACTTTGGCCGATGCCTGGGCTTCGCGGCCGGACCATCAGGGCCCCGACTTCACCTTCCACGGCTTCACCGGCAAAGGCGACCGTCGCATCGACTGGATCCTGACGCGCGGCTTCACCGTCGAGCGGATTGCGGCGATCGATACGCATCGCGGCGAGGTCTACCCGAGCGACCATTATCCGGTGGTCGCGCGGGTCCGCTTCGAGCGCTGAGCGCGCTCAGCCGCCGGGGCGCAGGCCGCCTTCCATCAGCATCATCGTGATGCTGCCCATGTCGGTATATTGCAGCACGCCTGCCAGCGTGCCGACGACATTGGGGTCCTGCGCCAAGTCCATCAGCGCGACGCGGCCAAGCGCGGTGAAGCTGTTCTGCAGCGCGCCGGGATCGCGCTTCATCCGTTCCATGGCCTCGTTGCGGCAGTCGCGGGTGACGAGGCGAGTGATCAGCTGACCGGCCTGCTGGCTGGCCTGGACGCGGCGGCCCTCGTCCACCTTGACCATGTCGCGCACCGCGGCGCTCTGCGCGACGGCGGCGAATACCCAGCGGATCAGCACGTCGCGATCGGCGCGGCTGGTGCGGGCACGGAGGCACTCGCCGAACGGGTCGCGCGCCTGGGCCTGGGCAGCGGCGGGGGCGAGGAACGAAGCAAAGGCCGTAGCGGCGGCAAGGAGCGGGCGAATCGTCATGGGGATACCGCTAGGAGAAGATCGCGGCGCTTGTTGGACAGCCAGACGCCAGAGCACGTGTTCCCCTCCCGCTTGCGGGAGCGGCTAGGGGAGGGGATGACGTGGAGGCTCTCGCCGTGCCGGTGGGACGCGCGACCAGCCCCTCCCGCTTGCGGGAGGGGAGCGCAGAGCGACAATGTCGGTCTGATTACAGCGCGATCAGCACTTCGTTGCGGCGCAGGGGGCCGGGGATGAAGGGCGAGTTGTAGAAAGCATATTCCACCGCGCCGCCATTGATCCCCTTCGCTGCAAGCCAGCTGCGCAGCTCCGCCTCGCGCTTCTCCAGCGCCGCATCGTCGGGCGAGCCCGCGAAGCGCAGCACCGCCACGCGCCGTGCCGGGCGGGTGGCCAGATCGACATTGTCGGAAGGCTTGGGCAGCGTCGCGAGCGTGAACTTCGACGGCATCACGAACTGCGTCCGCCAGCTGGCGTCCTGCTTGGTGCTGAGCACCGGCGCGGTCATCGCAATCTTCTCGCCGCCGCTGCCGCCATTGTCGCCGCGGCGCTTGGCGAAGATATAGTCGGCGAGACGCGAGAAGCCCGCGTTCAGCGCCGCCTCGCGGGTGCCGATCGCGCGGGTTTCCGCCACCACCAGCTCGGGATAATCGCGGATCTCGAAGGCGCCGTCCTTTTCCACCAGCGTGAAGGGCGGCTGCTCGCTTGCCTTCTCGAACGCGTAATAGGCCGCCGCACCCGCGACCACCGCGCCGCCCAGCAGCCCGCCTACCCAGGCCCAGGTCTTGCCCTTCGCCATCACCAAAACTCCTTCAATCGTCTTCGTCCTCGAACCCGGCGAGATCGAGCGCACGGGCGCGTATCTGCCGGAGCCTGCACCAATGTACCAGCGCATCCTCGCGGCCATGTGTCACCCACACCTCGCGCGGGGCCAGTTCCTCGATCGTACGCGTCAATTCATCCCAATCGGCATGGTCGGAGAGGATCAGCGGCAGCTCGACGTTGCGCTGCCGGGCGCGCTGGCGCACCCGCATCCAGCCGCTCGCCATCGCGGTGATCGGATCGGGCAGCCGCCGCGACCAGCGATCGTTGAGTGCGCCCGGCGGGCAGAGGATGATCCGCCCCTCCAGCTCCTTCTTCGCGACCCCGGTGGCCGGACGCAGCTCCCCCAGCGCCACGCCATGCTCCACATAGAGGTCGCACAGCGCCTGGAGCGCGCCGTGAAGGTAAATCGGATCGTCGAATCCCATCGCGCGCAGCTCGGCGATCACTCGCTGCGCCTTGCCGAGCGCATAGGCGCCGACCAGCACGCAGCGCTCGGGTTCGGTGCGCAACGCGGACAGCAGCTTGTCGATCTCGTCGGTGGTCTCGGGGTGGCGGAACACCGGCAGGCCGAACGTGGCTTCGGTGATGAACACGTCGCACTTCACCGGCTGGAAAGGCGTGCAGGTGGGATCGGGGCGGCGCTTGTAATCGCCCGAGACGACGATGCGCTCGCCGGCATGATCGAGCACGACCTGCGCGGACCCCAGCACATGCCCGGCGGGGACGAAGCCCACCTCGATCGGGCCAAGCGTGATGCTGTCGCCATAGTCGACCGGCCGCCCGTTCTGCGGCCCGTAGCGCGCCGCCATGATCGCCAGCGTGCCCGGCGTCGCCCACACCTCGCCATGCCCGCCGCGCGCGTGATCGGCATGGCCATGGGTGATGATCGCCCGCGCGACCGGCTTGGACGGGTCGATCCACGCATCCGCTGCAGGAAGGTAGATCCCGCAAGGATCGGGGGTGAGCCAGCTGCCGAGCGCCATGGCGGTCGATATGGGATCGCCGCCCCCGATTGCGAGGCGCCCGCCCGTCCATTTTGCTTTCGTTTGGCCCCTCGAATCCCTATATCCTCGGCATGGCAGACACTCCGAAGACGAACGATCCCAACGCGAACGAGTACGGCGCAGATTCCATCAAGGTTCTCAAGGGTCTCGACGCGGTCCGCAAGCGCCCCGGCATGTATATCGGCGACACCGACGATGGTTCGGGCCTCCACCACATGGTGTTCGAGGTTTCCGACAACGCAATCGACGAGGCGCTGGCCGGCCACTGCGACCTGATCCTGATCACGCTCAACGCCGACGGATCGGTGTCGGTCGAGGATAATGGCCGCGGCATCCCGACCGGCATCCACTCGGAAGAGGGCGTGTCCGCCGCCGAAGTGATCATGACCCAGCTCCATGCGGGCGGCAAGTTCGAGAACACCTCGGATTCGAACGCCTACAA
Source organism: Sphingomonas sp. (assembly GCF_032114135.1). Lineage (GTDB taxonomy): Bacteria > Pseudomonadota > Alphaproteobacteria > Sphingomonadales > Sphingomonadaceae > Sphingomonas. The sequence goes on from NZ_DAMCTA010000003.1 coordinate 149,399, forward strand.
GGTTTCGGGCGGTCTGCACGGCGTGGGCGTGTCGGTCGTGAACGCGCTCAGCGAGTGGCTCGATCTCAACATCTGGCGCGACGGCGAAGAGCATTACATGCGTTTCCGTCACGGCGACGCCGAGGCGCCCTTGAAGGTGATCGGCCCGGCGAACGGCAAGAAGGGCACGCGCGTGACCTTCCTCGCCAGCCCCGACACGTTCAAGATCACCGAGTATGATTTCGAGAAGCTCGAGCATCGCTACCGCGAGCTCGCCTTCCTCAATTCGGGCGTGCGGCTGTTCCTTCGCGACGCGCGGCACGAGGAAGTGAAGGAAATCGAGCTGTTCTACGAGGGCGGCATCGCCGCGTTCGTGAAGTATCTCGATCGCAACAAGGTCGCGCTGATGCCCGATCCGGTGGCGATCAGCGGCACCCGCGACGACGTGACGATCGACGTCGCGCTGGAGTGGAACGACAGCTATTACGAAAACGTCCTCTGCTTCACCAACAACATCCCGCAGCGTGACGGCGGCACCCACCTCGCGGCCTTCCGCGCGGCGCTGACCCGCACGCTCAACAGCTATGCCGACAAGTCGGGGATGCTGAAGAAGGAGAAGGTCTCCCTCACCGGCGACGACATGCGCGAGGGGCTGACCGCGATCGTCTCGGTCAAGCTGCCGGACCCCAAGTTCAGCAGCCAGACCAAGGACAAGCTGGTCTCCTCCGAAGTCCGCCAGCCGCTCGAAAGCCTTATGGCCGACAAGCTGGCCGAGTGGCTGGAAGAGAATCCCGCCGTCGCGAAGCAGATCATCCAGAAGGTGATCGACGCCGCCGCCGCGCGCGAGGCCGCCAAGCGCGCCCGCGAGCTCACTCGCCGCAAGGGCGTGATGGACATCGCGTCCCTTCCCGGCAAGCTCGCCGACTGCCAGGAGCGCGATCCGGCCAAGTCCGAACTCTTCTTCGTCGAGGGTGACTCGGCCGGCGGTTCGGCCAAGCAGGGCCGCGACCGCCACTTCCAGGCGATCCTGCCGCTGCGCGGCAAGATCCTCAACGTCGAGCGCGCGCGCTTCGACCGGATGCTCGCCAGCCGCGAAATCGGCACGATCATCACCGCGCTCGGCACCGGCATCCGCGACGATTTCAACATCGAGAAGCTGCGCTACCACAAGATCGTCATCATGACCGACGCCGACGTGGACGGCGCGCACATCCGCACGCTGCTGCTCACCTTCTTCTACCGCCAGATGCCCGAGATCATCACCAACGGGCACCTCTATATCGCCCAGCCGCCGCTGTATAAGGCGACCAAGGGCCGCTCCGAGGTGTATCTGAAGGACGATGCGGCGCTCGACCAGTATCTGGTCGATGCGGGCGTGGGCGGCACGGTGCTCGACACCAATGGCAGCCAGCGCTCCGGCGAAGACCTGCGCACGCTGGTCGAGCATGCCCGCCGCATGCGTACCCTCATGCGCTACGTGCCGCGCCGCTACGATCCGATGATCATCGAATCGCTGGCGCTGGGCGGCGCGCTCGATCCCTCGGTGAGCCGCGAGCGCCATGCCGAGGAGCTGAAGACGGTCGTCCACCGGCTCGACGCCGCCGATACCGAAGCCCGGTGGAGCGCGCGCATCACCGAGGATGGCGGCTATCATTTCGAGCGGCTGTGGCGCGGCGTGACCGACCACCACATCGTCGAGGCGAACTTCCTCGTCTCGGCGGAGGCACGCAAGCTGCACACGCTGGCCAGTGAGCAGGCGGCGGCGTATCTCACGCCGTCGAAACTCGTCTCCAACAAGGGCCTGGCGACCGATATCGACGCGCCGGTGCCGGAGGAAGAGGCGCCGGTCGCGGTCGGCAAGGGCGAGAGCCTGGTGTCGCGCCCGTCGCAGCTGCTCGACGCGATCCTAGCCTTCGGCCGCAAGGGCCTGGCGATCCAGCGCTACAAGGGCCTCGGCGAGATGAACGCGGAGCAGCTGTGGGAGACCACGCTCGACCCGCAGAACCGTTCGATGCTGCAGGTGGCGATCGACCAGGCCGACGTGGCCGACGCGATCTTCACCCAGCTGATGGGCGACGTGGTCGAACCGCGCCGCGACTTCATCCAGGAGAATGCGCTCAGCGTGGCGAATCTCGACGTCTGAGCGTTTTGATCGGCGGGCGACCGGCGAGGGGTACCGTACCAGCGAGGGGGCATTCGACGTCGGTTCCGATCTTCGATTGTCTCCTTGCATCCTTTCCGGCAGCGCCATGATGTTGTGGATCGTCGGGGATCTATCCTGAACCCGGCTGGCTGTTCACGCACAATAGCGGACGCTCAGCGAATTTTCGGAACCCTATCACGGCGGGATGCATACACACCTATCATGTGCATGGCTTCCCGATCTCAAGATCGCCTTTGGTCTCTTCTAGAGTCTGCGCCCAGCCGATCGAGTCACGCTCATGATTCGCCGCCTCTTGCTTCAGCAAGGGGTATAACGCGGTATGGCCGTCTAAGCACCTAGCTTGGCTGCCATATATCTGTGGCAGGCCTTTGTGCACTCGCACCCGGTCAACCATTAGAGCATAATCTTTGGCGTCTACCTCAGCAGACTTTAACAGTGTTGCCATTTTGCCAAGAGCATATTCCCTGAAATCATCTTGAGGAGAATGCTGAGCGATCAGCCAAGCTCCATGTGTGATCTGCTTTCCGTCCCCAGTGTTTCAGAACCAACCAGAGGCCGGGAGAAACCTTTTTAGTTCCGCTGTATTGCGCTCGTCGATCCGGATAAGATCTCGCCCAATTGCTTCCCCGACGATGCGCCTCTGCTCACGTCTAGCGAAGGGTCGTCCATCAGCCAGAGGTTCTGCCGTGTTACCTCGTCCATACGGATGAGGTGAAGCACCTTCTCTCCCAAGGTCGCTGTGGCAGCCGGCGCACGACTTTCAGCCTCCTTCACAGCGCTACACCAACGAGCGAGCACGCTCGCGACCTTGGTGTCTGCCGAGATGCACAAGGCGGCTAAGAGAATCGCCGGAACAAGCATGCAAGAATAGCCTTCTGTTTCAAACCCAGTTGCCCAATCGCGCTAATTCAGCTTGTTACGCTAAACAGGAACGTCCGCAATTCACCGACGGACGTCAGCGGCGATCCCGGCCCTCTCTGGGCGCAAAGGCTGTCTTCTTGCATCCACCTCTCCGTTCACTATATGTTCGGCTCTTGCCGACTTGAGGCGGCCGCTCTTTATACCGTCCGACATTGTTGTTGCGCGCGTGAAGCGGCGCGATTGGCCCTCGGGTAGGGGCCCGCAATTCGCGCGCGCCTAAACTTCCTAAACTTTGCATCCGCTGCAGCCTGCTGCGGCACCAGCCGAAAGCGCGCAGGCCTAAACTTCCTAAACTTTGACAGGCGGAAGCGACTGCGGCGAGGCAGGTCGCAACCGCTTTCGGTCGTTGCTGAAAACGAACGGCGATTACCGCCCGACCTAATCGGCAAGGCGCTCCGCGAGCGCCGCGATGCCTTCGCCTTCGAAGCGATTCACTGCCGCGCCGTCGATGTGCACCGGATGGTCCAGGATCAGCACGGCATGCGCGCGGTGGTCGGAGTCGAGGTCGCGCCATGCGCGCACCGCGTCGCCCAGATTGGTGACCTCGGCGATGTCGCCGCCGCCGCGCACGACATTCTCCAGCGCCGCGCTCATCGTCCAGTCGATCGGCGGGTTCTTGGCGTCGTCGCCCCAGCGTGCTTCGGTCATGCGCGGACCTCGCGGTCGAGGTCGCTTTCGCTGATCACGATGATCGGGCGGTCGGGGCCGTTGGCGAGCGCGGCGAGGGCGGCTTGCGCGATCGGGTCGCGGTAGCGGCGGAAGCGCTCCTCGGCATCGCCGTCGGGCTGGCTGCCACTCAGCGCTTCGAGCACGCTGTACTGCACCGCGAACTGATACGCCTCGCCGTCGACTTGGCCGCCGAACTCGAGCTGGCGATCGTCGAGATTGTCGAACAGGGTGGTGTCGTCGATTTCCAGCTGCTGCGTCGCCATGCCATATACTCCGTTGCTAGGGATCGAAACTGTACGACCATGGGCGGGGTTCCGCGCGCCTGGTCCTTCGCCCTCGGCCAGGGCGTGCTCGCCGCGCCCCTCGCAAAAAGCTGATCCAAACCGCCTGCGTGCGCGTATAGACGGACGAAACGTCATGCAGGAGTTGCCATGCCTACCGTACTCATCACCGGCGCCACCGCCGGGATCGGCGAAGCTTCGGTCCGCGCCTTTGCCGATGCCGGCTGGCACGTCGTGGCGACCGGTCGCCGCGCCGATCGGCTGGAGAAACGCGCCGGCGAGCGTGTCCACACCCTCGCCTTCGACATCCGTGACGAAGCCGCGCGCGACGCCGCGCTGGACAGCCTGCCCGCATCCTTTTCCGAGATCGACCTGCTGATCAACAATGCCGGCCTCGCACTGGGCCTGGAGCCGGCGCAGACGGCGTCGCTCGATAACTGGCGCACGATGATCGACACCAATGTGACCGCGCTGGTCTCGATCACCCACAAGCTGCTGCCGGGGTTGGTGGCGCGCAAGGGCGGGATCATCAACCTGTCCTCGGTGGCTGCCACCTATCCCTATCCGGGCGGCAATGTGTACGGCGCGACAAAGGCGTTCGTCCGCCAGTTCACGCTCAACCTGCGCGCCGACCTGATCGGCACCGGTGTGCGCGTCACCTCGATCGAGCCGGGCATGGTCGAGACCGAATTCACCCTGGTCCGCACCGGCAGCCAGGATGCCTCGGACAAGGTCTATGCGGGCGTCAATCCGATGACCGCCGAGGACATCGCCGAGACGATGCTGTGGGTGGCGACGCTGCCGCCGCACTTCGCGGTCAACACGCTGGAGCTGATGCCGGTGAACCAGGCAAACGGCCCGTTCGCGGTGCATCGCGAAGGCTAAGCGGAGCGCGCGGGGCCTTCGCAGCGTTGCACCGGTCATGAGCCTTACCCCCCGACTCCGCAGCGACCCTCCGCCCGCCGGCCTGCGCCGGATGCGGATGGTCGCGACCGGGCTGCTGCTGGCGATGGCGGCGCTGTTCCTTGCTGCGCGCCATTTCCAGGGGCTGCATCCCGCGCTCCCCTTCGTCCGCGCCTTTGCCGAGGCAGCGATGGTCGGCGGGCTGGCGGACTGGTTCGCGGTGACCGCGCTGTTCCGCCATCCGCTCCATCTGCCGATCCCGCACACCGCGATCATCCCGCGCAACAAGGATCGCATTGCCGACACGCTCGGCCAGTTCCTCCGCGCCAACTTCCTGATCCCGCGCGTGGTGGCGCGGCGGATGCAGCGGCTCGACGTGGCGGGCGCGGCGGGGCGCTGGCTGGCGGCGCCGTCGCATGGCACCGGCCGGATCGGCGCGGGTGCGTCGCGGCTGGCCGCGAACATCCTGGAATCGCTCGACCAGGAGCGGCTGGGCGGCATGGTGAAGGGCGCCGTCGCGTCCCGGCTGCGCGCGATCGATGTCGCGCCGCTGTTCGGCCAGGCACTGGCGGCGGCGATCGCCAATGGCCGGCACTTGCCGCTGCTCGATTCGTTGATCCGGGGCGCCGCGCGCATCCTGGAGGCGAACGAGCATCTGATCCGCGAGATGGTCCATGCCCGCGCCGGATCGGTGATGCGCTGGACCGGGCTCGACGAGACGCTGGCGACCAAGATCATCGAAGGGCTGAAGAAGCTGATCGACGAGATGGCGGAGAACCCCGAACATCCCGTCCGTGCCAAGGTGGAGGAGGGGCTGGAGAGCCTCGCCCACCGCCTGCAGCACGATCCCGAACTGCAGGCCAAGGTGGAGAGCTTCAAGCTCGAGATGTTGGAGAATGAAGGTTTTCAGCGCTGGGTGGAAGGACTGTGGGAGCAGAGCCGCGCGGCGATGCTGCGGCTGGCGCGCGATCCCGAACGGGCGCTGGGCGGCCGGATGGGCGAGGCGCTGCGCCAGTTCGGCGGCACGCTGCAATCGGACCGGAAGCTCGCGCGGACGATCAACCGCTTCGTGCGGCGTTCGGCGGTGGGGGCGGCATCGGATTATGGCGACGGCATCGTCCGGCTGGTCTCCGACACGATCCGCGGCTGGGATGCGCAGACGGTGACGTCGCGGCTAGAAAATGCGGTGGGGCGGGACCTGCAATATATCCGGATCAATGGGACGGTGGTCGGGGGGCTGGTGGGGGTTGCGATCCACGCGGTGGATGTGGTGCTCCGGTAAGCCCCTCCCCTTCAGGGGAGGGGTTGGGGTGGGGCGGTGTCTCACCGAGACTAACCTAGGTTCTGGAATCCCTCCACCCCGACCCCTCCTCCGAGGAGGAGAGGGGCTAGAGATCGGTTACGACGGATGCGCCTCGGCTTCCGCGTCGTCGCCCGTCTCGCCGGGCAGTTGCTCCGCCTCGACAAAGGGGTCTTCCTCCCCGGTCATCGGGACGCCGTCGGGATCTTCGCCGGCGAGCGCATCCACGCGCCCGTCGCGCGGCGGGGCGCCTTGGGCGTCGACTTGATGGGCGTGGCGTTCGGTCTCGGTACGGTCGCGCGTCGGATTGGTGGTCATCATCGTTCCTCTCTCAACGTCGAGGCGACGCACATAGCCTAGGTTGGTTCCGCGGGCGATGCGCGCCGCCGGAGCAGCGCCGCACCTCCCAGCGCCAGCAACGTTCCCCCCGCCAGCAGCAGCGGCAGGCGCCGCGCCACCGGCTTGCGGAAGCCACCATCGATGCGGGGCCGGTCACCCGGCGGGTGGAACAGGTTGCCCGACGTCACCGCCGCCGGCCGTGCCTGGGTGAAATAGCCTTCGAACCAGCGGTCGATGATCTTGAGGCTGAGCGTGGGCGCCAGCGCATGGCCGATCCGCGCGGGCCAGGTCTGGGCACCGACGATGGTGGTGGCGCGCGGATGATCGGCGAGCCGCACCACCGCTGCCGCCACCCGTCGCGGATCGACCAGCGGCAGCGGCGGATGGATCGCCTTGCCGGTATAGTTGGCGGGATGGTCGAGCGCGGGGGTGTCGACCAGCGCCGGATAGACGTCGCAGATATGGATGTGCGGGTACGCCGCCTGTTCCGCGCGCAATGCCTCGGACAGGCCTTTCAGCCCGAACTTGCTCGCCGAATAGGCGGCGGCCAGCGGCGCGGCGGCGAAGCCGACCATCGAGATCATGTTGACGAACACGCCGCGCCCCTGGCGCTGGAAGATCGGCAGCACGGCATGCGCCTCATAGAGATGGCCGAGCAGGTTCGATCGCAGCACCTGTTCGTGCGCCTCAATCGGCACCTCCTCGAACCGCCCGACCGCGCCGACGCCCACATTGGCGAACCACAGGTCGATGGTGCCGCCAAATGCCTGCGCCGCCTCGGCGAGCGCCAGCACCGCGGCGTTGTCGCCGATCTCGGTCGGGACGACCTCGATCGCCGCGCCGCGGGCGCGCAGTTCGCTTGCGAGCGCTTCCAATGCCTCGGCGCCCCGCGCGGCGAGGACCAGCCGCCAGCCTCGCTCGGCGAACAACTCGGCGGTGGCGCGGCCGATGCCGCTCGAGGCGCCGGTAATCACGGCAGTGCGGGGCGATGAGAGTGTCGCCATGATCGGTCTCCAAGCAAAAGGCGCGGGCGGCGCCGTGTCGATCGACCAACCGGATTGTGGAGCAAGGGTTGCAAGCCTTTCAAAACAAAGCCTTGCTGCGAATGCTGCCGCGCTTTCCCAAACGGGCCGCGGTGGGCTATGCAGCGGCATGCGGATCGATGCCCACCACCATCTCTGGCACTATACCCTCGACGCGTTCGGCTGGATCGAACCCGGCAGCGCCATTGCGCGCGACTTCGACCCCGACGACCTCGCCTGCGAGATGCAGGCTTCCGGCATCGACCATGCGATCGCGGTGCAGGCGCGGCAAAGCGAGGCGGAGACGGCCTTCCTTCTCGACTGCGCCTCCCGCCAGCCAAAAATCGCCGGGGTGGTCGGCTGGATCGACCTGCGCGCGCCCGACATCGCCGAACGGATCGCGGCACGCCCGACGGGGCCGATCCTCGGCTATCGCCACGTCGTCCAGGACGAGCCCGATGCCGATTTCCTGCTGGGCGACGCGTTTGTCGCGGGCGTGCGCGCGGTGCTGGCGGCGGGGCTCAGCTATGACGTGCTGGTCAACGCCGCGCAACTCGGCACCGTGCCGGCCTTTCTCGATCGCGTCGGGGAGGGTCGGCTGATCCTAGACCATGCCGCCAAGCCGAACATCGCCGCAGGCGCCTGGCAGCCCTGGGCCGAGCAGATCGCCGCCGCCGCGCGCTACCCGAACCTGTTCTGCAAGGTCTCCGGCCTGATCACCGAGGCCGCGGGCGATTGGAAGCCCGGCGATTTCGAACGCTATCTCGACCATGTCTTCGCCTGCTTCGGCCCCGATCGCGTCCTGTGGGGTTCGGATTGGCCGGTGTGCGAACTTGCGGGACGATATGCCGATACGCTGGATCTCATCGCTGGTTACGTCGCGCGGCACTGCACGGACGCGGAAAGGGCGGTGTTCGGCGACAACTCCGTGCGCGCATATGCGCTAAAATTCGGCAGATAAGAAAACCAACTTGCATATATGCGAACGGGCATGGCAGGGCATGGGCAGGAGATTCTTGCCATGCGTACCATCCTCTGCAACGCGCCGTTCGAGCTGACTCAGATCCAGCGCGAGGCGCCCGAGCCCGGTCCCGGCGAGGTGCTAATCCGCATTCACCGCGTCGGCCTGTGCGGCACCGATTATCACATCTTCGCCGGACGCCACCCGTTCCTCCAGTACCCGCGGGTGATGGGGCATGAGCTGGGCGGCGAGGTGGTGGCGCTAGGCGAGGGTGTCTCGCTCGCGCTCGGCCAGACGGTGGCGATCAATCCCTATATCGCCTGCGGCCACTGCGTCGCCTGCCGCAAGGGCAAGCCCAATGCCTGCGTCAACATCCGTGTGCTCGGCGTCCACAGCGACGGCGGCATGGCGGATCTGCTGGTGGTGCCGGCAAGTGCGGTGATCGACGCCGAGGGGCTGAGCGTCGACCAGGCGGCAATGATCGAGTTCCTCGCGATCGGCGCGCATGCCGTCTCGCGCGTGCCCAGGGACGGCGAGGGACGGATGCTGGTGGTCGGCGCGGGGCCGATCGGCATCGCCAGCGCGCTGTTCGCGCGGCTCGACGGGTTCGATGTCACCCTGGTCGACCAGCGCGCCCAGCGGCTCGCCTTTGCGCGCGAACAGCTCGGTCTCGACGGCGAGGTCGCCGACGAAGGTCTGGCCGAGCGCCTGGCAGCCCGCACCAACGGCGACGGCTTCGACGTGGTGATCGACGCAACCGGTTCGCTGCCGGCGATGCGCCGCAGCCTCGACTTCGTCGGGCATGGCGGCGCGCTGCTGCTGGTCGGCGTGGCACCCGGCGACCTCAGCTTCGCCGATCCCGAATTTCACAAGCGGGAAGCAGTGCTGATTGCCAGCCGCAACGCGCTCGCCAGCGACTTCCAGCGGGTGATCGCGGCGATCCGCTCGGGCGACGTGCCCACCGACAAGCTCCACACCCACAGCGTCGATGCCGACGACCTCCCCCAACGCCTGCCCGCGCTGATCGAGGAGGCTGATCATGTGCTTAAGGCGATCGTCGCCTTCTGACGCGCTGCTCGCCGGTCAGGGCTGATCGGCGAGCGCGAAGATCTGTTCGGTCGGCACCCATTTCACGCTCGGCTCGGCAAAGGCGAGCCGGCGCTGGAAGCCGTCCATCAGCGTTTCCCAGGCCTGCACGTCGGGATCGGCGGCATCGCGCGCGCGCTTGGCTTCGGGATCGAAGCTCGGGCTGGTTTCCATCACCATCACCAGCCGGTCGCCGGCGTGCCAGATCTCCATCGCCTCGATCCCGGCGTCGCGGATCGACTGGGTGACGGCGGCCGGCGGCCCGCCCGGGCGGTGCCAGTGGCGATAGGCGGCGATCGCCTCGGGATCGTCGTTCAGGTCGAGCAGCAGGACGTGGCGCATCGGAAACCCTCTCCTTGGTGGGAGCCTGCATAGCCGCCGCCGGTCCTGGCACAAGCCGGCGCCGCATCGCGACTTTTCCGATCCGCCCGCATCGCGTACGTCCTGCCGAATTCGGGGGCAGGGAGAGAAACGTGGCGAAGGCGGGCAAGCCGGTGCAGGGGGCAACGATCATTGACGTGGCGGCGAAGGCGGGCGTCTCCGCCATGACCGTGTCGCGGGTGATCAACGGCCGAACCGGCGTGAGCGCAGCAACCCGCGAAGCGGTGGAGCGGGCGATCGCCGAGCTCAGCTACGTGCCCAATGTCGCCGCGCGCAGCCTGGTCACCTCGGCCGAGCTGCGCATCGGCGTAGTCTATTCCAATCCCAGCGCTGCCTTCATGAGCGAGCTGCTGACGGGCGTGTTCGAAGAGGCCTCGACCCGGGGGGCGCGGCTGGTGCTGCTGAAGGGCGAGGGCGGGCGGCCGCCGGCGGAGGCGGAACTGGCGCGCTTCGCGGCTTCGGGCCTCTCCGGCATCCTGCTCGCGCCGCCGCTCGGCGAGGCGCCGGTGGTGCTGCGGACGCTAAGGAATGCCGGCGTGCCGATCGCCGCGATCGGCGCCTATCACGTCCCCGGCGCCACCTGCGTGCGGATCGACGACCGCGGCGCGGCCTGCGAGATGACGCGCCATCTGCTCGATCTCGGCCATCGCCGGCTCGGTTTCGTCGTGGGCAATCCCGACCAGGCAGCGAGCGCCGAGCGCCGCGCCGGGATGGAGGACGCGATGCGCGAATTCCCCGATGCGGGCGTGCAGTTGGTGCAGGGCGATTTCAGCTATGCCTCGGGGCTCGCGGCGGGCGAGGCGCTGCTCGACGGCCCCGCGCCCCCCACTGCGGTGTTCGCCAGCAACGACGACATGGCGGCGGCGATCGTCTCGGTAGCGCATCGCCGACAGCTGGACGTGCCGCGCCAGCTTACGGTGGTCGGTTTCGACGATACCACTGCGGCGGTGACGCTGTGGCCGCCGCTGACTACCATCCACCAGCCGGTGCGCCGCCTCGCTGCCGAGGCGCTGGCGCTGGTGGCGGACGAGGCGCGCGGCGCTTCGTCCAAGACGCGCACGCGCCGCGATCGGGTGCTGGAGCATGAGATCGTCAAGCGCAGCTCGACCGCCGCGCCGCCCAGGGACTGATCGCTAGGCGGTCGTGCCGGCGGGGCAGGTAAGTCGCACGCGCAGGCCGCCGATCGGGCTATCCTCCAGCACCATCGTGCCGTCGCACAACGCCACGAGGTCGCGGACGATGGCGAGCCCGAACCCGTCGCCTGCCGGGCCTTCGTCGAGCCGCACGCCGGGCTGGAGCACCTGTTCGCGGCGTTCGGGGGGGATGCCGGGGCCGTTATCGTCGATCGTGAGGGTGATATGATCCGGTGCCTCGGCAGCGCTCGATACGACGACCGTGCTGCGGGCGTGCCGCGCGGCATTGTCGAGCAGATTGCCGAGGATCTCGGCCAGGTCGTGCGCGTCGATGGCGATCCGCGCGTCCACCGCGATCGCCAGCCGCATCGCCGTGGCGGGATAGAGCGTGTGCAGCACGCCCGCCACATCGCTTGCGACCGGCGCGATGGCGGTGCTCGCACGCCGGTTCACCGCGGCGGCACGGGCGCGGGCGAGGGTATGGCGGATCACCCCTTCGATCCGCCGGACCTGCGCGGCTTCGGGCGTGTCGGGCGCGACGGTGAGCGCCAGCGTCGCAATGGGGGTCTTCAGCGCATGGGCAAGGTTGGCCGCCGATTGCCGCGCAGCCGCGAGCGTGGCGGCATTGGCGGCGGCGAGCGCGTTGAGCTCGGTGGCAAGCGGCTGCAGCTCGGCGGGCTGCGCTTCGTCCACCGCCATGCGCTCGCCGCGGCGTATCGCGCCGATCTGCGCAACCAGCGCCGCCAGCGGCTGCAAGGCGAAGCGCAATTGCACCCAGGCGGCGATGGCGAAAATCAGCGCCAGCGCCACGATGACGCTGGCAAGCGGGACCAGCGCGTCGCGCACCGGACGACCGATCACGCGGCCCGGTGCGGCGGCGGTCAGCTTCACCGAGCCCGCGCTGCTCTCCACGACGAGGCGGCGCGCATGGATGCGGCCCTTCGCATCCTCGCTGTCGAGCGGCACGGGGGGTAGTGCCGCGGGCGCGGTTTCGGCGGGGCCGGGGAAGGGCAGTCGCAACGTCGGGAAATCGTTGCTCCCCAGCGTCTCGCGCGGACCTTCGATCCGCCAGCGCCAGCCCGGCCCGGCGGCAAGGGCACCCTGCCGTACCGCCAGTCGCGCGCGATCGACGCTGCCGTCGTCTCGCACCGCGCTCGCCAGCACCGCCAACTGGGCATCGAGCCGCTGATCGACCCCGCCGGTCACCACCCGGTCGAGGACACCGGCCATGGTCCAGCCGGCGAGCCCCAGTGCCACCAGCGTGACCAATGCTGACAACAGCATCATCCGCGCACGCAGCGACCCGCCCGTCATGCCGATTGCTCGCCGCAGGTAAGCCGATAGCCGCGGCCGCGTACCGTCTCGATCCGCTCGGCACCGATCTTGCGCCGCAGCCGGCCGATGATCACCTCGAGGCTGTTCGAGTCGACATCGGCATCGCCTTCATAGACGCGCTCGAGCAGTTCGAGCCGCTCGATCACCACCTCGCGTCGCAGGATCAGCTGCGACAGCACGCGCCATTCAAAGGCGGTGAGCTTGAGCGGCAGCCCGTCCAGTTCGAACTGGCCGGTCTGGCTCTCGAAGGCGAGCGGGCCGCATTCGATCCGCGTCTGGGCATGGCCCGCGGCGCGGCGGACCAGCGCGCGTAACCGCATCATCAGTTCCTCGACGCGGAACGGCTTGGTCAGATAGTCGTCGGCACCCGCCTTGAACGCGGTCACCTTGTCCGCCCAGGCCTCGCGTGCGGTAAGCACCAGCACGGGGAGCGCGCGCCCGTTCGCCCGCCACGCGGCGAGGATCTCGGCCCCGGTCCTGCCCGGCAGCCCCAGATCGAGCACCGCCGCGTCATAGGCCTCGGTCTCGCCGAGATGTTGCGCGTCGACGCCATTGGCAGCCAGATCGACGGCGCAATGCTCCGCCCGCAGCGCCCGTGCGATGGCAGGGCCGAGATCGGGGTCGTCTTCTACCAGCAGGATCCGCATGTCTGTCGCCTAGCTCCCGGGCCTAAACCCAAACTGAACCGCGAGGTTCAGCAGGGGTCGGGTACGACTCGCTAGAACGATGCCATCGAACACCCAAGAGGAGTTGATGGAATGACCGATTGGAAGAACACGCTGCCGCCGCGCAACCGACTGACCGTTGCTGCCGCAGCGCTGCTCGCACTGGGCGCTGCGGGCGGCGCAGGGGCTGTGCAGCTCACCCGACCGTCCGTGGAAATGGCACCGACGGTGCCGACCGTGGTCGCCAAGCTCGCGCAGACCAGCGGCATCGTGACCGTGAAGGGTCGCGTCGCGGAAACCTATGGCGATCACTTCGTGCTGCAGGATGGTTCGGGGCGAACGCTGGTCGATGCGGGCCGCGGCGCGGCCGACGTCCAGTCCGGCGTGGCGCTGATGGTGCAGGGGCGTTATCGCGACGGCCAGCTTCACGCCTCGTACCTGGTCGACGCGCAGGGCAATGTGCAGGCGGTCGGCGCTCCGCCGCCTCCGCCGGGCGGCCCGCACGGGCCGCCGCCCCCGCCGCCGGGCGGACCGGGTGCACCCCCGCCGCCGCCGGGCGCCGGCGCCCCGCCGCCCCCGCCGCCGGGCGCGGTTCCGCCCCCGCCCGCCGGGAGCGTACCGGCTCCGGGTGGGGCGGTTTCGCCTCCGCCGCCTGCAACGACACCAGGCGCAGCGTCTGTCACGGGAGTAGTCACCCCGGTGCCCGCGCCGGGCCCGACGCCAGCGCGCTGATCGCGAGCCATGAAGAACCCGCCCGCGAAGTCCTCGTCGTGGGCGGGTTCTTCATGGGGCGGTCGAGATGGGTGAGGTCTGACGCGCTAGCGGCTTTCGGTCCCGCGGCGCCCTCCGCCGTCGTCCACCCCGCGTTTCGCTATTGCGGACAGGCCAAGGCGTCGGATGTGCGGCACTCGGGCGAGTGATCCGCCTCTACTTTATTCAGGGCCTGGCATCGCGGATCGCTTCCAGTTCCGCCAGGCGCACCGGATCGTCTGCCGCCAGCGTTTCTTCGAGATAGAAGCTATACGGGATGTCGCGTACGATCTCCCGCGCCTCGCCCTGGTATTCCTCGGCGACAACGGCGAATGCATCCACCAGTTCGCGGAGAAATGGCCGGTCTAGGGTTTCCAGGTCGCCGCCAATGACCTCCATCAGTTCAACCGCCAGATCAGGGTCGACCTGATCATCCGTCGTAAGGTCCGCGAACAGCACTACCCGAGAGATAAGGCGCGCGATTTGTACGGCTATCATGGTTTCACCACCCTCACGTTGATGTTGGTGACATTCATCTTCTTTAGTAACTTCAGCGCTTTCGCCTTTTGAGCAACATCGGGAACTTCCCATGTTCCAATCAGGCGATGTTCCGACAGCACTTTAGACTGCCGCATCAATTGTGCTCGCGCATGTGGGGCATCCCTCACGCCCCATTTCCGGTCGATGACATAATCGCCTTGGACGCCATCGAACTTGACGGGCCGTTTGGAACCGTCCGGCATGGTTCGCATCAGGGCTGGCGCAAGCCCAGGGCGCGCGCCGTTTGCCGCATCGTTATAGGCTACCCAGGGTCTCGTGCTTTTATGCGTCTCCTTGACCCAGCCGATCTGCGGCGGCGGAAAGTTCGGTCGCGGCTTCGCGAGGCGCAGGCGACGCACCGCAGCGAGTTTGGAAAGCGCCGCCTCGGGAACCACACCCAGCGCGACGTTTCCCGCTACCGAGCCTGCCGCGCGGCCGATATCGCGTGCCGACGCGCTGCGGATCGCACGCGCTGCTCGTGAAGCCTGAATGAACGCGGGCGTATCTTCGGCAGCGATCGCTCCGTCGATAGCCCCAGCGATCACCCGGCCGGTCTTGCGAACCGTCGTCATGGGATTCGTCGTCAGTACATCCTGTACGCTTTGGGCAGTTTCTGCCGCGACATCGTATAGCCCCTCGGTCACGCCGCCGGCGAACTCGCCGATGGCGTTTGGTGCAGTTTCCCGCGATCTGCGCTTTGCATTCGGCACACCGCCGTCGGGAATCGGTTTTGTTTCTTCCCGCACATTGTCCGCAACCGACATGGTATGGCTTGGACGGATATCCGATTGATATGTGGCAGGGTTATGCTGTCTACTCGTGACGCCACCAGAACCCACGCGACGCGCCTGCCCGGTGCCCGCCGAGGTGAACCTGCCATTGGCCGGGTCGTGCCAAGGATTGAACTTATACTCTATCGGCGCAGGTACGAGCGCTACGCGCCTGCGTCGCCCCGTCCGCAACCACAACGCGAAATCGCTTGATGCATCTTCATGTTCAGTAGGCATGATAAACCTCCCCCCGGAGATATCCTGCCCCAATAGAACAAAATACGAACATTGTCAAGATAGGGGCCAAACGCGCATGGCAGGTCCCCGTCGCCGGCGGCTCGAAATACCGGGCGCGGTAACCGGCAGTCAGGCGCTCCGCTGGCGGGGGCAGCGTTGGCCGGGACTGCTCGAAAAAGGGGGGGGGCGGCGTAGTGACCAGGCGTGCATGGGTAATGCCCCGGGCCGCTCGGCCCTTGGTCGATGGGGCCGGCAACGCCGGAATTTCTGCACGTCTGGAAAATGGTGCCCAGAAGAGGACTCGAACCTCCACGACCTTGCGATCGCCAGCACCTGAAGCTGGTGCGTCTACCAATTCCGCCATCTGGGCACGGGGTAGGCCGGCGCCTCTAGGGGAGGTTTGCCGGGGCTGTCAACGACGTTTTTCGAAAAATGTTGGACTTCGCGTCGCGCTTGCCGTTTAGCCCTTCGCACGGCATTGGGGCCGCAAGGTTCGCGAAGGCAGTGAGGCGGAAGATGAAGGACAGGCTGGTAACCCTGATCGGCGGTGGGGGCTTCCTCGGCCGCTACGTGGCGCAGGAGCTGCTTGCCGCCGGCGCGCGCGTCCGCGTCGTCGAGCGCAAGCCGCGCGACGCCTGGTTTCTCAAGACCCAGGGCAATCTGGGCCAGACCCAGCTCGTCGTGGGCGACATCACCAAGCCCCAAACGCTCGCCCGCGCGCTGCAGGGCAGCGACGCGGTGGTGAACTTCGTCGGCATCCTGTCGGGCGATTTCGACAAGGTCCATGTCCACGGCGCGCGTAACGTCGCCGAGGCGGCTAAGGCCGCCGGTGCCGGCGCGCTGGTGCACATCTCGGCGATCGGTGCCGATGCGAACTCGCCGTCCGGATATGGCCGCAGCAAGGCTGCCGGCGAGCAGGCCGTGCTTGCCGCCTTCCCGGGTGCTACGATCCTGCGGCCCTCGATCGTGTTCGGTCGCGAGGATGCGTTCGTGAACCGCTTCGCCGGCATGATCGCGGGCGCGCCGCTGAACATCGTGCCGGTGGTGCGCGGCGAGACCAACTTCCAGCCGGTGTTCGTGGCCGATGTCGCCCAGGCGATCACCGCCGCACTGGCCGATCCGGCGGTGCATGGCGGCAAGACCTATACGCTGGGCGGCCCGGACGTGCTGAGCATGTCGGCGCTGCTCCACTGGATCGCCGGTGCGATTGGCCGCAAGCCGCACTTTGTGGCGCTGCCGGATTCGCTCGCGGGCGTGATCGCGTCGCTGCCGGGCACGCCGATCACGCGCGACCAGTTCGCGATGCTGCAGGCCGACAATGTCGTGCCGGCGGGTGCCGAGGGCCTCGCCGCGCTGGGCGTGCAGCCGACGCCGATGGCGACGGTGGCGCCGAGCTGGCTGGTGCGCTTCCGCCAGGCCGGCCGCTTCAGCCGCTTCCGCGCGACCGCCTGAACCCATTCCCCCCTGCCGGGCGGCGCCTTGCAGGGGGTCGTCCGGCGCGACCCCCTGAAGGAGGCTTTCCATGACCACGCTGCTGGTGGCGATCCTGCTCGGCATCGTCGAAGGCGTTACCGAGTTCCTGCCGGTCTCCTCGACCGGGCATCTGATCCTCGCCAGCGAGCTGATGGGCTATGATTCGGCGCGCTGGGCGATGTTCAACGTCGTCATCCAGTTGGGCGCGATCCTGGCGGTGGTGGTGCTCTACTGGCGCACCTTCTGGGCTGTGCTCGACGGGCTGATCAAGCTCAATCCGGTGTCGATCCGGTTCGTGCGCAACCTGCTGATCGCCTTCATCCCCGCCGCGGTGATCGGCCTCGCGCTCCACAAGCATATCGAGGCGCTGCTCGGCGCGCCCAAGGTGGTCGCCTGGGCGCTGATCGTCGGCGGCGTCGCGATCCTGGTCATCGAGCGGCTCGTCAAGTCGGCGACGATCCACGGTATTGCCGAGATTCCAGTGGTCCGCGTGCTCGGCATCGGCTTCGTCCAGTGCCTGGCGATGGTGCCGGGGGTCAGCCGCTCGGGCGCGACGATCATGGGCGCGCTGTCGCTCGGTGTCGAACGGCGTACCGCGGCCGAGTTCAGCTTCTTTCTCGCCATCCCGACGATGCTCGGCGCCACCGCGCTCGAGCTGCTCAAGAATCGCGAGATGCTCGCGACCAGCGGCGTGGGCTGGGGGGAGATCGGCGTCGGGTTCGTCGTGGCGTTCATCGTCGCGCTGGCCGTGATAAAGTGGTTCGTTGGCATCGTGAGCAAACATGGCTTCACGCCCTTTGCGCTCTATCGTATTGTTGCGGGAATCGCCGCGCTAATTTGGCTTTCGATGCGATAAGACCGAAACGGACCTTACCAATGCATATTCCGGGGTTGGCCGGGCCAAAAATTGGGCTCTGAGCCTATATAGGTAAGTATTGCTGTCTTTATCGCGGTGTCGCTCTCCTGTACGGGGGCGACATGGCTGACGATCCTATGCTCAAATTCGTCGGACGCCCGCAGGCGTATCCGGCCAAGCGTCCCGCCCCGCTGCGAGCGGAAGATTTTCGCGAGATCGCGGAGCGCTATGCGGTACCCGACGCGGAATCGCAGGCAGGCCGCTGCAGCCAGTGCGGCGTGCCCTATTGTTCGGTGCACTGCCCGCTCCACAACCATATCCCGGACTGGCTGCGCCTGACCGCCGAAGGGCGGCTGCAGGAAGCCTATCAACTTTCCAACAGCACCTCGACCATGCCGGAGATCTGCGGCCGCATCTGCCCGCAGGACCGGCTGTGTGAAGGTAATTGCGTGATTGAATTCTCCGGCCACGGCGCGGTGACGATCGGCTCGGTCGAGAAGTTCATCACCGACACCGCCTGGGCCGAAGGTTGGGTGGAGCCAGTGCAGGTCGGGCGCGACCGCGGGCAGTCGGTCGGCATCATCGGTGCAGGGCCCGCGGGGCTCGCCGCCGCCGAATATCTGCGCGGCTACGGGTACGACGTCCACGTCTACGACCGCTACGATCGCTCGGGCGGGCTGCTCACCTATGGCATCCCCGGCTTCAAGCTGGAGAAGGACGTGGTGATGCGCCGCGTCGACCGGCTCGAGCAGGCGGGCATCGTCTTCCACCGCAATTTTGAGGTCGGCCGCGACGCGACGCTCGGCGAACTCCGCCAACGCCACGACTCGATCCTGATCGCGACCGGCGTCTACAAGGCGCGGGCGATCAAGGCCCCGGGCGTAGGCGCCAAGGGCGTGGTCGACGCGCTGGACTATCTGACCGCGTCGAACCGCAAGAACTTCGGCGATGCGGTGCCTGCCTATGACGATGGCAGCCTCAACGCGCTCGGCAAGCATGTCGTGGTCGTCGGCGGTGGCGACACCGCGATGGACTGCGTCCGCACCGCGATTCGCCAGGGCGCGGCCTCGGTAAAGTGCCTCTACCGCCGCGACCGGGCGAACATGCCGGGCTCGCAACGCGAAGTCGCCAATGCCGAGGAGGAAGGCGTCGAGTTCGTCTGGCTCTCCGCGCCGGAAGCCTTCGAAGGCACCGAGCAGGTGAGCGGGGTGCGCGCCTCCAAGATGCGCCTCGGCGCGCCCGACGCCTCGGGCCGCCGCGCGCCGGAGGTGGATCCGGGCGGGGCGCTGCAGATGCCCGCCGACCTTGTCATCAAGGCGCTCGGCTTCGAGCCCGAGGACCTGCCCAAGCTGTTCGGTGCCGAGGAACTGGGCGTCACCCGCTGGGGTACGCTGCGCACCGACGGCAAGACGATGATGACCAGCATGGACGGCGTGTTCGCCGCCGGCGACATCGTCCGCGGCGCGAGCCTCGTCGTTTGGGCGATCCGCGACGGTCGTGACGTGGCGGCGCACATGCATGCATGGATGAAGGCGCACGCGAAGGCGCCAACCGTCCAGACCGCCGCGCGCGAGGAGAGCCTGGCATGAAGACGCTCGTCACCGCGATACTGGTCGCCGTCGCCAGCCCAGCGCTGGCGCAGACCCAGTCCGTTCCGCCCGCGCAGGCGACCGCCGCACCCGATCCCGCGCGCCTCGCCGTCGCGCGCGAGCTGGCGGACAAGCTGATCCCGCAGGGCATGTACCAGCGGATGATGGGCGGCAACTTCAACCGCATGATGGAATCGATGGTCGGCTCCGCCGCGGACATCCCGGTACGCGACTTCGCGAAGATGGGCGGGATGAGCGAGGCGGACGTCGCCGCGCTCGGCCAGACCACGCTGCGCGAGGTGATGGAGATTTACGATCCCTATTGGCAGGAACGCCAGCAGCGGATGATGCGGTCGATGATGGGCGAGATGGGCAAGCTGATGGCCACGCTCGAGCCCAAGGTGCGCGTCGCGCTCGCCCGGGCCTATGCGCGCGAATATACGCTGCCCGAGCTGCAGGAGCTCCAGCGCTTCTTCGCAACGCCGGCGGGCAGCCATTATGCGCGCAGCTCGATGGAGCTGATGATGGGGCCGGACATGACGCAGGCCATGGCCGAGGCAATGCCCGAGATCATGCAGCAGATGCCCGCGCTCGTGCAGGCCGCCCAGGCCGGCACCAAGGACCTGCCGCCGCCGCGCAAGGCCGAGGATCTGACACCCGAACAGCGCGAGAAGATCCTGAAGCTGCTGGGCAGCAAGGCCGAGCAGCCCGCCAAGAAGTAAGCACCGCGTGCCTCTCAAGGACGCGCGAACGAAGATCGAGGAAGACCATGGACGACATCAAGCTGGCCTCCGAGCGCGAGCGCCTCGCCCGCGAGGGCATGTACCGCCCCGAATATGAAGGCGATGCCTGCGGCGTGGGCATGGTGGCTGCGACCGACGGCCAGTCGTCGCGCCGCGTCGTCCAGTCGGCGATCGATGCGCTGAAGGCGGTGTGGCACCGCGGCGCGGTGGATGCCGACGGCAAGACCGGCGACGGCGCCGGCCTCCATGTCGACCTTCCCTTGCGCTTCTTCGACGAGCAGATCGTCGGGAGCGGCCACCGCGTGCTGCCCAACCGCCTCGCCGTCGGGATGATCTTCCTGCCGCGCACCGACCTCGGCGCGCAGGAGACCTGCCGCACCATCGTCGAGAGCGAGATCATCGAGGCGGGCTACACCATCTATGGCTGGCGCCAGGTGCCGGTCGACGTTTCAGTCATCGGCATGAAGGCGCAGGCGACGCGCCCCGAAATCGAGCAGATCATGATCGCGGGCCCAATGCCCGAGGCGATGGACGCCGCCGAGTTCGAGCGCCAGCTCTATCTGATCCGCCGCCGCATCGAGAAGCGGGTGATCGCGGCGCAGGTCGGCGGTTTCTACATCTGCTCGCTGTCGTGCCGCTCGATCATATACAAGGGGCTGTTCCTCGCCGAATCGCTGTCCGACTTCTATCCGGACCTCAAGGATTCGCGCTTCGAGAGCCGCGTCGCGATCTTCCACCAGCGCTATTCCACCAACACCTTCCCGCAATGGTGGCTGGCGCAGCCGTTCCGCTGCCTGGCGCATAACGGCGAGATCAATACGATCCGCGGCAACCAGAACTGGATGCGCAGCCACGAGATCAAGATGGCGAGCATCGCGTTCGGCGAGCAGAGCGAGGACATCAAGCCGGTGATCCCGGCCGGCGCGTCGGATACCGCCGCGCTCGACGCGGTGTTCGAGGCGATCTGCCGTTCGGGCCGCGACGCGCCCACCGTCAAGCTGATGCTGGTGCCCGAAGCCTGGCAGCAGGACGAGGATACCCCTGCCTCGCACGCCGCGATGTACCAGTATCTCGCCAGCGTGATGGAGCCTTGGGACGGCCCAGCTGCGCTCGCGATGACCGACGGCCGCTGGGCGGTTGCCGGCATGGACCGCAATGCGCTGCGCCCCTTGCGCTACACCCAGACCTCGGACGGTCTGCTGATCGTCGGCTCGGAAACCGGCATGGTGCCGGTGCCGGAGGCGAATGTCGTCGCCAAGGGCCGGCTCGGGCCGGGCGAGATGATCGCAGTGGACCTCGACGAGGGCAAGCTGCTCCACGACCGCGCGATCAAGGACCAGATCGCCGGCGAGGCCGACTATGCCTCGATGGTGCAGGGCTTCCTGTCGATCGACGACCTGCCCGCGGCCCCCGCTGAGACCTATTACGATCGCGCCGAACTGTCGCGCCGCCAGGTCGCTGCCGGCCAGACGCTCGAGGACATGGAGTTGATCCTCGCGCCGATGGTCGAGACCGCCAAGGAAGCGATCGGATCGATGGGCGACGATACGCCGCTCGCGGTGATCTCGTACAAGTCGCGGCTGATCAGCCAGTTCTTCCGGCAGAACTTCAGCCAGGTGACCAACCCGCCGATCGATCCGTTGCGCGAGCGCTATGTTATGTCGCTCAAGACGCGGTTCGGCAACCTCTCCAACATCCTCGATACCGAGGGGGTGGGGAGCCCGGTGCTGGTGCTGGAAAGCCCGGTGCTCACCAATACCGACTGGCACCGGCTGCGCGCGCATTTCGGCACCAATGCCGCCGAGATCGACTGCACCTTCGCGGCGGATGGCGATCCCGAGTCGCTGAAGCTCGCGATCAAGCGCATCCGCCACGAGGCCGAGCAGGCCGTCCGCGCGGGCTGCACCGAACTCTTCCTCACCGACGAGCATAGCGGCCCGGACAAGGCCGCAATCGCCGGCGTGCTGGCGGCGGCGGCGGTGCATACCCACCTCGTCCGCCGGGGGCTGCGCTCTTATGCCAGCGTCAATGTCCGCACCGCCGAGTGCCTCGACACGCATTATTATGCGGTGCTGATCGGCGTCGGCGCGACCACGGTGAACGCCTATCTGGCCGAAGCCGCGATCGCCGATCGCCATGCGCGCGGCCTGTTCGGCGAGATCAGCCTGGCGGACTGCCTCAAGCGCCACCGCAAGGCGGTCGACGAGGGGCTGCTCAAGATCCTGTCGAAGATGGGCATCGCGGTGATCAGCTCGTACCGCGGCGGCTACAACTTCGAAGCCGTGGGCCTGAGCCGCGCGCTGGTGAACGACCTGTTCCCCGGCATGCCGGCCAAGATCTCGGGCGAGGGCTATGGGTCGCTCCACCTCTCGGCGATGATGCGCCACGAGGCGGCCTATGATGCCGGCGTCGCGACGCTGCCGGTCGGCGGCTTCTATCGCCAGCGCTCGGGCGGCGAGGCGCATGCCTATTCGGCGCAGCTGATGCACCAGCTGCAGACCGCCGTCTCGAACGACAGCTATTCGAGCTACCTCGCCTTTGCGCGCGGGGTGCGCGATCTGCCGCCGGTCTATCTGCGCGATCTCCTGGAGTTCAACTTCCCGGAGACGGGCGTCGCGATCGACCAGGTCGAGGCGATCACCGAGATCCGCAAGCGTTTCGTGACCCCGGGCATGTCCCTGGGCGCGCTAAGCCCCGAGGCGCACGAGACGCTGGCGATCGCGATGAACCGGATCGGCGCGCGCGCCGTTTCGGGCGAGGGCGGCGAGGATTCGGCGCGCTACAAGCCCTATGAGAATGGCGACAACGCCAATTCCTCGATCAAGCAGGTCGCCTCGGGCCGGTTCGGCGTGACCGCGGAATATCTGAACGCCTGCGACGAGATCGAGATCAAGGTGGCCCAGGGCGCCAAGCCCGGTGAGGGCGGGCAGCTGCCCGGCTTCAAGGTCACCGAGTTCATCGCCAAGCTGCGCCATGCGACCCCGGGCGTGACGCTGATCTCGCCGCCGCCGCACCACGACATCTATTCGATCGAGGATCTGGCGCAGCTGATCTACGATCTGAAGCAGATCAATCCGCGCGCGCGGGTGTGCGTCAAGCTGGTCAGCTCGGCCGGCATCGGCACCGTCGCGGCAGGTGTGGCCAAGGCGCATGCCGACGTGATCCTGGTCGCCGGCCACAATGGCGGCACGGGTGCCTCGCCCTTCACCTCGATCAAATATGCCGGCACGCCCTGGGAGATGGGCCTGTCCGAGGTCAACCAGACGCTGACGCTCAACGGCCTGCGCGGCCGCATCAAGCTGCGTACCGATGGCGGGCTCAAGACCGGGCGCGACATCGTCATCGCCGCGATCCTCGGCGCCGAAGAATTCGGCATCGGCACGCTGAGCCTCGTCGCGATGGGCTGCATCATGGTCCGCCAGTGCCATTCGAACACGTGTCCCGTGGGCGTCTGCACCCAGGACGAGAAGCTGCGCGCCAAGTTCGTCGGTACGCCGGAAAAGGTCATCAACCTGATGACCTTCATCGCCGAGGAAGTCCGCGAGATCCTCGCCAAGCTGGGCTTCAAGAGCCTGGACGAGGTGATCGGCCGTACCGAACTGCTCCGCCAGGTCAGCCGCGGCGCCGAGCATCTCGACGATCTCGACCTCAACCCGATCCTCGCCAAGGTGGATGCGGACGATGCCGAGCGGCGCTTCAGCCTCAGCACCTTCCGCAATGACGTGCCGGACAGCCTCGACGCGCAGATGATCAAGGATGCCGCCCCGGTGTTCGCGCGCGGCGAGAAGATGCAGCTCACCTATTCGGTGCGCAACACCCACCGCGCGGTGGGCACGCGGCTCTCGTCCGAGGTGACCAACCGGTTCGGCATGTCGGCGCTCAGCGACGGGCACGTCCATGTCCGGCTGCGCGGCTCGGCGGGCCAGTCGCTCGGCGCGTTCCTGTGCAAGGGCATCACGCTCGAGGTGTTCGGCGACGCCAACGACTATGTCGGCAAGGGCCTGTCGGGCGGCGTGATCGTGGTGCGCCCGATGGTCAGTTCGCCAATCGAATCGTGGAGCAACACGATCATCGGCAACACCGTGCTCTATGGTGCGACGTCGGGGCGGCTGTTCGCGGCGGGCCAGGCGGGCGAGCGCTTCGCGGTGCGCAATTCGGGCGCCGATGTGGTGGTCGAGGGCTGCGGTGCGAATGGCTGCGAGTATATGACCGGCGGCACGGCGGTGGTGCTGGGCCGCGTCGGCATGAACTTCGGCGCGGGCATGACCGGCGGCATGGCGTTCGTCTATGACGTCGACGGCAGCTTCGAGCGCCACGCCAATCCGGAGAATATCACCTGGAACCGGTTGGCCGCCAGCCATTGGGAAGCCAGGCTCCGGGCGCTGGTCGAGGCGCATGCCGAGGAGACCGACAGCAAATGGTCGAGGGGCCTGCTGGAGGACTGGGACCGCGAAGTGGGCAAGTTCTGGCAGGTGGTGCCGAAGGAAATGCTCACCCGGCTGCCGCATCCGCTGAACGACACCGTCGAGGCAGTGGCGGCGGAGTAAGCCTCAATCGAGGGCGGCGACCACGTCGGTATGGCGGAAGTCGTCGCCCTTGAAGAGCAGCGGGCAGTCCGCAAGCGCGGCGACCGCATAGGCCATGCAGTCGCCATAGTTCAGGCGGGCGGGGTGACGGCCCTTGCCGAAGCGGTCGAATGCGTCGGCAGCGACCTGCAGGTGATCCTCGCCGAACGGAACGACCACGAAAGGCGGTTTGGCGAGCAGCGCCGAGCCGGCGTCGGCGGCGGCGCGGGTCGATTGGCCGAGCACCACCATGCGAAATTCCAGTGCCGTAGGCGCGCCGATCAGCACGGTGTCGGTCGCATCCAGCAGCGCCGCGATGCGGTCCGCTTCGGGCTCAACGAAGAGCAGCGCGACAAGTGCCGAGGTATCGATCGCGATCACCGCGGCAAACCGTGCTCGTCATATCCCAGTATGTCGTCGGCGCTGCGGTCATTGCGCGGTTCAGCAGCTGCAACGGTCTGAGCGCGCTTCAGCCGATCGGTAAAGCTGTCCGCGCTCGTGCGATCGCGATCCATCGCCTCGCGCACGGCCATGCGGATCGCGGTGGTATAGCTCACCCCCTTGGCGCGCGCGTAGCGGCGGACCAGCCGGTCGGTCTCTTCGTCCTTGATGCTGAGCGCCATGGTGCGGCTCCGTTCTAGAATGCGGCTCAAAATATAGAATTGTGGGCAGCGCTACAACGAGTCTTCCCCGGCCCATTTCCGCTGCTTATGGCTTCTCCCATGTGGCAGCTCCTTCAATTCCCGCTCTGTCCCTTCTCGCGCAAGGTCCGGCTCCTGCTGGGCGAGAAGGGCATCGCCTATGAGCCGGTGCGCGAATCGCCGTGGCAGCGGCGCGACGAGTTCCTCGACCTCAACCCCACCGGCCAGACGCCGGTGATGATCGATGCCGAGCGCCACGTGACGCTGATCGACTCCACCGTGATCTGCGAGTTCTTCGAGGAGACGGTGGGCAAGAACGCGCTGCTCAACGGCTCGGCGGTCGATCGCGCCGAAATCCGCCGGCTGGTGGTGTGGTTCGACAACAATTTCTACAGCGACATCACCGCGCCGCTGCTCCACGAGCGGATGATCAAGCGCATCGTCTATCGCCAGCCGCCCGACGCCAAGGTGCTGCGCGACGCGATGAAGGCCGCGGTCGGCCATCTCGACTATATCGATTATCTGCTCGACCACCGCACCTGGCTGGCGGGCGCGACGATGAGCCTTGCCGACATCACGGCGGCGGCGCAGATTTCGGTCGCCGACTATCTGGGCGGGATCGACTGGAAGAGCCACGAGCTCGCCAAACGCTGGTATATCGGGATGAAGAGCCGCCCGAGCTTCCGCCAGCTGCTCGCCGAGCGGATGGAGGGAATCACGCCGCCGGCCGATTACGAGAAGCTGGACCTCTAACGCGGGATAATCGCGGGGCCCGGCGCGTTTGGCTGCCAAACGGGAGAGAGTCCGCGATGCTCGAACATGTACCGCACTGGCTGGGAAGCGCGCTGAAGGGTCTGCGCGCCGGCGCCAACAAGCTGGCGATCGTCCAGCCCGAACTCGGCAGCTTCGAGGTGCTCCACCTCGCCAGCCCGGCCTTCGCCAATGGCGGTCGCCTGCCCGAGCGCTTCACCGCCGACGGCGAGGGCGTGTCGCCGCCCTTGTTCTGGACCGGCGTGCCGGACGGCACCGAATGCCTGGCGCTGATCGTCGAGGATCCCGATGCGCCGGCGCCGCAGCCGCTGGTCCATGCGGTGGTCTGGGGCCTGCCCGTCGAGGGCGACCTGAAGGAAGGTGCGATCCGGGCCGACGGCGCCGGCGATGCGGACGGCAAGGATGTCGGTCGCAACAGCTATCTCGGCGAGGGCTGGCTGCCGCCCGATCCGCCGACCGGCCATGGACCCCATAATTATGCCTTCCAGCTGTTCGCGCTCGGCGGCGGGTGCGAGATCGGCGAGAATCCTGGGCGTAGCGCGCTGGTCAGGGCGATGGCGGGGCATGTGCTTGCCGCCGGGCTGCTCACCGGCGTCTATTCGCGCGGCGAAGAAGCCCCGACGGGATTGGTGGGCGAAACCGCGCCGGTCTGAGACCGGCGCGGGCGCCGTTCAGCCGTTGACGACGGTGCCGCCGTTCGGGTGGAGCACCTGGCCGGACATGTAGCTCGAATCCTCGCAGGCGAGGAACAGGAAGGCCGGGGCGACTTCGTTGGGCTGGCCCGGCCGGCCCATCGGCACGCTTTCGCCAAAATGCTCGAGCTTCTCCGGCGACGCGCCGCCGCTGGGGTTCAGCGGAGTCCAGATCGGGCCGGGTGCCACGGCGTTCACGCGGATGCCCTTCTCGATCAGGTTCATCGACAGGCTGCGGGTGAAGGCGGTGATCGCACCCTTGGTAGAGCTATAGTCGAGCAGCTCGGGCTCGCCCTGGTACATCGTCACCGAGGTGCAGTTGACGATCGCAGCGCCCTGCTTGAGGTGCGGCGACGCGGCCTGGACCAGGAAGAACATCCCGAAGATGTTGGTCTGGAAGGTCCGGCGGAGCTGCTGCTCGGTGATGTCGGTAATGTCCTTGTCGGGATGCTGCTCCCCGGCATTGTTGACGAGGATGTCGAGCCGGCCGAACTCAGCAATCACCTTGGCAACGGCTTCTTCGCAGAACGCCTTGTCGCCGACATCGCCGGCAATCGTGATCGCGCGGCGGCCTTCGGCGCGGACCGCCTCGGCGGTGTCCTCGGCATCACGGTGCTCGTTCAGATAGACGATCGCGACGTCTGCTCCCTCGCGGGCATAGAGCGCAGCGACCGCGCGACCGATCCCGCTGTCGGCGCCGGTGACGATGGCTACCTTGTCCTTCAGGCGATCCGATCCGCGATAGCGCGGCTGCCACTCGGGCTTGGGATCGAGCGTGCGCTCCTCACCGGGGAGCGCATCCTCGCGGACTCGATCGATGATAGGGATTTCGGACATCGGCACGGCTCCTGGGGTCTTGGGGAGGGGTGCCGAAAGAACCGGGCGCGAGGGCCGCAAGTTCCAGGAAAATTGGGCCGCCGGGGCGGCCGGCAGGGTCAGCCGAGAAGGCTGGAGCCCTGCAGGCCGCTGCCGAGGATCATCACCGTGGTGATGCCGAACGACCCGACGCCGATGAGAAAGCTGCGGAACATGCTGATCTTCTCCTTGGGTACGAGCGCGATCATGCGACCGGGATCACGGGGGTGGAGAACAGGACGAGCGCGGCGGTGAGCAGGACAGCGGCACTGACGGCAACGGTCTGGTGCAGCGAAACGAGACGAGCGGTCATGGTGGTTACTCCCTGTGGTTCGGCGGGCGGACCATCCGTCGGCCGATGCCAGATGTTTTGCAGGGAGCGTGCCAAACCCCATAAGTAGTTGATAATGTTAGAACGCTCGCGACGGTGCATTTGAAAATTGGTTCGTGCGGCCAACATATATGGCGAGTGGTGCTATTTATCGGTGTGAATCGCCGAAGTTGGTGCCACCAATCTTCACTTGGTTCCGGCCTTCGTTCTTCGCGAGGTATAGAAGCCGGTCTGCGCGGTGGAAGGCCGTTTGATGCATCTCGCCGGGTTGCACCGGCGTCAGTCCAGCGGAGAAGGTGATCTCCCCCAGCGGTGCGTCATTGTCGCGCAACTTGTACCGCTTCGTCTGCACCGTCCCGCGCGCGTGCTCAAGCACCGCGCGCGCCGTCTCGATCGGCACGTTGGTGAACAGAATGGCGAACTCCTCGCCGCCATAGCGCGTGACCAGATGCCCGCGGCAGCACTCGCTCAGCGCATCCGCGATCACGCGCAGCACACGGTCGCCCACCGCATGGCCGAAGCGATCGTTTACCGACTTGAAACGATCGATATCGCACACGGCGACGCACATGCTGCCGCCGATCGCTTCCTGCGCGGCGAAGGCCTCTTCGAAGGCACGCCGGTTGGGCAGTTGGGTCAGCGGGTCGCGACGCGCATTGTCGCGTGCTTCTTCAAGCTTCTCGCGCAGGTCGTTGGCCTCGCGGGTGGTCGTCTCAAGCTTTTCCTCGGCGATGCGGATGCGGTCCAGCATCGCAGCGGTGATCCGGACGACGCCGTCCCCTCCCTGCGGCGCTTCGAAGCCGGTCGACATCGCCTCGGCGCTCGCCGCCAGGTCGCGGCCAAAATCGGCGGTTTCGGCACGCATGGCGGTGACCATGTCAGCGAAACCCTCGACCTGCATCTGGGTGCGCGCGACCAGCCCTTCGGCGCGCGCCTTGAAATCGACATGGGTTTGCTGCGGCTCGTCGGACGCATGATCCGCGGTAAGCGTCTGGATATCCCGCGGGGTGATCCGTACGCCCCGCTCGGTGATCAGCTCCACCGCGCGCGCTAGTGCGTCGTCGGGCTCTGTGAACAATCGATGGGCGAAGGCATAGTTGATCGGCGTGGGTGCCAGCCGCTGGTCGAGAAGGAACGCGCCGATGCGCTCGAAGAGCGCTCGGCCTTCATCCCCCCCCATTTCTGAACGAATGGCACGCGCGATGCGCATACGCTCCTTACCCCCGTGCAAATCACGGCATGACGGCCGCTATGTTGCGCACAAGGAATAAGTGGAGAGTGCTAATATCTAGTTGCCGCTCGGTTCACCCTGTATGTGCGCACTACCGGACGGGTCGGGATAGGCTTACATTATAGCAGGTTTCAGCGGGTTGGTGCAGCGGCGCGAGAGTTTCCGCCGATCCGGAGGATGAACGCCTCCGGATCGGCCGCAACAAATTTCGTCGTCTGCGGCGTGCGTCAGTTGCGGTGAGTCGCGCGATACTTTTGGACGGCCGCCAGGGTGAGTCGGATATGGTCGGCAGGGCTAGGATCCGAATGCACGAACAGCACCTTGCCGTCCGGCGCGATCACATAGCTGGTGCGGCTGGTGAACTTTGCAACGGTGCCGTCGGGCTTCTTCGCTGCCACGTCATAGCCTACGGCCACCTCGGGCGTAGCGGCGGCCACGGCGAACTTGCCGGCGCAATACTGGCTGCTGAACTGCTCGAGCTGGTCGACATTGCCCGCGGTCATGCCGATCACGGTGGCACCGGCCTTGGTGAAATCGGGCAGCGCCTCGGCAAAGGCATGCGCCTCGGCATTGCAGCCCGAGGTGAAGGCGGCGGGGAAGAAGTAGAGCACGACCGGCCCCTTCTTGAGCGCGGCCTTGAGGTCGACGGTGATCGGCTTGCCGGCCACCGCGCCCTTGGCGGTGAACACGGGCGCCTTGGCCCCGGTGGTGAGCGATGCATTCGCCGGCATCACGGCGAAGGGCAGAGCAAGGGCGGCAAGGGCGAGCTTCAGGCGCATATCGATCTCCCAGAATTGGTTGGTCTCGTGTCTACGCCACGCCGCGCGCGGCGGCTAGCGGGTGAAGGCGATGCCGATCCGTGCGTGCGTGTCGCTGACGTTATAGCGGTCTAGCGCCTCGCCATAGCCGGTGAATGCCTGTCCGAAGAGGTAGATGCCCAGACCGCCGCCCAGCCGGCGCAGCGGATAGGAGACAAAGGCTTCGGCCGCGCCGTGTCCGGTCTTGACGTTGCCGCGTGCGGTCAGAGCAAGCTTGATGCCGTCCTTCTGCTGGATCGAGGCGGCGAGTGCGGTGTAGCCGTAATAGTCCTTCATGTCGTGGAAGGTGCCGCTGCTGCCGACATAGGCCCAGGCCTGGGGGGCGACATCGACTCGCCAGTCGCCGCCCAGGTCGAACGTCTTCTCGCCGCGTACGAAGATGCGGTTGATGTCGACCGAATCGGTGACGCCGCGCCCGTTCGAATCGTGCCGCCATCCAAGGGCGACGCGGGTCGTTTCATCGACCGGCACGTCGGCATAGAGCTCGGGGCTGTAGTTGGTCGAACGGAATGGGCCGGAGGGCTCGTTCAGTGCCCAGAACATCGTCTGGGTATAGGCGAAGCGCAGATTGCCGAGCTGGAGCGGGGCATCCTCGGCGAACGGCCGCACCGCAAAGCTGACCTGCAGCTTGCCGCCCGAGTCCTTGAGGCCGAACGCGCCATAGACGGGCTCGTGCGGCTCGAACCGGGCGAGCAGCCCGCTCGAGCTGCCGGTGGAGCTTTGCACGACCGTTTCTTGCTCGGGCGTCTCGGCCGGCTTGTGCTGCGCAGCGGGGGGCACCGCCAGCCCGGCGACGCCCACCGGCACATAGCGTGCCTTTGCAAAGCTGTGCGGGCCGATGGTGGGCGTCGGGCCGGGTGTACGCTCCAGCACCAACCGCGTGCCGTCGGCCGCGGTGATCTCGATCTGGCGCGGGCCGGTATCGGCGATCGGCGCCTCGCCTTCGTTGACCAGAAACACCTCGACGCCGCGCAGTGCCGCCTGTTCGGAGGCGGGCTGCGCCGGCACGGCGCGTATCTGCGCCAGCGCAGGCGCGGCGACAAAGCTCAGGCCGAGCAGGGGAAGAGCGGCGAAACCACGCATGATCCGCGGAGTGGCAGGCGTTTGTGACCTTGGCGAGTCAAATTCGGGCCGGTAGGGCTGGGGCATGGCCGTTTCCCAAACCGACATCGCGCTTGCCGCCCGCCTCGCCGACGCCGCCGGCGCCGCGATCCGCCCCTATTTCCGCGCCGAGCACGGCGTAGAGGCGAAGGAAGACCAGTCGCCGGTCACTCTCGCCGATCGCGCCGGCGAGGAGGCGATGCGCAAGCTGCTGATCGCCGAGCGGCCGATGGACGGCATCATCGGCGAGGAATTTGGCGTCCGCGAAGGTACCAGCGGTCGGCAATGGGTGCTCGATCCAATCGACGGCACCCGCGCCTTCATCGCCGGGCGGCCGGTGTTCGGCACGCTGATCGCGCTGGTCGACAAGGGCTGGCCAGTGCTCGGGGTGATCGACCAGCCGATTATCGGCGAGCGTTGGCTGGGTGTGACCGGTCGGCAGACACTGTTCAACGGCAAGCCCGCCACCACCCGCATCTGCCGCGACCTGAACCAGGCGATCCTCGCCACGACCTCGCCCGCGCTGTTCGACGACGGCCAGCTCCACGCTTTCGAGCATCTGGATGCCAAGGTGATGAGCACGGTGCTCGGCGGCGATTGCTACAACTATGGCTGCGTGGCGAGCGGCTGGCTCGACATCGTCGTCGAGGCGGGGCTCAAGCTGCATGATTTCGCCGCATTGGTGCCGGTGATCGAAGGCGCGGGCGGGCGGATGTGCGACTGGCAGGGCGATCCGCTCCACGCCGGCAGCACCGGCGAGGTGATCGCGGCGGGCGACGCGGCACGGATCGACGACATCCTCGAGGCGATGGACTGCCGGGGCCACTGAGCCCCGGCTATCGGCCGTCCCAGAATGCCGGATGCGCATCGATCGCGCGCACCAGCCAGTCGGCAATCTGCCGCTGCGCTTCCAAGCCGTAATGGCCGTGGCAGGCGGTTGCGCGGAACTGCGCGGCCGGGAAGGGCAGGAACAGCAGGTCGCGTGCACCTGCTGACCTGGCCGCCGCGCTGATCTGTGCCTCGGCTTTGCGGAGCATTTGCGCCTGGTCGGGCGGGGCGTTGCTTGTGTCGAACCACCACAGGAGGAATACCGTTCGCGGATATCGACCGTGCAGCTGCGCGAGGAACCGGCCATAGCTCGCGGCATAGTCGGCGACGAGCGCGTCCAGCGTCGGCCAGCGCGGATCGGGGTGCGCGCCGACGAAATCGGCCTGCAGCTTCAGCATCACGATCTGCGGCTGCCAGGCAGGGTCCGCAAACGGCGCTGGCCCGACGGGAATGCGGCGCGGCCAGAGCTGGGTCATCGCGCCGTCGGGCACGCTGCCGCCCGCGTTGCGGATCAGGCCCCGGCCGGACATCGCGTTGATCTGATAGTCGGCCCCTTCGTGCTGCGCAGCAAGTGCGGCGAAGGCGCCCGGCGTGTCGGTGGTGGCGCGCACCTGTTCGGGCGTGCAATCGCGCCGATCGGCGCGCGCGCCATAACCGGTCATCGAGGAATCACCGATGAACTCGATCTGGCGCCGACGGGCGGGCGGTGCGGGAAGGGCATCGCCCCGGCCGACGAAGAAGCCCCGGAAGGTGGCGGGGGCGGCGCTTTCCGTGACCTTGTCGAGGCGGATGCGGTGCGTGCCGGGCGCAAGGCCATCGATTGTCACATCGGCCTTGCCGGGCCGATCGATCGTCACCGGCGATCCGCCATCGATGCTCGCGCGCCATTCGTTGATCGCATCATCGAAGCGCAGCACGATGCGTGGGCCGCGGAAGCCCGCCTCGAAATAGATGCCCGGCCATTGATGGCGATACCCGGTCGGGGTCGCCTCGACCCGTCCGGCGACATGGACCGGCAGGCGTTCCAGTGATTCTGACGCGGCGGGTGCGACCGTCACGCGCTGGGGCGGTCGGACGTCGCCCGCCATGGCAAACGCAGCGGAGAGGATCAGCAGGCGCAGCATGGCGCAGCGATCCTGCGCCTGCCTCGATATGCCCGCAAGCTGATCAGAAGATGCCGAGGAACTTCTTGCGCTGTTTCTTCACTTCGCCCGCGTTCGCCTTGCCGCTTTCCGACTTGGCGGTGGTGCCGCGGCCGACATCGTCGCGCGGGCGGCCCTTCGCGTCGCGCTGGCTGGCGGCGGTGGCGCCCGACAGCACCGGCCCGCAATCCGCTGCTTTGGCGTCGCCGAAGTCGACGAACGCCAGCACCGCGGCCAGCGGCGAGGCGGCGACGCCCAACCCGAGCCCGACGCCGGCGCGACCGACAAGCTCGGGGCTGATCACGCTGATCCCCGGCTTGGCGAAATAGCCGCCGATCCCCACCGGCGACTGGCCGGAGAACAGGCTGAACCGCTTCGAGTCGGCGCGGAAGGCGAGGTCGATCGTCTCGTTCTTGAAGCTGAACCCGCCGCGGCCGAGCATCACGTTCTTCTGCGTGTCGATCAGGATCGGATCGGCCGCGGCGATGCCGTCGCGCACGGTGAAGCCGATCAGTCCGCAATTGATCTGCACCGGCTCCTTCAGCTTCTGCTCGAACATCTTCTGGACGAAGGTGCCGATGTCGAATTCGGCGAGCTCGGTGTTGCGCGTCCAGAAATCGCCCTTGGGCAGGATCACCGCGATGCGGCCGTTGGCGCTGGCGAGCGAATCGCGCACGCTGTTGCCACTGCCGCTCATCTGGATGCGCGCCTTGAGCATACCCGTCGTGCCGGACTGCTCGGCGCCGAAGCCGGCGAACAGCACCCCCATCGGCGTCGGCGACAGGCGGATATCGTAGGTGGTGAACACCGGCGTCTTGCGCGCATCGATGCTGATGTCGGACGTCACCGTGCCGCGCGCGAGGCTGAAGTTGAGCGGGCTCAGTTTGAGCAGCCGGTCCTTGAGGTCGAGACCCAGCTCGATGTTCGACACCGGCAGGTTGGGCGCGCGAACGGTGCGCACCTGCCACTGCACCTTGGCATCGAAATTCTTGAGTGCCTCGATCCGCAGCGGCGCGTCGGGCAGCAGCCGCGGCGTGCCGGAGACCTGCGTCACCGCCGCCTGCGCGCCCTGAGCGGCGAGCGCATTGGGGTTGTAGCCGATGAAGGGCCCGGCATCGACGATGTCGAGCACATGGGTGAACAGGTCGGCGGTCACCAGCATGCGCGGCTCGCCCAGCTTCACGGTGAATTTGCCGGCAAGATCGCTGTCGCCGAACCGGCCCTTCATGCCGGTGAAACGCCACTCGTCGCCGGCCTTGGTCACCACCGACGTCAGGCGGTAGGTGCGCGTGTCGGGCACGGCGATGCCGGCGAGCAGGAACACATCGGCGAGATTCTGCCCGCGCAGATCCATGTGGAGCTTGGCGCCCTCCAGCACCGTCGCACCGGGCAGCGTGCCCGCGATGTCGACTTGGCTGCGCACGCCCTCGGCGTGGAGCCGCAGCCGGTTCTCGCCGCCCGCCAGCGTCTTGTTGGAGGACAGCAGCGCGCCCGCCAGCGTGAAGCGGGCGCCGCGAGCGGTGCCGTTGCCGTCGAACCGGACCGTATCGGCGAAGCGGTTGTCCTCGGCCGCCACGGTGTCGACGCGAATCGCCGCATCGAGCTGGTGGCGCGGGTCGAGATAGCGGATCTGCGTGCCGGCGATTCGCGCGCGCTGGATCAGCGGCATGGTCAGCGGCTTGCCGCCGCCGCTGCCGAAGGTCCACGTATTCTGCTTGCCGTCGCGATCCCATTGGAGGTCGATTCGGCCGTCCGTGAGGCCGAGCCACTGGAAGCGCTTCTGCTCTGCGAGCAGCGAGAAGGTGGCGATTCGCGCATCGATTCGCTTCGCCGTGAAGAACGGGCTGGTGCCGGCCCAGTCCGGGTTCTCGACACTTAGCCCCTCAGCGACGAACTTCAGGTTGAACGGCGCGAAATAAAGCTGGAAGTCGCCCGCCACGCGCACCTTGCGGTCTGCGCTGCTGCTCGCGATCGACTCGAACGTGCCCTTGAGGAACCGGCCCTTGGTGACGAACAGAATCGCCCAGGCGAGCACGACGAGGCCCACCAGGCTGGTGACGACCGCGATCGTCGCGGCCAGCGGCGTGCCCATGGCGCGCGCCGGCCGGAGCGGCGGGGATGCCTGCTCGGCGGCGTGGACGGGGACGTCGAGATCGGCCATGGTCTTCAAAATCCCCTGCGGTCCCGCGGTTCCCCGGTGGTTGCATATCGCCAAACCATCGGCTAAGGGGCCGCCTTTCCGCGATCGAGGGACCGTCCGGCTAATAGGGCTGCCGCGGCTGTCTGCAATCGTCGAACCAAAAGGAGACGAAAATGCCCAAGCTCAAGACCAAGAGCGGTGTGAAGAAGCGCTTCAAGTTCACCGCCACCGGCAAGGTCAAGCACGGCGTCGCTGGTAAGCGTCACCGCCTGATCTCGCACAATTCGAAGTATATCCGTACCAATCGCGGCACCTCCGTGCTGGCCGATGCAGACGTCGCGCGCGTTGTCGCGTGGGCGCCGTACGGCCTGAAGTAAGGGAGTCCTGAAAAATGGCACGAGTGAAGCGTGGTACGACCACCAAGGCGAAGCATAAGCGGATTTTGGATCAGGCGAAGGGCTATTATGGCCGTCGCAAGAACACCATCCGCATCGCGCGCCAGGCCGTCGAAAAGGCCGGCCAGTACGCCTATCGCGACCGCAAGGTAAAGAAGCGCAGCTTCCGCGCCCTGTGGATCCAGCGCATCAACGCTGGTGTGCGCGCCGAAGGCCTGACCTATTCGCAGTTCATGCACGGCCTGAAGCTGGCGGGTGTCGAACTGGACCGGAAGGTCCTGGCCGACATCGCGATGCACGAAGGTGAGGCATTTAGCGCCATCATCGCGCAGGCGAAGGCGGCACTGCCCCAGGCCGCCTGAGCGGACCTGCGCGCAAGCTGATATAGGGGCGTCGAGGCTGCGGCTTCGGCGCCCTTTTTCATTCCAACCGGGGGAGGTGATCCCGTGGCGATGAAGACCTGGTGGCTCTACGTCACCGCCGTGTTTTTCGTGTCGATGACGCCGGGGCCGAACATGCTCCACGTGATGGTGCAGAGCATCCGCGAGGGCGCCGCCCGCGTGCTGCCGACCACCGCGGGGCTGATGAGCGCGAACCTGTTCTGCCTGGTCGCCTCGGCGGCCGGGCTGGGGGCGCTGCTCAAGGCGTCGCCGGGGCTGTACGACGTGCTGCGCTATGCGGGGGTCGCCTATCTGCTGTGGCTGGGCATCAAGGCCTGGCGCGCGCCGGTGGAGGAGGCCCACGCCGATGCACCGGCGCCGGTGCGCCAGTCGGTGCGCGCGCGGTATCTGACCGGGCTGGGCACGGGGCTGTCCAACCCCAAGCTCATCGTCTTCGCCGCCGCGCTGTTCCCGCAGTTCCTCGACGTGAACCGGCCCTTCCTGCCGCAGCTGGCGATCCTGATCGGCACGTTCGTGGTGATCGAGGCCTTCTGGTTCTCGGTCTATGCGCTGGGCGGCCGTTCGCTCGCGGCATGGCTGGCACCGGCAGCCCGCCAGCGGATGTTCAACCGGGTGACGGGCGGCGTGTTCGTCGCCTTTGGCGCCGCGCTGCTCGGCAGCCGGGTGTAGCGGTCCCTCAAACGCCTTGACCTAGGGGCCCGTCTGAGGTTCCAGCCATCTCGCACAGTGAACGGAAAACGATGACCACCGATCTCGATACCCTGCGCGGCGAGCTGCTTGCCGCGATCGATGCCGCCACCGCGCTCGATGCGCTGGAGGCGGTGCGCGTTCAGGCGCTCGGCAAGCAGGGCGCGATCACCGGCCTGCTCAAGACGCTCGGCAAGCTCACGCCCGAAGAGCGCCAGGAACAGGGCCCGCGCATCCATTCCTTGCGCGAAGCCGTCACCGAGGCGCTGGCCACCCGCAAGGCGGGGCTGGAGCAGGCCGCGCTCGACGCGCGCCTCGCCAGCGAGACGGTGGACATGACGCTGCCGGTCGACGGCGTCGCGCCCGGCTCGGTCCACCCGGTCAGCCAGGTGATGGACGAGCTGGCCGAGATCTTCGCCGACCTGGGCTTCGCGGTCGCCACCGGCCCCGAGGTCGAGGACGACTGGCACAATTTCACCGCGCTCAACATTCCGGAGACGCATCCGGCGCGCGCGATGCACGATACCTTCTACATCGCCGGCGAGCATGAGCGACCGATGGTCCTGCGCACGCACACCAGCCCGGTGCAGATCCGCACGATGACCAGCAGCAAGCCCCCGATCCGCATCATCGCGCCGGGCCGCGTCTATCGTTCGGATTCGGATGCGACGCACACGCCGATGTTCCACCAGATCGAAGGCCTGGTGATTGACAAGGGCATCACCCTTGGCCACCTGAAGTGGACGCTGGAGACCTTCCTCAAGGCGTTCTTCGAGCGCGACGACATCGTGCTGCGCCTGCGCCCCAGCTATTTCCCCTTCACCGAGCCTTCGGCCGAAGTCGATGTCGGCTTCACCTGGAAGGACGGCAAGCGCGTGATCGGCGGCAGCGGCGACGCGCCCGGCGGCGGCTGGATGGAAGTGCTGGGCAGCGGCATGGTGCACCGGCGGGTGATCGAGGCCTGCGGGCTCGATCCGGACGAATGGCAGGGCTTCGCCTTCGGCACCGGCGTCGACCGGCTGGCGATGCTCAAATATGGGATGGACGACTTGCGCCCCTTCTTCGACGGCGATCTGCGCTGGCTCAAGCATTACGGCTTCTCAGCGCTCGACGTGCCCACGCTGAGCGGGGGAGCCGGCGCATGAAGTTCACCCTGAGCTGGCTCCAGGAGCATCTGGAGACCGAGGCCTCGCTGACCGAGATCCTCGAGGCGCTGACCCGGGTCGGCCTCGAAGTCGAGGGCGTCGAGAACCCCGCCGAGCGGCTGAACGGCTTCCGCGTCGCCCGCGTGCTGACCGCCGAGCGCCATCCGCAGGCGGACAAGCTGCAGGTCCTCAGTGTCGAGACCGGCGACGGCGTGCTGCAGGTCGTCTGCGGCGCACCCAATGCGCGGGCGGGACTGGTCGGTGTGCTGGGTCTTCCCGGCGCGGTGGTGCCGGCCAACGGCATGCAGCTCAAGGTCTCGGCGATCCGCGGTGTCGAATCGAACGGCATGATGTGCTCGACGATGGAGCTGGAGCTCGGCGAAGACCATGACGGCATCATCGAGCTGCCGGCCGATGCGCCGGTCGGCACAGCCTATGCGGACTATGCCGGCCTCGATGATCCCGTCATCGACGTGTCGATCACGCCTAACCGCCAGGATTGCATGGGCGTGCGCGGTATCGCGCGCGACCTTGCGGCGGCGGGGCTCGGCTCGCTCAAGCCGCTGGACGCGGTGGTTGCGGGGCTCCCGTCGATCGTGCCGCAGGGCGCGGGGCCCGACGTGCGCACCGACGATGCGGCGGGCTGCCCGGCCTTCTACGGCCAGATCGTGCGCGGCGTGAAGAACGGGCCGTCGCCGGACTGGCTGCAGCAGCGCCTCAAGGCGGTGGGGCAGAAGCCGATTTCCGCGTTGGTCGACATCACCAACTTCGTGATGTTCGGGCTCGGCCGTCCGCTTCATGTGTATGACATGGCTAAGCTCTCGGGCGGGCTGGTCGCGCGCAAGGCGAAGGACGGCGAGACCGTGCTCGCGCTGAACGGCAAGAGCTACACGCTCACCGACAGCATGACCGTGATCGCCGACGATGCGGCGGTGCACGACATTGGCGGCATCATGGGCGGCGAGCATTCGGGCTGTTCGGACGACACCACCGATGTGCTGATCGAATGCGCCTATTTCGATCCCGAGCATATCGCCCGCACCGGCCAGAAGCTGCTACTGACCAGCGATGCGCGCACCCGCTTCGAGCGCGGCGTCGACCCAGAGTTCCTCGACGAGGGACTGGCGATCGCCACCCGGCTGGTGCTGGCGCTGTGCGGCGGTACGCCCAGCGAGGTGACCCGCAGCGGCACGCCGCCCAAGGTGGGTGCGGTCGTCGGCTATGATCCGAAGCTGGCGGAAACGCTCGGCGGCCTCGCCGTGCCCGCGGAACAGCAGGTGGAGATCCTCGAAAGCCTGGGCTTCGTCGTCCAGCCGCTCGACGGCAATGGCGATCCGGTCGCGCTGGACGCAGGCTTCGACGCCCTCCGCGTCACCGCACCCAGCTGGCGCCGCGACATCGACGGCCCGGCCGACATCGTCGAGGAAGTGATCCGCATCGCCGGCATCGACAATGTGCCGTCCGTCCCGCTGCCGCGCACGCCCGGCGTAGCGACGCCCACTGCCACGCCCGAGCAGAAGCTCGAGCGCCGGATGCGCCGCACCGCTGCCGCGCGCGGGCTCAACGAGGCGATCACCTGGAGCTTCCTGCCCGAGTCGCAGGCCGAAGTGTTCGGTGGCGGCGCCTGGACGCTGGCGAATCCGATCAGCGAGGACATGAAGGTCATGCGGCCTTCGCTGCTGCCGGGCCTGCTCGCGGCGGCGGAGCGCAACCTCAAGCGCGGCGCCACCAGCGTCCGCCTGTTCGAAGTCGGCCGCCGCTATCTGGCGGACAAGGAGCGCCTGACGCTGGGTCTCGTGCTGGCGGGCTCCAAGGCGCCGCGTGGCTGGCAGGCCGGCAAGGCCCAGCCCTTCACTGCGTTCGACGCCAAGGCCGAGGCACTGGCGCTGCTGGAGGCCGCCGGCGCGCCGGTCGCCAATTTGCAGGTGATGGGCGAGGCCGGGGCCGCCTACCATCCCGGCCAGTCGGCGACGTTGCGCCTTGGCCCCAAGACCGTGCTCGCCAGCTTCGGCATGGTTCACCCGAGCGTGCTCAAGGCGTTCGACCTCGATGGCGCGGTGGCGGCGGTGGAAATCCATCTCGACGCGCTGCCCGCCAAGAAGGCTGCCGGCTTCACCCGCCCGGCTTTCACGCCGCCGGCGCTGCAGGCGGTGACCCGCGACTTCGCCTTCCTGGTGCCGATCGGCCTTGCGGCGGGCGATCTCGTCCGCGCGGTGAAGGGTGCCGACAAGGGCATTATCGTAGACGCGCGGCTGTTCGACCTGTTCACCGGCCAGGGCGTGCCGGAGGGGCAGAAGTCGTTGGCCATTGAAGTCACGCTGCAACCGGGCGAAAAGAGCTTCACCGACGCGGACCTGAAGGCAGTGGCCGACAAGGTCGTCGCGGCGGCGACGAAGCTTGGGGCAACCCTGCGAGGATGATGCGATGATCGAGCGGTTCCTACCCGGGCTCGACGCCCTTCTGGCAGAGCCGCTCGACACGCATTCGGTGTCGGTTGCCTTCCCTGGCGACATGGACCCGCACGAACGCGAGGGCCGCTACGGCGTGTTCCTTGATGCCGAGCTGCGCATCGCCGGGCTCGGCACCTGCGGCGGCGGCACGCTGATCGAGACGCTCGACGATGCCGGCCAGTGGCGCCCAGCCTGCGCGATCCTCGACGTCGACCTCATCGATCTCGATCGCGGTCGCGCTTTCTGTCGCGACGAGCTGGCGTCGCTGGGCTGCCCGGTGGGCACGCTGATCCAGTATGATGACCGCGAGGATCGCTGGGACGGCGCGACCTGGCACTGCAGCGAGCCGCGCTCGTTCGACGAGGACATGCTGCCCTATCGCGATAATTGAGGGGCGGGTGTAAAAAGGGGTTGCGCTACCCGCGAACCTCGGTTAGGCGCCGCACCTCCAATGCGCCCGTAGCTCAGCTGGATAGAGCATCAGACTACGAATCTGAGGGTCGGACGTTCGAATCGTTCCGGGCGCACCATTTTCCACTACCATCGTCACACGACCGCAATCGCCTCTGGCGACGGCGGTTCGCGCGTCCTGCACGGAACGCGGCGGCAGGTGCCGCCGCGCCGCGCAGGGATCAGATGCGGCGCGCCAGTTCGCGCCAGCCGATGTCGCGTCGGCAGAAGCCGGTGGGGAAGTTGATCGCGTCGACGCCGCGATAGGCGGCGGCCTGTGCGGTCGCGATGTCCGGCCCGCTCGCCGTCACGTTGAGCACCCGCCCACCGCTCGCCACTAGCGTGTCGCCCTGGCGCTTGGTGCCTGCATGGAACACTTGCACACCGCCCGCCTCGGCAGCATCAATTCCCTTGATGCTGCCGCCTGTCTCAGGCGTGCCCGGATAGCCGCGCGCGGCCATTACCACGGTCAGTGCGGTATTGGGGCGGAAGCGCGGGGCGGGGCGCCCCGCCAGTTCGCCGCGTGCAGTCGCCAGCAGCAGGTCGAGCAGGTCGTCTTCCAGCCGCAACATCAGCACCTGGCATTCGGGATCGCCGAAGCGGGCATTATACTCGATCAGCTTCGGGCCCTGCTTCGTCAGCATCAGCCCGGCATAGAGTACGCCCGAATAGGGGATGCTCTCGGCCGCCAGCGCGGCGATGGTCGGCGCCACGATCCGCTCCATCGCTTCGCGCTCCAGCGCGGGCGTGAGCACCGGGGCGGGGCTATAGGCGCCCATGCCCCCCGTGTTCGGGCCGACATCGCCTTCGCCGACGCGCTTGTGATCCTGCGCCGATCCGAAGAGCACGGCATCGGTGCCGTCGGTGATGACGAACAGGCTGGCTTCCTCGCCGTCGAGAAACTCCTCGATCACCGCGCTTGCGCCCGCATCGGCGAAGATCGCGGTCAGGGCGCCGATCGCCTCGTCTCGGGTCATCGCGACGGTGACGCCTTTGCCCGCAGCGAGACCGTCCGCCTTGACCACCACCGGCAGCCCGAACGGCTCCAGCGCCGCCAGCGCCTCGTCCAAGCCGTGAACGCGGACATAGCCTGCGGTGGGGATGTTCGCCCGCGCGCACAGATCCTTGGTGAAGCCCTTCGATCCTTCCAGCTGCGCCGGCAGGCGGTTGGGCCCGAACACCGGAATGCCGGCCGCGCGCAGCACGTCGCCCACGCCCGCCACCAGCGGCGCCTCGGGGCCGACCACCACCAGCCCGATGCCGTTCGCCTGCGCGAAGGCGAGCACCGCCGCAGGATCGGTGGCTGCGAGGTCGACGAGCGTGGCATGCGCCGCTATGCCCGGATTGCCCGGTGCGGCGAAGAGCTGCGTCAGCAGCGGCGATTGCGCGAGCTTCCAGGCGAGCGCATGTTCGCGCCCCCCCGAACCCAGTAGCAGGACGTTCATGGCCGACCCCCTTTTCGAGACTTCATCGACGCGGCTCGTAGCCGAGGCGGTGCCCGGGGACAACGCGGCGCCGATGAGCGTCAGCGAACTCTCCGGCCGGCTCAAGCGCATGGTGGAGGGCGAGTTCGGCCATGTCCGGCTGCGCGGCGAGATTTCGGGTTGGAAGCGCGCCGCCTCGGGGCACGCCTATCTCGCGCTCAAGGACATGGACGCGGTGATCGACGGCGTGATCTGGCGCGGTGCGGCTTCCGCGCTGCCCTTCCAGCCGCAAGATGGGCTGGAGGTGATCGCCACCGGCAAGCTCACCATCTATCCGGGCCGCTCGAAGTACCAGATCGTCATCGAGCGGATGGAGCTGGCCGGCGAAGGCGCGCTGATGGCGCTCCTGGAGAAGCTCAAGGCCAAGCTGGCGGGCGAGGGGCTGTTCGACGCCCAGCGGAAAAAGCCGCTGCCCTATATGCCCAAGGTGATCGGGGTGGTTACCTCGCCCACCGGCGCGGTGATCCGCGACATCCTCCACCGGCTGGAGGACCGCTTCCCCAGCCATGTGCTGGTCTGGCCGGTAAAGGTGCAGGGCGACGGATCGGCGCAGGAAGTCGCGCGGGCGGTGCGCGGGTTCGATGCGATCCAGCCGGGCGGCCCGCTGCCGCGCCCGGACCTGCTGATCGTCGCCCGCGGCGGCGGCTCGATCGAGGATCTCTGGTCGTTCAACGAGGAGGTCGTGGTGCGGGCGGTGGCGGAATGTTCGATCCCGATCATCTCGGCGGTCGGCCACGAGACCGACACCACGCTGTGCGACTTCGCCGCCGATCTG
Source organism: Sphingomonas sp. (assembly GCF_032114135.1). GTDB lineage: Bacteria > Pseudomonadota > Alphaproteobacteria > Sphingomonadales > Sphingomonadaceae > Sphingomonas. The sequence goes on from NZ_DAMCTA010000003.1 coordinate 192,398, forward strand.
CGCGCCCCCACGCCCACCGCGGCGGCCGAAATCGCCGTGCCCGTGCTCTCCGAGGTCCGTCACGGCATTGCCACGCTAGCCCACCGCACCGAGCGCTGCGTTCGCCGCTATCACGAGCGTGCGGGAGAACGGCTGGCGGCACTCGTCCGCGTGCTGCCGCGCCGCGATGCATTGCTGGGGCCGCAGCGCCAGCGGCTCGACGATGTCGGCGCCCGGCTCGGGCGCGCGCTGGAACGCCGCGTGGGCGTTGCTCGCGGGCAGCTTGATCGCGCGGGTGCCGCGCTGCGCCCGGCCACGCTCGAACAAAGGCTGGCGGCTGCGCGCCAGCGCGTGGGCGGCATCGCGCTCGACCGCGCTGCCGATCGCGAGCTGGTCGCGCTTCGCCAGCGCTTCGCCCGCCCCGCCGAGGGGCTCAAGCTGGCAACGCTCGAACGCCGCTTTGCCGCTGCGTCGGAGCGGCTGGCGGCAATGGGCCGGCACCTGGAACTGCTTGATCCCGAACTGCCGCTCAAGAAGGGCTATGCCTGGGTCGAGGGGCGCGGCACCGGCAAGGTGGTCGCGTCGGCCGAGGATGCGCGCGCCGCGCAGGCCGTGACGCTGCATTTCGCCGACGGGTCGGTGGACGCCCGGGTTGAGCGCGGCGCGGGCAAGGCCTATGCTCCGCCCAAGCCCGAGCAGCCGACGTTGCTCTAGGGCGTACCCACCACCCTTAAGAGCAGGAATGGCGCCGCCCATGCTGATGTCCAACACCGCCCGCGTCGCCAAGCTGCACTATATGGCCAACGGCTTCCGCGTGCTCTCGCCGGGCGACCATGTGCTCTGCGCGGTCACCGGCGAGCGCATTTCCGTGGACTCTCTCCGCTACTGGAGCGTGGCGCGGCAGGAAGCCTATGCCACGCCTGAGGCGGCCACCAAGGCGCTGCTCGAGGCATGATCGACCGGCGGCGCTTCGCCGCGGCGATGCTGGCGACGACGCTGGTCGCGCGGACCGCCCGCGCGGGCGGGGACGTCTTTGCGCTCGACGGCAGTTTCGAGCAGGGCGGGATCGCGCGGGGGCAGGTGCCGCCCGGCACCACTGAACTGCAGTTCAACGGTCAACCCGTACCCTTCGCGACAGATCGCCGCTTCCTGATTGCGTTCGATCGCGATGCTGCGGCCACCGCGGTGCTGGAGGCGAAGACCGGCGACGGCCGCACGGTGCGGGAAGACCTGCAGATCGCGCCGCGCGATTGGAACATCTCGCGGCTGGACCAGCTGCCCAAATACCCGGTACCCAGCGCCGAATTCGAGGCACGGCGCCCCGCCGAACTTGCCCGAATCAAGGCCGCCCGCGCGCTGCAGACCGGGGCGGAAGGCTGGCGACAGCGCTTCGTCTGGCCGGCCACCGGCCGCATCTCCACGCTGTTCGGGTCGCAGCGTATCTATGCCGGGGAGCCGGGTGCCTATCATTCGGGCATCGACATCGCGCTGCCTTCCGGCACGCCAGCCCGTGCCCCGGCCGACGGCGTGGTGATTCTCGCGGCCGAGGCGCCGTTTACGCTGGAGGGCAATCTGCTGATGCTCGACCACGGCATGGGCTTGTCGAGCGCGTTCCTCCACCTCTCCCGGATCGACGTGCGCGAGGGGGCTTTGGTCCGTCAGGGTCAGCTGTTCGGCGCGGTCGGTGCTACCGGGCGGGCGACGGGGCCGCATCTTCACTGGGGCCTCACGTGGCGCGGCGCGCGCATCGATCCGCTGCTCGTCGCAGGCGCGATGACTACCGCAAGCTGAACCCAAAAAAAGAGCGGCACTCCGAAGAGTGCCGCTCCCAGGTCGATCTTCCCCGAAGGGATGGGATCAGAACTTGAACCGGGCGCCGGCGCTGAACGTCCGGCCGACGACGCCGGCATAGTGCCAGGTCGGCAGATAGTTGGTGCCCGAATAGGACGAAGTCGCGATCGGAGCGCGCTCGTTGGTGAAGTTGCCGACGTTCACATAGAAAGTGAAATCGTCGTTGACCTGCACCTGCGCATTCAGGTCCGCGTAGATGAAGCGACGAACCGAGCAATACTGGTTCAGCGCCGCATCGGTCGGGTACGGGTAGAGATCGCCGGCTGCGGCGCCGCACGACAGATCGATCTTGCCGTCCGCGCCCGGGGCCTCTTCGTCCGCCGCGACCTGCTTGATCTTCGAGACATAGTAGGTGGTTGCCGAGATGGAGAATTTCCCGATCTCCAGCGTGTTCTGCCAGTTGCCGCGCCACTCCGGCGTGCCGGCGCCCGACGAAAGCTCGTACGGGCCGACCGTGCCGACATATTTGCGGACCACGCCATCGCCGAAGTCCACGTCGAACTTCAGGATTTTGTTCACGTCCACGCGGCTGTAGAACTTCACGCCCGGCGCGATCCCGAACTCCGCCGAGGCGCCGAAGTCGAGGCCCTGGGTCTTGAAGTAACCGGCATTCACGTACGGGCCGTTGATCACCAGCACGCGCGGCAGCGCGTTGGGGAACAGCGGATCGGGCGCGTCGACGGCACCAACCGAGTAGCCGGTAGGCAGCGGGCGGCCAGCGAAGTAGTTGGCGCGTGCGGTGCCGGCGTCCGGACCGGCCACGATCACGTTCTTCTTCTTCACGTTGTAATAGTCGAGCGTGAAGCTCAGCTGACGGATCGGCTGGAACACCGCGCCGCCGGTGAAGCTGCGCGAGGTTTCCGGCTTGAGGTCCGGGTTGCCCGAGAAGCCGCCGCCGACGCTGTACGACTGCGCATACGGGTTGCTGCCGGCGCTGCAGCCCGTGGCCGTGGCGGTGCCGCCATGGGCCAGTACGAAGCTGCACGGCGGCTGGTAGGTCACGAAGCCCGGGAAGCTGGAGCGCGGGTTGCTTTCCGCGAAGGTCGGAGCGCGGAAGCCTTCCGAATAGGTGCCGCGCAGCATCAGCTCGCGGATCGGCTTCACCTTGATGCCGACTTTCGGCGAGAAGCGGCTGAAGCCTTCCGAATAATGGTCATAGCGACCCGATCCGGTGAGCTCCACTTCCTTCAGCACGGGTGCGCTGACTTCGAAATAGGCCGCGCTGACGGTGCGCTTGCCGAACGCTGCCGCGGTATTGGCGTAGTTCGTCTTGTTCGGGTTCAGACCCGGATAGTCGAGCGTCTCGCGGCGGACCTGGCCGCCGACGGCGACCTGCAGATCGCCACCCGGCAGGGTTGCGAATGCGTGCGTGATATTGCCTTCGATCGAGGCGAGCGAGCTGGAACCGCGGGCGACGATGTCCGGGGCGACGAGCTGGCGGGTCGCAGCGGTGTTCTGGCCCGGGTTGACGAAGTTATAGGCACCGGTCGCGACCGCCTGGCGCAGACCATCGATGCTGATCGTGCCGAACGAGGCGAGCTTGATGTTGTCGCGCGCGCCGACGGCCTCGACCCGCCAGTTCCAGTCGTCGCCAAACTGGCCGTTCAGGCCGAAGGTGCCGCGGATGACTTCGTTGCCGCGCTCGGTGCCCGACTTGATGTCGCCGAACGAGTAGAAGATGCGGGCGCCGCCATCGGCCGGATTGCCAGCAAAGGCCGCCGCATAGGGATTGTTCGGGTTGAGCTGGCGGTCGGCGGCCGTGGAGCAGTTCGCGCCGGACGAACAGATATAGACCGGCAACACGATGCCCGGGTTGTTCGACGCGGTGGTCGGCGACGCGCCATAGGGCTGGCGCTGGCGGATTGCCGAGGGCGCGACGTTGATGTTGACCTGACTGTGCGAATAGCTGCCCGTCACATAGGCTTCGATATTGTCGTTGAGACGGACGCTCAGGCGACCATTGACCGAGAAGCGCTCCTGGAACGGCTGGACCTGCCCATATTCGTCGGTCAGGTCGTGCGCGCAACCGGTGCCGCCCGCAGCACCGGCCACCGTGAAGGTGCGGCTGCACAGCGCAGGATTCAGCAGCTGGTACGTGCTCGCCCCGGTGGCACCGCCGGCAAAGGGATTGTTCGGGTCGCTGCCGGTGACGCGGCGTACGATGGCATTCGGCGTGTTCGAGTTGAGCGCGCTATCGGCAGTGTTCTGATCGGCCAGACCGATCGAGCTCAGATCGGTGGTGTTGAACGGAAAGCCCAGATCATGCGCCGAAATGCGACCGTCGCGCTGGTATTCGCCGTTGACGAACACGTTCCAGCCGGTCGAATCATAGTCGCCATAGCCCGCGGTCAGGTAACTGCGGACGCGCGAGGCATAGCCCTTGCCGGCGGCACCGGCTTCAACGCTGCCTTGAATGCCGGTGATGTGCTTCTTCAGGATGATATTGACCACACCGCCGATCGCTTCCGCGCCATAGGTCGACGATGCGCCGTCCTTGAGCACGTCGACGCGCTCGACGAAGCTGAACGGGATCGAATTCAGATCGACATAGGCGTTGTGGCCGTCGTCGTTGAGCGGGAAGTTGGTGGTGCGCAAACCGTCGATCAGCACGAGCGTCGACGAAACGCCGAGGCCACGCAGCGACACGGCCGAACCGCCAGCCGAGAAGCCGCCCTGGAACCCAGTCGGGATCGAGCCGGCGCCGTCGGCTGAAACGCTGCGGATCGCGTCCGCAACCGTGGTGGTACCCGCGCGCTGCAGCGTTTCGGTGCTGAGCGTGGTCACGGGCGACGTGGTTTCGGTATCGGTGCGGCGGAACAGCGAGCCGGTCACGACGATCTCGCCTGGCTGTTGCTGCTGGGCGCCCGCCGGTGCCGCCGTCTGATCCTGCGCATACGCCGGTGCGGCAAACAGCGCGACCGCGCCAAGACCTGCAAGCGCCGTCCCAGCGCGCAGACCGGATGCAAATCGAGTCAGTTTCACGTGTGATTGTTCCCTTTTGTTTCCGGCAAACCGTTTCCGGTAGGCCGGCCCTGTCTCCCCGCTTCGCAGCACGCGCGGCGCACCGCCCTGTGCAAAGCTTGCGAAAAGATTGAAGCTGGGGTTGGGAGCTGTAAACCCGGACAGAGACGCAAACGACAATGTTTGTTTCAAACTGTATCCCAAAAAGCACAGATCGTGCGCGGGAATTGTCGCAACAGGCGCTCATTGCGCACGATTGTTGCGATGCACCAAAGACAAATATGGGCAGAATGGGCAAATTTGCCTAATCTTTGAGCAAATCTGCCTCGTTAATTAACACAACATGATCCGATTTCCGGCACGCCCGACATTTTTGATCGTCGGTGTTGCGCTGCAGAGACAGCGACGGGCGAATGCATGTCGCAGGGGCGAACAACACCCTGTTCAAAGAAATTTAACGGTGGCCGCCCGCGGTCCCGCGGGTGTGGGACCAAGGCGGTGTGCCGGATAGCCCGGCACACCGCCTCGATTCACTGCACCTGCAGCGTCAGCGCGCCATCGCCTTCATCGACATGCACGGTCGATCCATCCTTCACCGCGCCGCGCAGGATCAGATCGGCGAGCGGGTCTTGGAGATAGCGCTGCACCGCGCGCTTGAGCGGGCGCGCGCCGTACACCGGGTCATAGCCCACGCGGCCCAGCCAGTCGCGCGCCGCCGGGGTAAGGTCGATGCCCACCTTGCGGTCCTTGAGCAGCTTGGCGACGCGGCCGACCTGGATGTCGACGATCGGGGCCATATGGTCTGCGCCCAACCGGTGGAACAGGATGATCTCGTCCAGCCGGTTGAGGAATTCGGGCCGGAAATGCGCCCGCACCACCTCCATCACCTGCGGCTCGACCTCTTCCACCCCGTGCCCGTCGGCCAGGTTGGTGAGATACTGGCTGCCCAGGTTCGAGGTGAGGATCACGATCGTGTTCGAGAAGTCCACCGTGCGGCCCTGGCCGTCGGTCAGGCGGCCGTCGTCCAGTACCTGGAGGAGGATGTTGAACACGTCGTTGTGCGCCTTCTCCACCTCGTCGAACAGCACCACCTGATAGGGACGGCGCCGCACCGCTTCGGTGAGCACGCCGCCTTCCTCATAGCCGACATAGCCCGGAGGGGCGCCGATCAGCCGCGCGACCGCGTGCTTCTCCATGAACTCGCTCATGTCGATGCGCACCATCGCATTGGGGTCGTCGAACAGGAATTCGGCGAGCGCCTTGGTCAGCTCGGTCTTGCCAACGCCCGTAGGCCCGAGGAACAGGAAGCTGCCCAGCGGCCGGTTCGGATCCTGCAACCCCGCGCGGCTGCGGCGCACGGCGGTGGAGACCGCCTTCACCGCATCGGCCTGGCCGATGACGCGCTTGCCGAGCTGCTGTTCCATCTGGAGCAGCTTCTCGCGCTCGCCTTCCAGCATCCGCTCCATCGGGATGCCGGTCCAGCGCGCGACCACGCCCGCGATGTCGTCGGCGGTCACTTCCTCCCGCAGCATCGCGCCCTTGGCGGCGCTCTGTGCTTCGTCGAGCTGGCGGGTGAGCTGCGGGATCACGCCATAGGACAGCTCGCCGGCGCGGGCGAGGTCACCCGCACGCTGTGCCTGTTCCAATTCCAGCCGTGCCTGGTCTAGCTGACCCTTGAGCACCGCCTCGGCGTTGATCTTGTCCTTCTCCGCCTGCCAGCGGGTGGTCAGCTCGGCCGATTGCTGCTCGAAATTGGCGAGATCCTCCTCCAGCGTGGCGAGCCTGTCGCGCGAGGCCGCGTCGGTCTCGCGCTTCAGCGCCTCGCGCTCGATCTTGAGCTGGATGATCCGCCGGTCGAGCGTCTCGATCTCCTCGGGCTTCGACTCCACTTCCATGCGGATGCGACTCGCGGCCTCGTCCATCAGGTCGATCGCCTTGTCGGGGAGGAAGCGGTCGGCGATGTAGCGGTTGGAGAGCGTTGCCGCGGCGACGATCGCCGCGTCGGTGATCCGCACGCCGTGGTGCAGCTCATACTTCTCCTTGAGCCCCCGCAGGATCGAGATCGTGTCTTCGACGGTCGGCTCGCCGACGAACACCGGCTGGAAGCGCCGCTGGAGCGCGGGATCCTTCTCGACATGCTTCTGATATTCGTCGAGCGTGGTCGCGCCGATGCAGTGCAACTCGCCGCGGGCGAGTGCGGGCTTGAGCAGGTTGCCGGCGTCCATCGCGCCCTCGGCCTTGCCGGCGCCAATCAGCGTGTGCATCTCGTCGATGAACAGCACGATCTGGCCCTCGGCGCCCTTCACCTCGTCGAGCACGCCCTTGAGCCGCTCCTCGAACTCGCCGCGATATTTGGCACCCGCGATCAGGCTGCCCATGTCGAGCGCCATCAGCGTGCGGTCCTTCAGCGTATCGGGCACGTCGCCATTGGCGATGCGCAGCGCGAGGCCTTCGGCGATCGCGGTCTTGCCGACGCCCGGCTCGCCGATCAGCACAGGGTTGTTCTTGGTGCGGCGGGCGAGAATCTGGATGGTGCGGCGGATTTCCTCGTCGCGGCCGATCACGGGATCGAGCTTGCCGGCACGCGCCGCCTCGGTGAGGTCGCGGGCGAACTTCTTGAGCGCGTCGTAGCGGTCTTCGGCCGAGGCGGTGTCGGCGGTGTGGCCGCCGCGCATGCTGTTGATCGCGGTGTTGAGTGCTTCGGCACGCACGTTGGCGGCCTGCAGCGCCTTGCCGGTGGCGGTGTTGAGGCTCAGCGCCAGCGCGACGAGCAGCCGCTCGACCGTGACATAGGAGTCGCCGGACTTCTGCGCGATCGTCTCGGCCTGGTCGAGCACGCGGACCAGGTCGTTGTCGAGACCGGGCGTCGACTGCGCGCCCGAGCCGCTGACCGACGGGATCTTGGAGAGCGCCAAGTCTGTCTCGCTCAGCGCGCGCTTGGCGTCGCCGCCCGCCGCCTGGATCAGGCCGCTGGCCATGCCCTGCTCGTCCTCGAGCAGTGCCTTCAGAAGATGCTCCGGGCTGATCCGCTGATGGTTCATGCGGATCGCAACGGTCTGCGCCGATTGCAGAAAGCCCTTGGCGCGGTCGGTGAATTTTTCGAGGTTCATGCCTGATCCCTGTTCGACGTTGACCAGCAGATAGTGTTGCAAATGGGCAACACAAGAGGAGCTGCATACGTCATGGCTATCGTAGTGCAGCTGCGATGGACAACGGGAAATCGGGACTTTTCCGAAGCGTAAATCCAATCGTCACGCGACGGTCACGATGGAGTCTCGGTAGTGAAGCGTTAACTATCGAATGTTGCAACGCCGTACGCGTAGCGCCCTGAGCGTCGAGCGAGGGGCTCGACGCTCTCCCGAGGGGATCATGCGCATGCGCATCCGTATGCTTGCCGCCGGCCTGCTCGCCGGTACGTCGCTGTTCACTGTCGGCGCGGCTTTCGCGCAAACGGCACCCACTGCCACGCTCGTCGATGATACCCAGCCGCAAAGTGGCGCCGATGACATCGTCGTAATCGGCAAGGGGGAGACGCGCCAGGTTCAGACGCTGACCCAGGCCGACATCGCCCTGCTGGCACCGGGCACCAGCCCCCTGAAGGCGATCGAGAAGCTGCCGGGCGTCAACTTTCAGGGCGCGGATCCGTTCGGCGCATATGAATGGGCGGGCCGCATCTCGATCCGCAGCTTCAATCAGAACCAGCTGGGCTTCACGCTGGACGGCATTCCGCTTGGCGACGCAAGCTACGGCAACGTCAACGGCCTGCACATCAGCCGCGCGATCATCAGCGAGAACATCGCCGAGACCCGCGTCTCGCAGGGCTCGGGCTCGATCGATACCCAGGCGACCAACAATCTTGGCGGCACGCTCGAATTCCTGTCGAGCGATCCCAAAGGGAAGCTGGGCATCGACGTCAATGCCACCGGCGGCAGCGACAATTTCTGGCGCGTGTTCGGGCGGCTCGATTTCGGCGAGCTGACACCGGGCGGCACCCGCGCCTATCTCTCCTATCTCCACTCGGATACCGACAAGTGGAAGGGCTGGGGTTCGCAGCGCATCAACCAGGTCAATGGCAAGGTCGTCACCCCGATCACGCCGGGACTGCGCGCGGTCGGCACGTTCGACTTCTCCGATCGTCGCGAGAACGACTATCAGGACATGTCGCTCGATATGATCAAGCGTCTCGGCTACAACTGGGACAACATCTCGAACGACTATGCCAAGGCGATCCTCGTCTCGGACGTCGGCGCCCACAACGGCTATACCGGCGTGACGCCGACCAATCCGGCAGCGGGCAAGGTCTATCCCGCGCCTTTTGCCAACCCAGACGACGCCTATTACAACGCCGCGGGCCTGCGCAAAGATTACCTCGCCTCGGCGGGCCTCGAGACGACCGGCGATTCGCCGGTGCACGGGGTGCTCAAGGGCTATTACCACAACAATCACGGCCAGGGCCTTTGGTACACGCCCTATGTTGCCTCGCCCAACGGCGTGCCGATGTCGCTGCGCACCACCGAATATGACATCCGCCGTGGCGGTGTGTTCGGCAATATCGGCACCAAGCTCGGCTTCAACGACGTGACTGTCGGCGGCTGGTACGAGCGCAATGATTTCCGCCAGGCGCGCCGCTTCTACGCGCTGAACAGCCGCACCGATCCGGGCCGCGATAGCCTCTCGTTCCAGAGCAATCCCTTCGCCACCCAATGGTACTGGAAGTACCAGACCGACACCGTCCAGTATTTCGTGCAGGACAAGATCGAGCTCGGCGCGCTGACCGCGAATCTGGGCTGGAAGGGCTTCGCCGTCACCAACCATGCGACGCCAATCGTCGCGGGCGGGCTCGCCGGCGGCCGGATCAAGGTGACCGACTGGTTCCAGCCGCATGCCGGCCTCAACTACCGGGTGACCGACAATGCCGAGCTGTTCGCCGGCTTCACCCAGGTGACCCGCGCCTTCGTGTCGGCGGCGACCAGCGGCCCGTTCGCGACGACCCAGGCCGGCTTCGACGCGCTCAACAGCGGCGCGACCAAGCTCAAGCCTGAAGCGTCGGACACCTATGAAGTGGGCGGCCGCTATCGGAGCAGCATCTTCACCGGCTCGCTGGCGGGCTATTACGTCAACTTCCGCAACCGCCTGCTGGCGGTGACGACCAGCGCCGGCATCGTCGGCAACCCGGCGATCCTGCAGAATGTCGGCGACGCGCGCTCGGTGGGTGTCGAGGCGACCGGCGACGTGCGCCTGCCGATGGGCTTCGGGCTGTTCGCCTCATACAGCTACAACGACTCGACCTATCGCGACGACGTCGTCACCGCGAGCGGCGTCATCCCCACCAAGGGCAAGACGGTGGTCGATTCGCCCAAGCACATGCTGAAGGGCGAAGTGACCTGGTCGGGCCAGGGCTTCAACGCCCGTGTCGGCGCGAACTATATGAGCAAGCGCTACTTCACCTACACCAACGACCAGTATGTCGACGGCCGCGTGGTGGTGGATGTGACCCTCGGCTACAAGTTCGACCTGGGCGGGCGCAAGCTGGAGCTGCAGGGCAACGTCACCAACCTGTTCGACAAGAAGTATATCTCGACGATTGGTACCAACGGGTTCGGCAACAGCGGCGACAACCAGACGCTGATGGTCGGCGCGCCGCAGCAGTTCTTCCTGACGCTGAAGGTCGGCCTGTAAACGCCGAGAGGAGAGGGTGAAGGGGGCGGGGCACCAGGTGCTCCGCCCTTTTTCGTTCAGCCGGTGACGATCGGATAGGTGATCCGCAGCTCGTCGAGCAGCTTCTCCACCGCCGCGACGTCGCCCGCCGCGCCGCTGGGGGCCAGCGACCAGTTGCAATGCGGGTGCGTCTCGGCGTCGTAGACGCGCACCTTGCCTAGCACGGTCTTCCAGCGGCGGACGGTGCCGCCATGGCGGCGGACGAGTTGCGCGACGATGCGCTCGATCAGGTCGGCTGCGGTCATCAGGCCCCGGCGGCAGTCAGGCGATCAAGCTGGTCGTGGCTGAGTTCCACGTCCCAGGCGCCGATCAGTTCGTCGAGCTGCTCGATGCTCGTCGCGCTGGCGATCGGCGCGGTGACGCCGTCCTGCGCCGCCAGCCAGGCGAGCGCGATCTGGGCTAGGCTCGCCCCAGTCTCGGCCGCGACTTCGTCCATCACCGCCAGCACCGCGCCGCCCTTGCCGGCGAGCAGCTTGGCCATGCCCCCGCCGCGCACGCTCTTCGAGAGATCGGCTTCGCTGCGATACTTGCCGGTAAGGAAGCCCGAAGCGAGGCCGTAATAGGGGATCACGCCGAGATTATGGGTGATGCACAGGTCCTGCAGCTCGCCCTCGAACTTGCGGCGGCTGACCAGATTGTATTCGGGCTGGAGCACGCGGAAGTGCGGCAGCCCTTCCTTTGCGGCGAGGTCGAGCGCCGACTTGAGCCGCATCGCATGGAAGTTGGAGGCGCCCAGCGCGCGGACCTTGCCCGCGTCGATCAGCGTGCCGAACGCCGCGAGAACCTCTTCCTGCGGCACGTTCTCATCGTCCTGATGGGCGAAATAGAGGTCGATCGTCTCGATGCCGAGCCGCTGGAGGGATGCCTCGGCCGCCGCCGCGATCCGCGTCGGGGCCAGCTTTTCGCCGCCTTCGCCCGGCAGCATCCCGACCTTGGTGGAAATCAGCACCTGGTCGCGCTTGCCGGAGGTGCGCAGCCATTCGCCGATCACGCTTTCGGATTCGCCGCCCTGATGGCCCGAGACCCAGGCCGAATAGACATCGGCGGTGTCGATCATCACCCCGCCGCGCTCCGCGAAGCGATCGAGGATGCGGAAGCTGGCGGCCTTGTCGGCGGTCCAGCCGAACACGTTGCCACCCAGCACGAGCGGCGAAATCTCGAGGCCCGAAGCGCCGAGGTGGCGAAGATGCGGCATGGCTGGTCTCCGAAGAAAAAGGGAGGGCGGGAAACGCGTCAGTCGGTAATCTCGTTGCCGGCCGGGCCACTCTCGTTGCCATAGGCGCTTTCGGCATTGGCGAAGGCCGCATCCTCGGCGGCGTTCACGTCGGCGACGGCATCACCCATCGTGTTGCTGTCACCGGCCATCGCCTCATTGGCTTCGGCGGCTTCGTTCTTCGCCTGGTTGCCGCAGGCCGACAGGCCGGTGAGCGCCAGCGCGGCGACGGGGAGGAGGAGGAGCTTGCGCATGGGAATGGGTTCCTTCACGGGTTCGGCTCGGGGCTAGCCAGAGGCGCAAACGCACGCAACCGCGCAGCGATGCGTTGACCTGATATAAAGATATCTTTATATCTCTAAGCCGCCCATGACAGAGCCCCTCGCCATCTTCCGCGCGCTTGCGGATTCAACCCGGTTGCGGATCGTCGCCCTGCTGCGCGCGATGGAGCTGAGCGTGGGCGAGCTGGCGCAGGTGCTGGGGCAGAGCCAGCCGCGCGTTTCCCGCCATGTGAAGATCCTGTGTGACGCCGGCGTGGCCGAGCGGCGCAAGGAAGGCAGCTGGGTGTTCGTGGCACTCGGCCGGCGGGCGGTTACCGCACCGGTGCTGGCGGCGCTCGACGCCTGGGAACTGACGGGCGATTCTTCGGTGCTTGCCGATCAGGCACGGCTCGACGCGGTGCGTGCCGATCGCGCCAGCGCGGCCGAAGCCTGGTTTGAGAGCAATGCGGGGCAGTGGGATGCGATCCGCTCGCTCCACGTCGCCGAAAGCGAAGTCGAGGCTGCAATGGGCACCGCGCTGGGCGAGGACTCGCTGGGCACGCTGGTCGATATCGGCACCGGCACCGGCCGCATGCTCGAACTGTTCGGCCCGCGTGCCGCGCAGGCGGTAGGGATCGATCGCTCCTCCGAAATGCTGCGGCTGGCGCGCGCCAAGCTGGCCGATCTCGGCCATGCCGAACTGCGTCAGGCCGACCTCTACGCGCTGCCGCTGCAGGATGGCGCTGCGGATACTGCTATATTGCATCATGTGCTCCACTTCGCGCAGCAGCCGGCGGCGGCGATCGGCGAGGCGGCACGCGTGCTCGGGCCCGGCGGACGGCTGCTAATCGTCGATTTCGCGCCGCACGAGCGCGAGGAACTGCGTACTCGCGATGCGCATGCGCGGCTGGGCTTCTCGGACGAGCAGATGCTCGGCTGGTTCGATCGCGCCGGGCTCGCCCCGGTGCAGGTGCAGACGCTGGAAGGCGGCGCGCTGACGGTGAAATTATGGCTCGGTCGCAAGACCGGGGAGAGCGTGGAAAAGGTGAAGGCGGCATGAGTATCGTAGACCCCATGGCACCGCCCCTGTTCGCCGATGTGGCGGGCGATGTGGCGGTGAGTTTCGAATTCTTCCCGCCCAAGACCGAGAAGATGGAAGAGACGCTGTGGCAGTCGATCGAGACGCTGTCGCCGCTCGGGCCGCGGTTCGTGAGCGTCACCTATGGCGCCGGCGGCACCACCCGCGAGCGCACCCATGCCACGGTTTCAAAGATCGCGCGCGAGACGCCGCTGGCGGCCGCCGCGCACCTCACCTGCGTCGAAGCGACGCGCGAGGAGATCGACCAGATCGCCGAGGAATACTGGGCGGCGGGCGTGCGCCACATCGTCGCCCTGCGCGGCGACCCGCCCCGCGCCGGCGAGAAGTATCGCACCCATCCTGGCGGCTATGAGAATGCTGCGGATCTCGTCGCGGGTCTGCGCCGGCTCCACCCGTTCGAGATTTCGGTAAGCGCCTATCCCGAATGCCATCCGGACTCGCCGAGCCCCGAGGCCGATCTCGACAATCTGAAGCGCAAGATCGATGCCGGTGCCAACCGCGCGATCACCCAGTTCTTCTTCGAGGCCGAGACCTTCCTGCGCTTCCGCGACCGCGCGGCGTCGGCGGGGATCGATGCCGAGATCGTGCCAGGCATCATGCCGGTGATGAATTATGCCAGCGTGGTGAAGATGTCCGCCATGTGCGGCACCGACGTGCCGGCCTGGATGGAGAAGCTGTTCGAGGGGCTCGACGACCATCCCTCGGCGCGGCAGCTGGTGACGGCGACGCTGACCGCGGAACTGTGCCGCAAGCTCTATGCCGGCGGCGTGCGGCAGTTCCACTTCTACACGCTCAACCGCGCCGAGCTGAGCTACGCCATCTGCCACCTGCTGGGCCTGCGCCCGCGGCAGCAGGCGGCGGTGGCGGCGGCGTAACGCGACCTAAGCCCCTCCTCCTGGGAGGAGGGGGTGGGGGTGGAGGGATGCCAGAACGCTGGTTGGTCTCGGTGAGACCCGGCCCCACCCCAAACCCCTCCCCTGAAGGGGAGGGGCTTACGTGAGGAATTTGACATGACTGCACGCGAGAAACTGCTGGCCGAAGCCGCCAAGCGCATTCTGATCACCGACGGCGCATTCGGCACCGAGATCCAGAACTGGAAGCTCGACGAGGCCGCCTATGCCGGCACCCTTGGTCTTTCGCACGACCAGAAGGGCAACAACGACATCCTCGCGCTGACCAAGCCCGAGGTGCCCGGCTCGATCCACCGCGCCTATTTCGAGGCCGGCGCCGACATCGCCGAGACCAACACCTTCTCCGCCAATCGGATCAGCCAGGCCGATTACGGCGCCGAGCATCTGGTGCGCGAGATCAACATCGAGAGCGCCAAGCTCGCCCGCAGCATCGCCGACGAGTATGAAGCCAAGGACGGCCGCCCGCGCTTCGTCGCCGGCGCGCTCGGCCCGACCAACAAAACGCTGTCGCTCAGCCCGGACGTCAACGATCCCGGCTATCGCGAGATCGACTTCGATTACCTCAAGGACGTGTACCGCGAGCAGATCGACGCACTGGTCGAAGGCGGCATCGATTTCGTGCTGATCGAGACCGTGTTCGACACGCTCAATGCCAAGGCCGGCATCATGGCGGCGATCGAGGCGGGCGAGGCGCTGGGCCGCGACCTGCCGATCATGCTGTCGATGACGCTCACCGACCTGTCCGGCCGCAACCTCTCGGGTCACACGGTCGAGGCGTTCTGGCACGCGGTGCGCCATGCCAAGCCGGTGACGATCGGGCTCAACTGCTCGTTCGGCGCCGAGCAGCTGCGTCCGCATGTGAAGACGCTGTCGGCGCTGTGCGACACGCTGATCATGGTCTACCCGAACGCCGGCCTCCCCAATGAGCTCGGCGCCTATGACGAGATGCCGGTCACGACGGCGGGCCTTGTCAAGGAATGGGCGGATGCGGGGCAGGTGAACATCCTGGGCGGCTGCTGCGGTTCGACGCCCGCGCATATCGGCGCGATCGCCAAGGCGGTGCAGGGGCTGAGCCCGCGCGCCATCCCGACGCCGGAAGTGCGCACGCGGCTTGCCGGCCTCGAACCGTTCACCATGGCGGCGTGACCGACTAAATTCTCCCCGGAACGGGGAGGGGGACCGCGCGGCGCAGCCGCGTGGTGGAGGGGGCGCTCCGCGAGCGAGTCCCCTGCGGCAACCCCCCTCCACCATGCTTCGCATAGTCCCCCTCCCCGTGCCGGGGAGGATCTAAGAAGAACCCAGATCATGACCACGCCTTCCTCCACCAACTTCGTCAATGTCGGCGAGCGTACCAACGTCACCGGATCGGCCCGCTTCAAGAAGCTGGTGATGGCCGGCGACTATACCGCCGCGGTCGAAGTCGCGCGCCAGCAGGTCGAGAACGGCGCGCAGGTGATCGACGTCAACATGGACGAGGGCCTGCTCGACGCCGTCGAGGCGATGACCACCTATCTCAAGCTCATCGCCGCCGAGCCGGACATCGCCCGGGTGCCGGTGATGGTCGACAGCTCCAAATGGGAGGTGATCGAGGCGGGGCTCAAGTGCGTCTCGGGCAAGCCGATCGTCAATTCGATCAGCATGAAGGAAGGCGAGGAAGCGTTCCTGACCCATGCCCGCAAGTGCATGGCGTACGGCGCCGCGGTGGTGGTCATGGCGTTCGACGAGGTCGGCCAGGCGGACACGCAAGCGCGCAAGGTCGAGATCTGCGAGCGTGCCTACAAGCTGCTCACCGGCATCGGCTTCCCGCCCGAGGACATCATCTTCGATCCCAACGTGTTCGCGGTGGCGACGGGAATCGAGGAGCACAACAACTACGGCGTCGACTTCATCGAGGCGTGCCGCGAGATCAAGGCGCGCTGCCCGCACGTCCATATCTCGGGCGGCCTGTCGAACCTGTCGTTCAGCTTCCGCGGCAACGAGCCGGTGCGCAAGGCGATGCACAGCGTGTTCCTCTATTACGCGATCCCCGCGGGCATGGACATGGCGATCGTCAACGCCGGCCAGCTCGACGTGTATGACGCGATCGATCCCGAGCTGCGCCAGGCCTGCGAGGACGTCATCCTCAACCGCGACCCCGAAGCCGGCGACCGGCTGGTGGCGCTTGCCGAAAAGTATCGCGGCACCGATGCGGTAGCGGAGAAGCAGGCGGCGGAGTGGCGCAGCTGGCCGGTGACCAAGCGGCTCGAGCATGCGCTGGTCAAGGGCATCGACATGTATGTCGTCGAGGATACCGAGGAGTGCCGCCTCGCCTTCGCCCGCCCGATCGAAGTGATCGAAGGCCCGCTGATGGACGGCATGAACGTCGTCGGCGACCTGTTCGGCTCGGGCAAGATGTTCCTGCCGCAGGTGGTCAAGTCCGCGCGCGTGATGAAGAAGGCGGTCGCGCATCTGCTGCCGTATATCGAGGCGATGAAGGAGCCCGGGGCCAAGGGCAAGGGCAAGATCGTGCTCGCCACAGTGAAGGGCGACGTGCACGACATCGGCAAGAATATCGTCGGCGTGGTGCTCCAGTGCAACGGCTTCGAGGTGGTCGATCTGGGCGTGATGGTGCCCTGGTCGAACATCCTCCAAGCGTCGATCGACAATGATGCCGACATGATCGGCCTGTCGGGCCTGATCACGCCGAGCCTCGACGAGATGGTGACCGTCGCCGAGGAAATGCAGCGCGCGGGCATGACGATGCCGCTGCTGATCGGCGGCGCGACCACCAGCCGCGTCCACACCGCGCTGCGCATCGACCCGGCCTATACCGGCCCAGTGGTGCACGTGCTCGACGCGAGCCGCGCAGTAGGCGTGGCGACCGCGCTCGTCTCCGACACCCAGCGCGATCCCTATGTGACCAAGATCGCCGACGAATATGAGCATGTCCGCGTCACCCGCGCGGGCAAGGGCCAGAGCGAGCTGCTGCCCCTGGAGGACGCGCGCGCCAATGCCTTTGAGGCGGACATGTCCCTCAAGCCGGGCAAGCCGCGCATGCCGGGTGTTCATGCGTTCGACGACTGGGACCTCAAGGACCTGCGCGACTATATCGACTGGACGCCCTTCTTCCGCGCCTGGGAGCTGGCCGGCAATTACCCGACGATCCTGCAGGACGAAGTGGTCGGCGAAAGCGCGACCTCGCTGTTCGCCGATGCGCAGAAGATGCTCGACAAGATCATTGCGGAGCGCTGGCTCACCGCGCGCGGCGTCGCAGGGCTGTGGCCGTGCCGCCGCGAGGGCGACGACGTGATCGTGCATCTGGAGCGCGAACATGTCCGCCTGCCGTTCCTCCGCCAGCAGATCGCCAAGCGCGAGGGCCGCGCGAACATGTGCCTGGCCGACTTCATCGATCATGACGGCGACTGGATCGGCGGCTTCGCGGTCTCGATCCACGGCATCGAGCCGCACCTCGCCCGCTTCAAGGCAGCGATTGACGATTATTCGGACATCCTGCTCAAGGCGCTCGCCGATCGTCTCGCCGAAGCCTTTGCCGAGCGGCTCCACAAGTTCGTCCGCACCGCGCTCTGGGGCTATGCCGAAGGCGAGCAGCTCGACAATGACGCGCTGGTCCGCGAACAATATCGCGGCATCCGCCCGGCGCCCGGCTATCCGGCCTGCCCCGAGCACAGCCTCAAGCCGATCCTGTTCGACCTTCTCGATGCGCACAAGCGCACTGGCATCAGCCTGACCGAGAGCTTCGCGATGCTGCCGACGGCGGCGGTGTCGGGCTTTTATTTCGGCCATCCGCAGGCCGAATATTTCGGCGTGGCGCGCGTCGGGCCGGACCAGCTCAAGGATTACGCGGTCCGCCGGGGGATCAGCGAGGAATTGGCGACCCGCTATCTGCGGCCCAATCTGGACTGATCCACGTCGCCGGGCGCGTCACAGCGTCCGGCGGATCTGCACGTAGAGATACTGGCCGCGACGCTGGACGCGCCGCTCGCGATAGGCCAGCGGCGCGGCGTTGCGCTCGCCGGTGTACACGTCGCGGTCGTAGATCCGCGCGGGGTCGGTAAGGTTGCCCGCGTCGAGCCGGATGGCGAGCCGTTTGCTCGGCTTCCAGATGCCGTAGATCTCGAAGGTCGGCTGGATCTCGGTCGTCCGGAACTCGCGGATGCGATACAGATTCGCCCCGGGCTGGCCGCAGCTGCCATAGACGCCATAGGTGAAGCGGCCGCCGAACAGATCCTGGCTGAAGCTGCCCGAACAGGTAAACGGGACCTCGTTGGTGAATCGCCGCCGTTCGCCGGTCAGCGGATCGCTGACGTGGCTGCGCACCAGCTCGGCATTGCCGCGAAAGCGCGCATTCCTGATGCCCAGCTTGTCGAACGGCAGCGTCAGCGCGCTCGAGAGCGTGTCGCGGGTGCCGGTGCCGATATTGCCGATCGCGTCGAAGCCGCCCTCGAGCGGAATATAATCGATCACGTGGCGCGTCGCTTCGTGCTTGGCGCCGAGTTCCAGCGCGCCCTTGCTCCAGAATCGATGCTCGATCACCGCTTCCAGCGTCAGCGTTTGTTCGGGCTGCAGATCGCCATTGCCGGCGCGCACCGTGCCCAGGTTGATCTCCGTCGCCGCGACGAAATTGGTGAAGTCGAGCTGACTTACGCTCTGCTCCGCGCGCAGCCGGATTTGGTCACGCGCCGTGGGCCGCAGGGTCAGCTGCAGCCGCGGCTTGGGGTAGAAGAAGGACCGGCTGCGCTGGCTGTCGCCATCGGCGCGGATCCGCGACATTTCGGCACGCAACCCGGCCTCCAGCGTTACCGGCGCGGACGGCTGCCAGCGCGCCAACCCGAACAGCTCGCCGCGTACCTCGCTGACGAACACTTTCTCGTCGGGCAGCGCCACGGGTGCGCCCTGCTCGGTATAGGTCGTGCGGTTGTCGAGGAAATTATAGGCGATTTCGCCGCCGCCCTCGAACGACAGCTTGGCATTCGTCTTGTGCCGCAGGATTGTGCGCAGAACCGATTCCCCGGTACGCGACTGCTGGCCGAAGGTGGAAGCGAAGGTGCCGATCAGCGTGTCCGAATCGTAGCCGATATGCCCCAGCCGCTGCAGCCCGATCACCTCTATTTCGCTCTTCTGGCCGAGCGGTCGCGTCCAGTTGGCGCCCAGCTCGCCCTTCCATTGGTGGGTGATGTCGGTGGCGCGGCTGTTGTCCCCCGTTCCTTCCACCGTCGTCGCGATGAAGCTGGTCGGGTAATCGAGATAGTCGAACCGGCCGTTGACGGTCAGCAGCCCGCCCCCGGCGGCGCGCTGGATCGTCGAGCGCAGCGTTGCGGTGCGGTCTCGGTCCCATAGGTCCAGCGACTGGCGAACGAGCAGATTGCCCGCAGCGTCGCGGCGGACGCGATAGCCCTGCGCGGTGCCGCTGGTGCGATCGCTGATCACCTCCAGCGACACCTCGTCGCGACGGTCGCCGTCACGGCGGGCATATTGCAGCGTCACGTCGGGACCGACATAGCCGTCGTCGTAAATGTAGCTCTGGAAGTTGATCAGCGTCTCGGTAGAGGCAGTGCGCTTGAGCACGACATTGGCGATCACCGCGCGGCCCTGCATATCGATCCCCGGCGCGCCGCCGCGGATCAGCTCGATCCGCGCGACGCTGCCCGCGCTGATTCGGCGCAGGATTTCGCCCAGCCCGTCGGTCTTGGAAGCGGGCGGCTTGCCGTCGATGAGGACGTTGCCGGTATTGCCGGCGATCCCGCGCGCATCGCCATTGCCGACGTCGAGCGTGAAGCCAGGCAGGCGCTGCACCATGTCCAGTGCTGTCGGCAGCGCGGTATTGGCGAAGAATTCCGGACCGTAGATCAGCACGCCGCTGGCAGGCGAAGCAGCCCGGGAGTCGACGGCGGGATCAGGCTGCTGTTGCGCCTGTGCGGTCACCGGGCAGGCCAGTATCGTGGCTGCCAATACGCACCGAACTTTCATTGCCGACCTGAAATGTCCCCCCGGACCAGCATGATAGCGGATCTCGTAAAGATTTCTGGCCGAAGACCCACAACTTATGCAATTGAAAAGGTCTCGTTACGCAACTTTACGCGGGGTGACGTGCTGTTTGCGCAACAGGCGGTCTACAGTGCCTGTGCTGCGGCCCAACCGCTCGCCCACGCCCATTGAAAGTTGTAGCCGCCCAGCCAGCCGGTGACGTCCACCGCCTCGCCGATCGCGTACAGGCCGGGCACTTTGCGCGCTTCCATCGTCCGGGAAGACAGGTCGGCGGTGCTGATGCCGCCAACCGTCACTTCGGCCTTGGCGAATCCTTCGGTGCCGTTCGGCGTGAAGGGCCAACGTGCCAGTTGCGCCTCTGCTGCGTCCAGCAGCGCGTCGCGGCAATTGCCGAGTTCGCTGGGCAGGGCGATGCGTTCGGCTAGCGTCGTGGCGAGTCGTTCGGGAAGCTGGCGGTTGAGCAGGTTGCGGAGCCCGAGCCGGGGTTCGGCGCGCTTTGCGTCACGCAGCCAGCCGATTGACTGCTTGGGCAGGAAATCGATCGCGATCGATTCGCCATGCTTCCAATAGGAGGAGACCTGCAGGATCGCCGGCCCGGAAAGGCCGCGATGGGTGAAGAGTGCCGCCTCGTGGAAGGCTGCCTTGCCGGCATGCGCGGCGACGGGGGTGGCGACGCCGGAAAGGTCGCGAAACAGCGCCTGATCGGGGCCGAGGGTGAGTGGGACAAGGGCAGGACGCGGCTCGACGACCTTGAGGCCGAAGCGGCGGGCGAGGTCATAGGCGAAGCCGGTTGCACCAAGCTTGGGAATGGCGGGACCGCCGGTGGCGATGACGAGGGCAGGGGCCTCGGCGGCGCCCTTGCTCGTCGTCACGCGGAAGCGGCCATCGGCATGGTCGACCGCGGTGACGCCTGCGCCGAGCTCGATCGTCACGCCGCCCATCGCGCATTCGCCGAGCAGCATGTCGACGATCTGCTGCGCAGAGCCGTCGCAGAAGAGCTGGCCCAGCGTCTTCTCGTGCCAAGCGATGCCGTGCCGTTCGACCAGCGCGAGGAAATCCTGCGCGGTGTAGCGGCCGAGCGCCGACTTGGCGAAATGCGGGTTGGCGGAGAGGTAGCGATCGGGCGCTGTGCCGAGATTGGTGAAATTGCATCGCCCGCCGCCCGAGATCAGGATCTTCTTCCCCGGCGCCTCGGCATGATCGAGCAGCAGGACGTTGCGTCCGCGCTGACCTGCCATGGCGGCGCAAAACATCCCCGCCGCGCCGGCGCCGAGGATGATCGCGTCATGGGTGCCGAGGGATGCTTGCATGGCGAGCCGTTAGCGTGGTTTTGGGGCTCCGAACAGCAAAACGCCGCCGGGGATGCCGGCGGCGCTTGCTTCAGTCCAAAGGTGAATCGGATCAGATGTGGATCGGCTTGCCAAGCACGCCCATCGCCGCTTCCTTGATCGCTTCGGAATGCGTCGGGTGGGCGTGGCAGGTATAGGCGATGTCTTCTGACGTCGCACCGAACTCCATCGCCTGCGCGACCTGGGCGATCATCGTGCCGGCCGGCGGCGTGATGATCCAGGCGCCGAGCACCTTGTCGGTCTTGGCGTCGGCGATCACCTTCACCCACCCGGTGGTGTCGTCGATCGCCTTGGCGCGGCTGTTGCCCGCCATCGGGAACTTGCCGACCTTCACTTCGCCCTTTTCGCGCGCCTGCTCCTCGGTGAGGCCGACGCCGGCGATTTCGGGGTGGGTGTAGACGACACTCGGGATCACCGCATGGTTCACGATGCCGGTGAGGCCCGCGATGTTCTCGGCGACCGCGATGCCTTCGTCCTCGGCCTTGTGCGCGAGCATCGGGCCCGGGATCACGTCGCCGATCGCCCAAACGCCGTCGACGGCGGTGCGGAAGCTGTGGTCGGTCTCGATCTGGCCGCGCTGGTTGGTCGTCAGGCCGATCTTGTCGAGGCCGAGGCCATCGGTGTTGGGACGACGGCCGATCGCGACGAGCACGGCATCGGCTTCGATCGTCTCCGCGGCACCACCGGCGGCGGGCTCGATCGTGACCGTAGCCTTGTCGCCGTTGACGGCAACGCCGGTCACCTTGGTGGAGAGCTTGATCTCCATGCCCTGCTTCTTGAAGATCTTGGAAGCTTCCTTCCGCACCTCACCGTCCATGCCGGGGAGCAGCTGGTCGAGATACTCGACCACCGTCACCTTGGCACCGAGGCGCTGCCAGACCGAGCCGAGCTCGAGCCCGATCACGCCGCCGCCGATCACGACCATGTTCGCCGGCACCTTCTCCAGCGCGATCGCGCCGGTGGAGTCGACGACGACCTTCTGGTCGACCGTCACGCCCGGCAGCGGGGTGACCGACGAGCCGGTGGCGATCACGATGTTCTTGGCGGTGACGGTGCGCTCGCCCACCTGCACGGTGTGCGCGTCGATAAAGGTGCCGCGGCCCTTCACCCATTCGATCTTGTTCTTCTTGAACAAGAATTCGATGCCGCCGGTCAGGCCCTTCACGGCCTTGTCCTTGTCGGCCATCATCGTCGGCAGGTCGAGTTCGACCGAGCCGAGCTTGACGCCGTGCTTGGCGAGCGCGCCCGAGGCGGCCTCGTAGAACAGCTCGGACGCGTTCAGCAGCGTCTTGGAGGGGATGCAGCCGACGTTGAGGCAGGTGCCGCCCAGCGTCTCGCGGCTCTCGACGCAGCCGGTCTTGAGGCCCAGCTGCGCCGCGCGGATCGCCGCGACATAGCCGCCGGGGCCGGAACCGATGATCAGGACGTCGAAATCATATTCAGCCATTGTTCGCTCCACGCGTGCTCCGGCCTTGGCGGGAGCGCAGGGGAATAGCCCCTAAAGGGTTTTGCGCCCCCGCTTTGGGGCGGGAGCGCAAGGGAATTACAGGTCGATCAGCAGACGGGTCGGATCCTCGATCGCGTTCTTGATCGCGACGAGGAAGGTCACTGCCTCGCGGCCGTCGACCAGGCGGTGATCGTAGCTGAGCGCCAAGTACATCATCGGGCGGACGACGACCTGGCCGTTACGAACGACCGGGCGGTCCTCGATGCGGTGCAGGCCGAGCACGGCCGACTGCGGCGGGTTGATGATCGGGGTCGACATCAGCGAGCCGAAGACGCCGCCGTTGGAGATGGTGAAGGTACCGCCCTTCATCTCGTCCATCTTCAGCGTGCCGTCTTTGGCGCGCTTGCCGAAATCGCCGATCGTGCGCTCGATGCCCGCGACCGACAGGTCCTGCGCATCGCGGATCACCGGAACGACCAGGCCCTGCGGGGCCGAGACCGCGACCGAGACGTCGCAATAATCGTGATAGACGATCTCGTCGCCCTCGATCGAGCCGTTGACGCCGGGGATGTCCTTCAGCGCCATGCACGCGGCCTTCACGAAGAAGCCCATGAAGCCCAGGCGGACGCCGTGCTTCTTCTCGAACAGGTCCTTGTACTTGGCGCGCGCCTCGATCACCGCGGTCATGTCCACGTCGTTGAACGTGGTGAGCATGGCGGCGGTGTTCTGCGCTTCCTTGAGGCGCTTGGCGACCGTCTGGCGCAGGCGGGTCATCCGCACGCGCTCTTCCTTGCGACCGCCGGTCGCTGCCGGAGCAGCGGTGGGGGCGGGCGCAGCGGCGGCCGGCGCGGCAGGCTTGCTGCTGGCGGCGGCGATCACGTCGTCCTTGGTCAGGCGGCCGTCCTTGCCGGTGCCCTGCACGGTCGAGGGATCGACACCGGTTTCGAGCACCGCACGGCGCACCGACGGCGACAGCGCGGCGGCATCGGCCGACGGGGCCGGGGCAGCGGCAGGCGCCGGAGCTGGCGTCGCGGCCGGCGCAGCAGCGGCGGGGGCAGCAGCCGAAGCGGCCGAAGCACCTTCACCCGCGATGATCGCGATCACCGCGCCCACTTCGACGGTATCGCCGACCTTGACGATCTGCTCGCCCATCACGCCGGCGACCGGCGAGGGGACTTCGACCGAGACCTTGTCGGTCTCGAGGCTGGCGATCGGCTCGTCGGCGCGGACGGGATCGCCCGGATTCTTCAGCCATTCACCGACGGTAGCTTCGGTGATCGATTCGCCCAGTACGGGGACTTTGACTTCGGTGGCCATTCTCAACCTTTCCGGGTGCGGCGGATTTCATCGCGGACATTATGGCCGAGCGCGTCGGCAACGAGCGCGCCCTGCTCTGCGGTGTGGCGCTTCATCAGGCCGGTGGCGGGCGATGCCGCTGCCGAGCGGCCCGCATAGCGCGGACGCTGGACGCGGGTGCCGGCGTCGATGAGGCATTCCTCGATCAGCGGCTCGACGAAGAACCAGTAGCCGTTGTTCTTCGGCTCTTCCTGGGCCCACACCACCTCTTCGAGGTTGGGCATGCGCTTCAGCCGCTCGGTCAGCGGCTCGCCCGGGAACGGGTAGAGCTGCTCGAGCCGGACGATCGCGGTGTTCTGGTCGCCCGCCGCATCGCGCGCCTCGATCAGGTCGTAGGCGACCTTGCCGGTGCAGAGCACGAGGCGCTTCACCTCGGTATCCGCCGGTGCGCTCGGATCCGACAGGATGCGCTTGAAGTGGCTGTCGCCCAGGAACTCCTCGGCGCTCGACACCGCCATCTTGTGGCGGAGCAGCGACTTGGGCGTCATCTGGATCAGCGGCTTGCGGAAGTTGCGGTGCATCTGCCGGCGCAGCAGGTGGAAATAGTTGGCCGGCGTGGTGATGTTCACCACCTGCATGTTGTCCTGCGCGCAGAGCTGGAGGAAGCGCTCCGGACGCGCCGAGCTGTGCTCGGGGCCCTGGCCTTCATAGCCGTGCGGCAGCAGCATCACCAGGCCGTTGGCGCGGAGCCACTTGGACTCGCCCGACGCGATGAACTGGTCGATCATGATCTGCGCGCCGTTCACGAAATCGCCGAACTGCGCTTCCCACAGCACCAGTGCCTTCGGATCCGCCAGCGCATAGCCGTACTCGAAGCCGAGCACGCCATATTCGCTGAGCGGAGAGTCGAGCACTTCGAAGCTGCCGTGCGGCACCGTGGTGAGCGGCACGTACTTGGCCTCGGTCTTCTGGTCGACCCAGACGGCATGGCGCTGCGAGAAGGTGCCGCGGCCCGAATCCTGGCCGGACAGACGCACCGCATAGCCTTCCGAGAGCAGCGAGCCGAACGCCAGCGCCTCGCCGGTCGCCCAATCGAAATTGGTGCCCGACTTGAACATCTCGCGCTTGGCATCGAGCACGCGGCCGAGGGTCTTGTGGATCTCGAGATCCTCGGGGACCGTGGTCAGGGTGCGGCCGAGGCTGTCGAACAGCTTCTT
The DNA here is from genome assembly GCF_032114135.1 of Sphingomonas sp. Lineage (GTDB taxonomy): Bacteria > Pseudomonadota > Alphaproteobacteria > Sphingomonadales > Sphingomonadaceae > Sphingomonas. Next base: position 217,684 of record NZ_DAMCTA010000003.1, read on the forward strand.
CTCGATGCCGGTCTCGACGTTGCGGCGCGAGCCCTCGCCGTCCGACGGCGCGCCCAGACCCGACCAGCGGCCGGCGAACCAGTCCGCCTTGTTCGGCAGATAGGTCTTGCCCGCTTCGAACTCGCCTTCGAGCAGCGTGGTGAACTGGTGGGTCTTCTCGTCGATGAAGCCCTGGTCGACCACGCCCTCGGCGATCAGCTTCTGGCCATAGATGCTGCTCACACCGGGGTGCTGGCGGATCTTCTGGTACATCAGCGGCTGGGTGAAGCCGGGCTCATCGCCTTCATTGTGGCCGAAGCGGCGATAGCACCACATGTCGATCACGATGTCGCGGTGGAATTCCTGGCGGAACTCGATCGCCACCTTGCAGGCGAAGGTCACGGCTTCGGGATCGTCGCCGTTGACGTGCAGGATCGGCGCCTGGACGCCCTTGGCGACATCCGACGGATAGGGCGAGGAGCGCGCGAACTGCGGGCTCGTCGTGAAGCCGACCTGGTTGTTGATGACGAAGTGGATGCAGCCGCCGGTATTGTAGCCGCGGATGCCGGAGAAGCCGAGCGTCTCCCACACGATGCCCTGGCCGGCGAACGCCGCGTCACCATGGATCAGCACCGGCAAGACCTGCTCGTGCTTTTCCAGATCGCCGCGGATCGTCTGCAGCGCGCGCGCCTTGCCGAGCACGACCGGATCGGCCGCCTCGAGGTGCGACGGGTTGGCGACCAGCGACATGTGGACGCTGATGCCGTCGAACTGGCGATCGGTGGAGGTGCCGAGGTGGTACTTCACGTCGCCCGAACCGGCGACGTCGTCCGGGTTGGCCGAACCGCCGCCGAACTCATGGAAGATCACCCGGAACGGCTTTTCCATGACGTTGGCGAGCATGTTCAGGCGGCCGCGATGGGCCATGCCGTACACGATCTCGCGGACGCCCTGCTGGCCGCCATACTTGATGATTGCTTCCATCGCCGGGATCATCGATTCGCCGCCGTCGAGGCCGAACCGCTTGGTGCCGACATATTTCTTGCCGAGGAATTTTTCCCACTGCTCGGCTTCGATCACCTTGGACAGGATCGCCTTCTTGCCGTCCGGCGTGAAGTTGATCTCCTTGTCCTTGCCTTCCATCCGGTCCTGGAGGAAGCGGCGCTCCTCCACGTCCGCGATGTGCATGTACTCGAGGCCGACATTACCGCAGTAATTGGCCTGGAGGATCGCGACGATCTCGCGCACCGTTGCGTGCTGCAGGCCGAGCGCACCGCCGAGATAGATCGGGCGATCGAGATCGGCGCCCGAGAAGCCGTGATATTCCGGCGTCAGATCGGCGGGCAGGTTCTGGCGGGCGAGGCCCAGCGGATCGAGATTGGCGGCGAGATGGCCGCGCACCCGATAGGTGCGGATCAGCATCATCGCGCGGATCGAATCTTCCGCGGCCTTGGTGACGTCCGCCGTCGAGGCGGCGGGGGCGGCCGGCTTGGCGGGCGCGCCGCCCTTGGCGGGCTTGGGCGCGGGCTCCATCTGGGTGGGGTCGAGCCCGGCCGTGAGCGCGTCGGTTTCGGTCAGCGGCCAGTTGGCGCGCTGCCAGCTGGGGCCAGAGGCCGTGGATTCGAGACCCTCGAACCAGGCACGCCAGCTCGGTTCGACAGAGGCCGGATCGCTCTTGTAGCGCCGGTACAGGGTCTCGACGAAGCCGGGGCTCACACCGCCGGCGATGTCGTCGAAGTCGAGGCCTTCATAGCCCATGATCATGCTTCCGTTCGTGTTAGCGCTCCCATACCCACCTATATAGGAGCGCTACCGTTGCAGTTTAGCCCTTCAGCGCTTCCAGCAGCGTCTCGCCGAGCAGCGAGGGGCTGGGGGAGACGCGGATGCCGGCGGCTTCCATCGCCGCGATCTTGTCCTCGGCGCCGCCCTGGCCGCCCGAGACGATCGCACCGGCATGGCCCATGCGGCGGCCCGGAGGTGCGGTGCGGCCCGCGATGAAGCCGGCCATCGGCTTCTTGCGGCCACGCTTGGCCTCGTCGATCAGGAACTGCGCGGCTTCTTCTTCCGCCGAGCCGCCGATTTCCCCGATCATGATGATCGACTGGGTGGCTTCGTCCGCGAGGAACAGCTCGAGCACGTCGATGAAGTTGGTGCCGTTGACCGGGTCACCGCCGATGCCGACGGCCGTGGTCTGGCCCAGGCCTGCATTGGTGGTCTGGAACACCGCCTCATAGGTGAGGGTGCCCGAGCGCGACACGACGCCCACCGAGCCCTTGGAGAAGATCGAGCCCGGCATGATGCCGATCTTGCACTCGCCCGGCGTCAGTACGCCCGGGCAGTTCGGGCCGATCAGGCGCGACTTGGAGCCGGAAAGCGCTCGCTTCACCTTGACCATGTCCAGCACCGGAATGCCTTCGGTGATCGCGACGATCAGCGGGATCTCGGCGTCGATCGCTTCGAGGATCGAATCCGCCGCGAAGGGGGGCGGCACGTAGATCACGCTGGCGTCGGCGCCGGTCTTGTCCTTGGCTTCGGCGACCGTGTCGTACACGGGCAGGCCGATATGCGTGCTACCGCCCTTGCCGGGGGTGACGCCGCCGACCATCTGCGTGCCATAGGCAAGCGCCTGCTCGGTGTGGAACGTGCCGGTGGCACCGGTCATCCCCTGGACGATGACCTTGGTGTTCTTGTCGACGAGGATGCTCATTCAGTTCGCCTTTTCCGGGTCGCTGGGAGGAGGGGTAAAGGAGCGCAGCGCAATCCAGCCGCCGAACGTGGCGAGCGAATATTGCGTCGTTCCGAACGAAGCGGCCGTGAAGGTCGCGCGGTCGGGCTTGGATTCGGGGCGCGCATAGAGCGGCACCTTTTCCTCGCTCGGCAACACGATCTTGCGGGCCGCGAGATAATCGTCGCCGCCGCCGATCCACAGGACCATGCAGGATTCGGCGAGGGTGCCCGTGCCGGAGCCGGCCTTGGGGACGAACAGATAGGTGTTGCCGCCGGCGATGCGGTAGATGCTGTTGGGCACCCTGGCCGGTTCGGGGGCGGGCGCCTTCAGCGCATCGGCGGCATTGTCGGTCGAAGCGGCGCCGATGCCGATCGCGCGCTGCGCGGGCAGCGGCAGCGTCGCATAGGTCGCCGGTTCGGCCATGCCGCGAGTCAACCGGGCGCTGCCGCCCATGCATACCGCACGGAACAGCGCCACCGGCTCGGTCGGTGCCGTGGCGATCGCTTCCTGTGCGGAAGCGACGCCCGGCACCGCGACGAGCGCGGGAAGGATCAGGCGAGCGAGGAGTCGATCGACTTGCATGCCGCGACCAGTTCCTTGACCGCGTCGACCGAGACGTCGAAATTCTGCTTCGCCGTGGCGTTCAGTTCGATCTCGACGATGCGCTCGACGCCGTCCTTGCCGATCACGATCGGCACGCCGACATACATGTTGTCGACGCCGTACTGGCCGGTGAGGTGCGCGGCGCAGGGAAGCAGGCGCTTCTTGTCCTTCAGATAGCTCTCGGCCATCGCGATCGCGCTGGTCGCCGGAGCGTAGAAGGCCGAGCCGGTCTTGAGCAGCGCGACGATCTCGCCGCCGCCCGAACGGGTGCGGGCGACGATGGCGTCGATACGCTCCTGGGTGGACCAGCCCATCTTGATCAGGTCGGGCACCGGAATGCCGGCGACGGTCGAATATTCGATCACCGGGACCATGGTGTCGCCGTGGCCGCCGAGCACGAAGGCGGTGACGTCCTCGACCGAGACGTTGAACTCTTCGGCGAGGAAGTGACGGAAGCGTGCCGAATCGAGCACGCCGGCCATGCCGACGACCTTCTGGTGCGGCAGGCCCGAGAATTCACGAAGCGCCCACACCATCGCGTCGAGCGGGTTGGTGATGCAGATCACGAACGCGTCGGGCGCGTGTGCGGCGATGCCTTCGCCCACGGCCTTCATCACGCCGAGGTTGGTCTTGAGCAGGTCGTCGCGGCTCATGCCCGGCTTGCGCGGGATGCCGGCGGTCACGATGCAGACGTCGGCGCCCGCAATATCCTCGTAGCTGTTCGCGCCCTTGAGGTTGGCGTCGAAGCCTTCGACCGGACCGGACTGCGCGATGTCGAGCGCCTTGCCCTGCGGGGTGCCTTCAGCGATGTCGAAAAGGACGATGTCGCCCAGTTCCTTGATGGCGGCGAGGTGCGCGAGCGTACCGCCAATCATGCCGGAGCCGATCAGCGCGATCTTCTTGCGGGCCATGGAATCTCCTTGGTTGGTTCCAAGCAAAGCGGTCGCGTGAACATGCGCCGCGAAAGCGAGGGCGGGATAGGCCTATAATAGCGAGGCTGCAACCCGGGATTCGGTATGGGGGCAGGAATATCTTTGCAACTCGTTCGCAGGAGCAATAAGGCGCGTTTTCCGCGGATTGCCGCGGGCTTGCGGTTTTCCGAGACAGCGGGTGGAAGCCTCGGTAAAAAGCCCGCTGGTTGCGGTGCATGGGGAAATGCACCGCGAGTATTGGGGGCATGATGCGTAGACCACCCGATTTCAGCGTGCTGCGGATTACCGCGGCGACCTCCATGGCGTTGCTCGCGGCAGGATGCGGCGGCAGCAACGTGGCCAGCCAGCCGGTGCGCTATTGCACCGATGCGGCAGGGCGCCGCATCGCCGATGCCAACTGCAACCGCGGTAGCGGCGGTCATGGTGGCGGGCATTTCTACTATGCCGGCAAGGGCTCGACGGTGCCTGCGGTGGGCGAGGCTGCGCGCGGCGGATCCTTCCAGCCTGCCAGCGGCGTACGCTATGGCGGCGCAGAGTCGGTGACGCGCGGCGGGTTCGGCAGGATCGGCGGGTTCTTCGGCAGCAAGGGCGGCTGATGCGCCGCACGACGGTGGCGCCGCGCGCCGACTGGCAGGCGCGGGTGGAGGCGCTTGGGCTCGTCTGGCACAGCCTCGACGGCAAGCCCTATTGGGACGAGAGTGCCTGCTACGTCTTCACCGCCGCCGAGATTGCCGAGATCGAATCGGCGAGCGCGGAATTGTACCGGCTGTATCTGGCGGCGGGCGAGCATGTGATCGCCGAGGGTCGGCTGGGCGAGCTCGGCATCCCGCGCCCTGCCTGGGACGCAGTGGCGGCAGCCTGGGAGGCCGAGCCGCCGGCGCTCAATTTCGGCCGCTTCGACCTCGGCTATTGCGGTGACGGGCCGCCCAAGCTGTTCGAGTTCAACTGCGATACGCCCACCAGCCTGCTCGAGGCGGCGGTGATCCAGTGGGACTGGAAGGAAGCGGTGTTTCCTGTGCTCGACCAATATAACGGCCTCCACGAGGCGCTGGTTGCCCAATGGCGCGCGATCGCACCGCTGCTCGGGGAAGGGTCGGTCCACTTCGCCCACATGGCCGATGCCGCGGGCGAGGACAGCGTCACCCTCGCCTATCTGCGCGACACGGCCGAGGCGGCAGGGCTCGCGACGCTGCCGGTGGAGATGGCAGCGATCGGCTGGAGCCATGCCGCGCGCCGCTTCGTCGATGGCGGCGATCGACCGATCAAGACGGTCTTCCACCTCTACCCCTGGGAATGGCTGCTCGCCGAGCAATTCGCGCCGATGCTGGTCGAGAGCCTGGGCAGAACGCGCTGGATCGAGCCGATCTGGAAGACCTTGTGGAGCAACAAGGCGATCCTGCCGATCCTGTGGGAGCTGTTTCCCGGCCATCCCAATCTGCTGGAGGCGGGCACGCGGCCGATCGGCGGCGATCAGGTCGCCAAGCCATTGTTCGGGCGCGAAGGGGCCAATGTCTCGATCCGCTGGGGCGACAGGGTCGTCGCGGAGAGCGACGGCGACTATGTCGAGCAGGGCTGGATCTACCAGCGCTTCCAGCCCTTGCGGGATTTCGGCGCCGGCTATCCGGTGATCGGGTCCTGGGTGGTGGACGGCGTGCCGGTCGGCATGGGCATCCGCGAGGACGGGCTGATCACCGGCAACACGGCGCGGTTCGTGCCGCACGTGATCGACGGTTAGGGGCTGTCAGGCTGCGCGCGGCTTCCAGGTCAGCACCCGCCACACATAGAAGATCAGCATCGCCACTACGCCGATGACGATCGCGGGGGTGATGAACCGGTCGATCTCCGCGATCGCGGCACCCAGGCCGTAGCCGACGCCGACCAGCGCGGCGTTCCACAGCGCGCTGCCGGCGGCGGTATAAAGGCAGAATTTCCAGAAGGGCATGTGCATCAGCCCGGCGGGCAGCGAGATGATCGTGCGGCCGAACGGCATGAAGCGGAAGACGAAGATCGTCGGGCCGCCCCAGCGGTCGAAATAGCCCTTGAACCGCTCGACATCGTGCCACTCGACCGTGAGCCAGCGGCCCCAGCGCGCGACGAAGGGCTGGAGCCGCTCATAGCCAAGCCGCCGCCCGATCTCCCACCAGAAGAGATTGCCGAGCACGGTGCCGAGCGTGCCGACCAGCACCAGCAGCACGGGGTCGAAATGCCCACGCGCCGCGCCGATGCCGGCCATCCCCATGATCGCCTCGGACGGGACCGGAGGAATCACGTTCTCCAGCACCATCAGCAGGAAGATGCCCCAATAGCCCCAGCCGAGGATCACACCCATCGCGTCAGGCCCCGATCAGGCGCGCGCGGCCATCCGGGCCTCGATCGCATCCCAGATCATGCCCGCCGTGTCGGTGCCGTTGAACCGGTCGATCGCGACGATGCCCGTGGGCGAAGTGACGTTGATTTCGGTCAGCCATTGTCCGCCGATAACGTCGATGCCCACGAAAAGGAGCCCGCGCTTCTTGAGTTCGGGCCCGAGCACGGCGCAGATTTCCTTCTCCTTGTCGGTCAGCTCGGTCTTCGCCGCCGATCCGCCGACCGCGAGGTTGGAGCGGATCTCGCCCTCGCCGGGCAGCCGGTTGATTGCGCCGGCCACTTCGCCGTCGACCAGCACGATACGCTTGTCGCCCTTGGCGATATCGGGGAGGAAGGCCTGCACCATGTGCGGCTCGCGATAGGCGGTGTTGAACACCTCGATCAGCGAGGAGAGGTTGGCGCCGTCGCGGCCGATCTTGAAGATCGCCTTGCCGCCATTGCCGTGCAGCGGCTTGACGACGATCTCGCCATGCTCGGCGAGGAACGCCTTGGCCTCGTCGACCGAGCGGGTGACGAGCGTCGGTGGCATGAACTGGGCGAAATCGAGCACCCACACTTTTTCCGGCGCGTTGCGGACCTGGGCGGGGTCGTTGACCACCAGGGTCTTGTCGGCGATGCGCTCGAGCAGGTGGGTGGCGGTGATGTAGCCGAGATCGAAGGGCGGGTCCTGGCGCATCAGCACCACATCGGCCTCGTCGCCGAGATCGAGCTTTACCGGATCGCCGAAGCTGAAATGATTGCCTTCGACGCGCTGCACCGTCACCGGATGCGCCTTGGTCCACACGCGGCCCGCGCTGTAGTTGAGGTCCTCGGGGGCGTAGTGGAACAGCTTGTGCCCGCGCGCCTGGGCGGAGAGCATCAGCGCGAAGGTCGAATCGCCTGCGATGTTGATCGAATCGAGCGGGTCCATCTGCACGGCGACGGTAAGCATGCGGCCTCCTTGGGTGTCTTGCCGGGCTAGGTCACCCGATCCAGGCGTTCTCGATATGGCGAGGCAGCGTGCGCGGGGCAATGAGGATCACGTCGACGCGGATATCGTCGCCGGGACCGGCATAGCGCGGCATCAGCAGTTCCGCCGCGGCGGCGACGCGGGCGAGGCGGCGTTCGTCGATGGCGAAATCGAGGTCGGCCGCGGTCTTGCGGGTCTTCACCTCGACGAAGGCGACGAGGCTGCCACGCCGTGCCACGATGTCGACTTCGCCCGCGGGCGTGCGCACCCGCTGGTCGAGGATCCGCCAGCCGCGCAGCCACAGCCACCAGGCGGCGCGGCGCTCGCCGTCGCGACCACGCAGCTCGGCGGCGCGGCGGTCCCTCACCCCTTCAATTCCATCGCCCGGGCGTAGAGCGCCTTGCGATCCAGCCCCAGCTTCTTGGCGACCTCCCCCGCCGCCTTGGAGGCGGGGAGGCGGGTGAGGGCCTCCACCAGTGCCGCTTCGCCATCCTCGAGCGTGGCGGGCGGTGCCTCGCCCGGCGGGCCGACGATGATCACGATCTCGCCCTTGGGCGGCGCCTCGGCATAGCGGGCGGCGAGGGTAGAGAGGGTGCCGGTCACACATTCCTCGAACTTCTTGGTGATCTCGCGCGCCACCCCCGCCTCGCGGTCGCCCAGCCCCTCAGCCAGTGCCGACAGGCAGGCGGAAAGGCGCGGGCCCGATTCATACAGCACCAGCGTCGCCTTGATGGCCGCGACCTCCGCGATCGCCTCTGCTCGCGCATGCGCCTTGCTCGGCAGGAAGCCGAGGAAGAAGAAGCGGTCGGTTGGCAGCCCCGCCAGCGTCAGCGCGGCGATCGCGGCGCAGGGGCCGGGGATCGTCACCACGGTGTGGCCAGCCGCGCGGGCGTCGCGGACCAGCTTGTAGCCGGGGTCGGAGATCAGCGGCGTGCCCGCATCCGATACCAACGCAACCGCCTCGCTCCCCATCCGCGCGATCAGCCCGGGGCGGACGGCATCGGCATTATGGTCGTGATAGGGCTGCATCGGCCGCTTCACCCCGATGTGGCGGAGCAGTCCGGCGGTCACCCGACTGTCTTCCACTGCAACCACATCGGCTTGCGAGAGTATGTTGCTGGCGCGCGGCGACAGGTCACCGAGATTGCCGATCGGGGTGGCGACGATATAGAGGCCGGGCGCAAGCGTGTTTTCCATCGGGGAGTGTCATGGCAGAGGGCAGCGGCAAATCGCAACCGGGACGCATCGCGTCCCTTCGTTTGGCCGTGACCGGTCTGGCTCTTCTGGCGAGCGCCTGCGTCGCGCCGCGCGGCGGTCCGCCGACCGCGCCGCCCGCACCGGCCGAGCGCCCGGCCGAGCGCCCGAGCACGCCGATCCAGCAGGGATTGCCACAGGATGTCGCGCGCCACCGCGTGGCGCTGCTGGTGCCGCTGACGGGCACCAATGCCGGACTCGGCCGCTCGCTGCAGAATGCGACGCAGCTGGCGATCCTCGACACCAACACCGATGCGATTCGCATCACCAGCTACGACACCGCCGGCCCCGGCGGCGCGATCGCCGCTGCCGAGCGCGCGGTGTCCGAGGGCAACAAGGTGATCCTCGGCCCACTGCTCGGCGAGGATGCTCGCGCGGTCGCGCCGATCGCGCGCAAGGCGCGGGTGCCGGTGCTGAGCTTTTCCAATGATGCCAGCGCCGCCGGCAACGGCGTTTATCTGCTCGGCTATTCACCCACCCAATCGATCGAGCGCGTGGTGGATTATGCCAAGGGCAACGGTATTACCCAGTTCGCCGGGCTGATCCCCTCGGGCGTCTATGGCCAGCGCAGCTCGACCGCGTTCCTGCGCGCAGTGGAAGGCGCCGGCGGTAAGGTGCTCTCGATGCAGAATTACGATGCGCGGCCGGGATCGATGAACGGTGCGATCGCCAGGCTTGCAGGCGTGCCCTATCAGGCGATCCTGATCGCGGGCAGTGCCGGCTCGGCGACGGTTGCGGTGCCGGTGATCCGCCGGTCGGGCGCGGGCAAGTCGGCGCGGGTGCTCGGCACCGAATTGTGGAACACCGATTCGGCGATCGCCAGCCGCCCGGTGCTCAACGGCTCCTGGTTCGCCAGTGTGCCCGACGGCGTGTATCGGCAATATGCGGTGAAGTATCGCACCCGCTTCGGCGCGGCGCCCTACCGCCTCTCGGCGCTCGGCTATGATGCGGTGCTGCTGACGGTGCGGATCGCGCGCGATTGGAAGAACAATACCGACTTCCCCGTCTCGATGCTGGTCGACCATGATTTCGGCGGTGTCGACGGCGCCTTCCGCTTCGGCCGCGACGGCATCGCCGCGCGCGCGCTGGAAGTGCAGGAAGTGCGGGACGGGTCGATCGTGACGGTGTCGGCTGCACCGGCGAGCGCGCAGTAGAAGGCCTGAACGTCCAATGTCGTCATCCCGGCGAAAGCCGGGATGACGACATTGCGGTTCAGGCGACGATCTCGCGCAGGATGGCCTCCAGCACCGGCATGCCCGTCTCGGTAACCCGCAGCCGTGTGCCGTCACGCTCGGCCAGCCCTTGCCGGACGATCCGGTCGAGCGCCCTTGCATCGATCGGCGGCGCGCCCTCCGCCAGCAGAGCAATGCGATCAAGGTCGATACCCTCGCCGATCCGCAGCCCCATCAGCAGCGCCTCGATCGCGCGGTCGGCGGGATCGAGGTGGTCCTCGCACTCCATCCCGTGCCCGTTGCGGTCCAGCGCCGCCAGCCAGTTCTCGGGCTTCTTGTGGCGCAGCGTTGCGAGGCCCCCGCGCCGGCCATGCGCGCCCGGCCCGACACCCGCATAGTCGCGATAGCGCCAATAGGTGAGGTTGTGCCGGCTCTCCGCACCCGGGCGGGCGTGGTTGGAAATCTCATAGGCCGGCAGCCCCGCCGCGGCAGTGATCGCGCGGGTCATCTCGAACAAATCCGCGCCCATATCGGCATCGGGGATGGTCAGCTGGCCCTTCGCCGCCAGCGTCGCGAAGCGCGTGCCCGGCTCGATGGTCAGCTGGTAGAGCGAGAGATGCTCGGTCCCGAATCCGATCGCGCGGCGCAGCTCGGCTTCCCAAGCGTCCAGCGACTGGCCCGGCCGGGCATAGATCAGGTCGAAGCTTACCCGTTCGAATGCGGCCTGCGCGGTGGCCAGCGCCGCCAGGCCTTCGTCGACGCCGTGCGCGCGGCCAAGGAAGACCAGCGCCTCGTCATCGAGCGCCTGCAGTCCAAGCGATACGCGATTTACACCAGCCCTGGCGATGTCTGCGAAGCGTGCCGCCTCTACCGAGGAGGGGTTGGCCTCCAGCGTGATCTCGATGCCGTCTTCGAAGCGCCAAACGCTCGCGGCCGCGTCGATGATCGCAGCGACCGTCTCGGGCGGCATCAGCGAGGGCGTGCCGCCGCCGAAGAAGATCGAGCCCAGCCGCCGCCCCGGCAGCATCGCCGCCTCATGGGCGAGGTCCGCCAACAGCGCATCGCGCCACCGCGCCTGGTCGACGCTTTCGCGGACATGGCTGTTGAAGTCGCAATAGGGGCATTTGGACACGCAGAACGGCCAATGCACATAGAGTGCGAGCGGGGCGAGGTCTGCTGTCATGCTTTGTCCGGTGGAGCGGGTAGCGGGAATCGAACCCGCGTATTCAGCTTGGAAGGCTGCTGCACTACCATTGTGCTATACCCGCCCGATGGACATGCGCCTGCCACAAGCAGGGGCGTGCGGTCAACTGCCCGGGTTCGCGGCGGTTCCGGACGCGTTCACCGGCTGCGGCCCGTTGCGCGTCACGTCCAGCTGCGAGTCGCCGCCGAGTGCGCGGTAGAGGTTCACCCGGTTGGTCGCCGCGGTGAGCTGTACCGTCACCAGCTGCTGCTGCGCCGCATAAAGCGAACGCTGCGAGACGAGGCTCTGCAGGAAGGTGTCGATCCCCCCGCGATAGCGCGCTTCGCTCAGCCGGTAGGTGTCGGCGGCCGCCTCTTCCTGCAGCTGGGTCGCGCGGAGCTGCGCGTCGAGCGTGCCGCGCACCGCCAGCGCATCGGCGACGTCGCGGAACGCCGTCTGAATCGTGCGCTCGTAATTGGCGACCTGCGCCTGTTGCTGGGCTTCGCTCAGCCGCACATTGGCGCGGCCGGCGCCGCCGCGGAAAATCGAATAGCTGCCGGTGCCGCCCGCCTGCCAGGTGAAGGCATCGCCGTCGAACAGGCTGGAGAGCGCGGTGCTGGCAAGGCCGAGAACGGTGGTGAGGCTGATCCGTGGGAACAGCGCGGCGCGCGCCGCACCGATCTGGGCGTTGGCGGCGCGCAGCTGATATTCTGCCTGCACCACGTCCGGTCGGCGCAGCAGGATGCTCGAATCGAGGCCTGCCGGCACGCCGGCAATGGTGGGGGCGGCCTGCTCGATCGAGGCGGGGAGCAGTGCCTGGTCGACCTCCGACCCGGCGAGCAGGCGCAATGCATTGACGTCCTGCGCCAGCGCGCTGGTCTGGCGCGCGACGTCGTTCTGCGCGGTGGCGAGCGTCTGCTCGGCCTGGCGAAGATCAGTGCGCGGGGCGACCCCGCCATCTAGCCGGGCGCGGGTGAGGCGGACGCTGTCCTCCGCGCTCTTCGCGGTCTGCTGCGCGACGGCAAGTAGGCTGGCGTCCGACGCATAGGTGAGCCACGCCGTCGCGATGTCGCCGACCAGCGTCAGCCGGGTCGCACGCGCGCCGGCCTCTGTGGCGAAATAGGTGTTCTGCTGCGCGCGGGTGAGCGAGGCGAGGCGGCCGAACAGGTCGAGCTCGAAGCCGGTGATACCAACCTGGGTGGAATAGTTGGTGCGAAGCGCGGTGCCGTTGGTGCCGGTGTTGCCCACCGTGCCGGTTCCGCCGGTGCCGGTGCCAGTTCCCGTGCCCCCGGTATTGCCCAGCCCGTTGCCGATATTGGTCGAATTGCCGCGCCGCTCGGTGATGCCGAGGCTGACATCGACCTGGGGCAGCTGCGCCCCGCGCTGGATCTGGTATTGCGCGCGCGCCGCGGCGATGTTCGCCGCCGCCACCCGCAGGTCGCGATTGTTGGCGAGCGCCTGCTCGATGATTTTCTGCAGCCGCGCATCGCGGAACACGTCGCGCCAGCTGAGCGCGGGCAGCGTCGCCTCGCTGGTGCGCAGATAGGAGTCGCCCACCGGCCAGCTCGGAGGCACCGGCGCGGCGGGGCGCACGTCCTTCGGCGCCATCGAACAGCCGGCAAGCGCGGCGGTGGTGAGGAGCGTCAGCGCGCGCTTCATGCCTGGGCCTCCGGGGTGTTGCGATGGCGGCGGTTGCGCAGCGCGGCCAGCCCGTCGCGCACGCCGCGGCGGACGAGCACGAAGAACAGCGGGATGTAGAAGATGGCGAGGATCGTCGCAGTCAGCATGCCGCCGATCACCGAGGTGCCGATGGCGATGCGGCTGTTGGCGCCAGCGCCGGTCGAGATCGCCAGCGGCAGCACGCCGAAGATGAAGGCCAGGCTTGTCATCAGGATCGGGCGGAGACGGATGCGGGCCGCATCGAGCGCCGCCTCGATCACGCGCTTGCCCTGCTTCTCGGCCTGTTCGGCGAATTCGATCATCAGAATCGCGTTCTTGGCGGCGAGGCCCATCGTCGTGAGCAGGCCGATCTGCAGATAGACGTCGTTCTGCAGCCCGCGCAGCGTGACCGCGAAGATCGCGCCGACCAAGCCGAGCGGGATGACGAGCAGCACCGCGATCGGAATCGACCAGCTCTCGTACAGCGCCGCCAGGCACAGGAATACGACGAGCAGCGACACGCCGTAGAGCAACGGGGCCTGGCCCGAGGAGAGCCGCTCCTGATAGGACAGGCCCGCCCAGGCGACGCTGGTGCCGGGGATCTGCGCGGCAAGCTCGGCGATGCGCTTCATGGCCTCGCCCGAGCTCTTGCCCGGTGCCGCCTGGCCGCTGAACTCGAACGACTGCACGCCGTTGAAGCGCGCCATCGAGGTCGGCGCCGTCGCCCAGCTCGTCGAGGCGAAGGAGGTGAACGGCGCCATCTGGCCATTGCTGCTGCGGACGAACCACTGGGCGAGATCGCCAGGCTCCGAGCGATAGGGCGCGTCGCCCTGAACATAGACGCGCTTCACGCGGCCGCGATCGATAAAGTCGTTGACGTAGCGGCCGCCCCAGGCGGTCGACAATGTCGAGTTCACGTCGGCCTGGCTGAGGCCCAGCGTGGCGAGCTTCTGCTGGTCGAGATCGACTTTGAGCGTCGCGACGTCAGGCAGGTCGGTCAGGCGTACCGCGGTCAGCTCCGGATCGGCATTGGCGGCGGCGAGCAGCTTGTCGCGCGCGGCGACGAACTGGTCGCGGCTCATGCCGCTGGAATTGAGCAGCTCCATGGTGAAGCCGGTCGACTGGCCGAGGCCTCGGATCGCCGGCGGCACCAGCGCAAAGACCTGGGCGTCGCGGAAGTTGCGGAAGGCGCCCGCCGCGCGGTTGACGATTCCGTCCGCGCTGTTTTCGGTACCTTTGCGATCGGACCAATCCGTGAGGTTGAGGAAGCCCTGGCCGGTATTCTGCCCGGCCGGGCCGCCACCACCGCCGCCGCCGGCGACCGAGAACATCACCGAGACGTTCTTGGCCTCCTGCGTCAGAAAGTATTTTTCAACCGCCAGCTGGATTTCCTTGGTGCGCGACATGGTGGCGCCCGCGGGCAGGCGGAACTGCACCGAGGCGGCGCCCTGGTCCTCGGTCGGCAGGAACCCGGTGGGCAGGCGGACGAACATCAGCACCAGCACCGCGCAGACGGCGACATAGACGAGCAGGAAGATCCACTTGCGGTCGATCACCGCCTGCACCCAGCCGGCATAGCGTTCGACGCCGCGATCGAAGCCGTTGTTGAACTTGGTCTTGGCCGTGGTCAGCCCGCGGCCGACCCAAGGGAATTTACGCGCGAACCACGTGTCCTCGACGTCCTTCTCCTCGCTCTTCTGCTTGAGCAGCGTGGCGGTAAGCGCGGGGCTCAGCACCAACGCAACGAGCACGGAGAGCACCATGGCGGAGACGATCGTCACCGAGAACTGGCGGTAGATCACGCCGGTCGAGCCGCCGAAGAACGCCATCGGCAGGAACACCGCGGAGAGAACGAGCGCGATGGCGACCAGCGCAACCTGGATTTCGTCCATTGAGCGGATCGTCGCCTCGCGCGGCGTCATGTCCGGATTCTCTTCCATCAACCGCTCGACATTCTCGACGACGACGATCGCGTCGTCGACGAGCAGGCCGATGGCGAGGACGAGCCCGAACAGGGTCAGCGTGTTGATCGAGAAGCCGAGCGCATAGAACACGCCGAAGGTGCCGAGCAGCACCACCGGCACCGCGATCGCGGGGATCAGCGTCGCGCGCCAGCTTTGCAGGAACACGAACATGACGATGACGACGAGGATGATCGCCTCGACCAGCGTCTTCACTACTTCCTCGATCGAAAGCTTGATGAAGCCGGTGGTGTCGTTGGCATAGGCGTATTTGAAGCCGGCCGGGAAGCCCTTGGAGGCCGCGTCGACCTGCTGCTTCACCAGGTCCGCGGTCTTGAGTGCGTCGGCGCCCGGCGAAAGCGAGATGGCGAGGCCGGCGCCCGGATGGCCGTTGATCCGGCTCGACGAGTTGTAATTGTCCGAGCCGAGCTCGACGCGCGCGACGTCGCGCAGCTTCACCGCGGCGCCCGTGGTATCGGTCTTCACGATGATGTTGGCGAACTGCTCGGGCGTCTGCAACCGCGACTGCGAGGTCACGGTCGCGTTGAGCATCTGCTCGTCGGGCATCGGCTGGCCGCCGAGCTCGCCCGCGGCGATTTCGGTGTTCTGCGCCTGGATCGCGGTGATGATGTCGTTGGGGATCAGCCCGTAGCTCGAGAGCCGCGACGGGTTGAGCCAGATGCGCATCGCATAGGGTGCGCCGAAGACGTTGGTGTCGCCGACGCCCTCGATCCGCGACAGCGGATCCTGCAGGTTGGAGGCGAGCCAGTCCGAGACGTCGAGATTGGTCTTCTTGTCGGTCGAATCATAGACGCCGACGATCATCAGGAAGTCGGGGTTCGACTTGGTGACGGTCAGGCCCTGCTGCTGCACCTGGGTGGGCAGGCGGGACAAGGCCTGCTGCACCTTGTTCTGGACCTGCACCTGGGCGATGTCCGGGTTGGTACCCTTTTCGAAGGTCGCCGAGATCGACACCTGGCCGCGCGAGGTGGAAGAGCTGCTGAAATAGAGCAGGCCGTCGATGCCGCTCAGCTGCTGCTCGATCACCTGGGTGACGCTGTTCTGCACCGTCTCTGCTGAGGCGCCGGGGTACGTCGCGCGGATGTTGACCTGCGGCGGCGCGATGTCGGGATATTGCGCGATGGGCAGCGAGAAGATCGCGGCGAGGCCCATCAGCATCACGATGATGGCGAGCACCCAGGCGAAGATCGGCCGGTCGATGAAGATGCGCGACATGGGGGCTCAGCCCGCCTTGGCCTGGCTGCCGCCCTTGGATGGGTCGCCGCCTTGCCCCTGGCCCTTTTTGGGCGGCTGGATCTTCTGCGGCGTGTTGGCGGGGACCGGCTTGATGTCGATGTCTGGCTTGAGGTTTGCCGTGCCCTGCACGATCACCTTGTCGCCCGGCGCAAGTCCTTGCGTAATAACCCAATTCTGCCCGATCGTGCGATCGGCGACGACGGTGCGTGCCACCGCCTTGTTGCCCGGCCCGACCACATAGACGGTCGCATTCCCCTTGGGATCACGCGAAACGCCGGCCTGGGGTACGAGATATGCTTGCGTGTCGATCGCCTGCGCAAACGTCGCGCGAACGAACATGCCCGGCAGCAGAATGCTCTGCGGGTTGGCGAAGCGGGCGCGCAGCGTGACGGTGCCGGTGCTTTCGTTCACCACCACTTCGGAGAACTCGACCGTGCCGGCCATCGCGTAATCGCTGCCGTCTTCGAGCTTCAGCCGAACCGCGGCACTGGCCGGGGTGATGCCGCCCTTGGCAAGCGCCTTGCGCAGCGCGAGCATGTCGGCGCTCGACTGCTGGATGTCGACATAGATTGGGTCGAGCCGCTGGATCGTGGCAAGCGGATCGGTCTGATTGGTTGTGACCAGCGCGCCTTCGGTGACGAGGCTGCGGCCGATCCGGCCAGTGATCGGGGCGGGCACCTTGGTGAAGCGCAGGTTGATCTGGGCGGTTTGCAGCGCGGCGCGCTGCTGCGCTACCTGGGCCGCCGCCTGGCGCGACGCGGCGACCGCGTCGGTATAATCCTGCTGGCTCACCGCCTGCATCGCGGCGAGTGGCTTGTATCGATCGGCCTTGATCCGTGCGGCTTCGAGATTGGCCTGCGCGTTCTGCAGGTTGGCCTGCGCCTGCGCAGTGCTCGCCTGATAGAGGCTGGGATCGATCTGGTAGAGCGTCTGGCCCTGACGGACGATCGTGCCCTCCGTGAAGAAGCGGCGCTGGACGATGCCGGCGACCTGCGGGCGGACCTCGGAGGACTGATAGGCGGTGACGCGGCCGGCAAGTTCGGTCGTCATCGGCACGCTGCCCGGCTGCACCACGACATAGCCGACCTGCGGCGGGCCGGAGTGGCCGCGGCGACCGCCCGCCTGCTGCTTGCCGGCGCCGTCGCCGGCGCTGCACGACGCGAGAAGCAGGGCCGATGCAAACACGATCAGGCCCGAACGGCCATAGCTGGTCGGAGCGTTCAAATTTCAGAACCCGCTTAGGGGTGGCCCGAGGAATGCCGGACCACCGGTCACTGCCAAACTCGCCATTAGATGGCACGTTTCCGTGGTGCCACAAAAAGGTTGTCGCAAAATATGTCGAACGGCGTAGCGACCGGTCCGGGATGGATGGAAAATGCCGGCGCCCGGCCCAGCGAGCGCCGGTCAAGCTCAGAAGGTGAAGGTCTCGCCGATCGTGCGCTCGCCGACGAGGAAGGCATCGGCGACCAGCTGGAGCGGGCGGACGTCGACGTCGCTCTGCTTCGCAGCGACCAGCTCGGCGAAGCGCGCATAGAGCCGGGCATATTCGCGGTCCGGCGCCTTCTGTTCGTCCTCGCCTGGCAGCTGGAGGATGCTGCCGCCCATGCCGAGGCGCAGCGTGCCGGCATCGGTGTCGACCTCGATGTCCCAGGTCTGCGGGCCGGTCTGGAGGAAGTCGAAGTCCGCGGTCACCGCGGCACCGCCGCTGCGCATGTGCAGCTTGGCGCGGAGCGGCGAGGCGCGGCCCTCGGGCACTTCCATCCACGCCTCGTCGAGCAGCAGCGCGTGCGGCAGAATTTTGGTCGCGATCGAAAGCGCGTTGATGCCCGGATCGAAAACGCCGAAACCACCCGCCGCCAGGATCCATTCCTGCCCCGGGTGCCAGCGGCGGATGTCCTCGCGCCAGGTGATCCGCGCGGCCTTGATCTGCTTGCCCTGGAGCCACGCCTTGGCGGGCTCGACGCCCGCGGCCTCGCGCGAATGCCAGGTAGTGAACAGCGTCACGCCCTTGGCACGCGCGCGCTCGGCGAGGTCGGCGATTTCAGTGAGCGTCGCGGCGGGCGGCTTCTCCAGCATCACGTCCAGCCCCGCCTCGATCGCGATGCGCGCCTGGTCGTAGCGGCCCTCGGGCGGCGTGCAGAGCGACACGGCGGTGAGGTCATGGCCCCCGGCGATCAGCGAGTCGATGTCCTTATGTGCCGCGACGCCGTCGACCGAAGCGTTGCGGCTCGCGGTAGCGACCAGCTCGAAACGGTCATCGCCTTCCAGCGCCGGCAGATGCTGATCGCGCGCGATCTTGCCGATCCCCACCAACCCCAGACGAATCCGCTCCGACATATCAGGCCATCCTTTTATAAGATATATATGCTTCCTATGGGCGTACGCCGCGGTTATCAAGGGCCACAGTGACACGCCAAATTGCGCCGTAGCGGAGGAATCATGACCGAAGAAGCTGGAACTCGTCGCGCGGCGCTGCGCTCGCGGGCATGGTTCGACAACCCTGATAACCCCGACATGACGGCGCTCTATGTCGAGCGCTACCTCAACTTCGGGCTGAGCCTGGAGGAGCTGCAATCGGGTAAGCCGATCATCGGCATCGCACAGACCGGCAGCGATCTCAGCCCCTGCAACCGCCACCATCTCGAACTTGCCAAGCGGGTGCGCGAGGGGATTCGCGAGGCGGGCGGCATCGCCATCGAATTCCCGACCCATCCGATTCAGGAGACCGGCAAGCGTCCCACTGCGGGGCTCGACCGCAACCTCGCCTATCTCAGCCTGGTCGAGACGCTCTATGGCTATCCGATCGACGGCGTGGTGCTGACCATCGGCTGCGACAAGACGACCCCGGCCTGCCTGATGGCCGCCGCCACGGTGAACATTCCCGCGATCGCGCTGTCGGTCGGCCCGATGCTCAACGGCTGGTTCAAGGGCGAGCGCACCGGATCGGGCACTATCGTGTGGAAGGCGCGCGAGATGCTCGCGGCGGGCGAGATCGATTACAAGGGCTTCATCCAGCTCGTCGCCTCGTCCGCGCCGTCGACCGGCTGGTGCAACACCATGGGCACCGCGACGACGATGAACTCGATGGCCGAGGCGCTCGGCATGTCGCTGCCCGGCTCGGCGGCGATTCCGGCGCCGTATCGCGATCGCGCCGAATGCGCCTATCGCACCGGCCTCCAGATCGTCGAGATGACGCTGGCCGATCGCAAGCCTAGCGACGTGCTGACCCGCGAGGCCTTCCTCAATGCGATCCGCGTCAACTCGGCGATCGGCGGCTCGACCAACGCGCCGATCCACCTCAATGCGATCGCACGCCATATCGGCGTCGAGCTCAGCCTCGAGGATTGGGAATCCTACGGCGCCGACGTGCCGCTGCTGGTGAATCTCCAACCGGCGGGCACCTATCTCGGCGAGGATTTCTACCGCGCCGGGGGCGTGCCCGCGGTGATGGGCGAGCTCTATCGCGCCGGGCTGCTCCACAACGATGCGCTGACCGTCAACGGCCGTACCATCGGCGAGAATATCGGCACGGCGGAGATCGAGGATGACGACGTGATCCGGCCGCTCGCGACGCCGCTGCGGCCTGCGGCGGGGCTGACGGTGCTTTCGGGCAACCTGTTCGACAATGCGGTGATGAAGCTCAGCGTGATCTCTGACGAGTTCCGCGCCCGCTACCTTTCGAACCCGGACGATCCTGGCGCGTTCGAAGGTACCGCGGTCGTGTTCGATGGTCCCGAGGACTATCACCACCGCATCGACAATCCCGCGCTCGGCATCGACGCAAACAGCATCCTGATCATGCGCGGCGCGGGGCCGGTCGGCTATCCGGGCGGCGCCGAGGTGGTCAACATGCGCCCGCCGGTGGCGCTGATCCAGGCGGGCGTGCATGCGCTGCCCTGCCTGGGCGACGGCCGCCAGTCGGGCACCAGCGGCAGCCCCTCGATCCTCAATGCGGCACCCGAGGCGGCGGTGGGCGGCGGCCTCGCGCTGGTCCGCACCGGCGACCGCATCCGTATTGACCTGAACACCCGCTCGGCGAACTTGCTGGTCAGCGACGCGGAACTAGCGCAGCGCCGCGCAGACCTGGGCATCGACTATGTGCCCGAATCCCAGACGCCGTGGCAGGAGATCCATCGCGGGCTGGTCGGCCAGTTCGATGGCGGCGCGGTGTTCGAGAATGCGGTGAAGTATCAGCGTATCGCCCAGACCAAGGGCCTGCCGCGCGACAGCCACTAAGGGGGTTCAGGCGCGACGGGCGGTGGGCCGGCTGCCGAGCTGGTCGAGCGCATCGGCATTGTCGCGCCCCCAGGCATAGAGCAATTCGACCGGCTCGACGAAACGATCGCCCAGCGGTGTCAGCCGGTACTCCACCGCCGGCGGCACCGCGTTCTGGACGACCCGCTCGACCAGCCCCACCTCCTCCATCTCGCGCAGCGTCTGAGTCAGCATCTTCTTGGAGATGCCGGGCAGGCTGCGCAGCAGCACGCCGCTCCGCGCGGCGCCGCCATGGCGGGCGTGGAGAATGTGGAGCACCATGCTCGTCCATTTGGTGGCGAACAGCGCCAGCACCCGCCGCGGCGCGCAATCCTCCCGCCATTCCGAATCCGCCGTACCTGGCCGCATAGTTGGGTACCTCTTGGTGCCTAGGTTCCGATTTGGTGCCGTCTAGAAGCCGCGGGACCGGCTGCCTAGCTCGGTCTCGAACGCTTTATGGAGGCAAAAATGGCCAAGACGGCTTTGGTGGTAGGCGCAAGCGGCATCGTCGGCAGCGCAACGGCGGACCTGCTGGTGGCAGAGGGCTGGACGGTGCACGGGCTGGCACGCCGCCCCGTGGAGCAGGCGGGCGTCGCGCCGGTCGCTGCCGACCTCACCGATGCGGCCGCGACCGCGCAAGCGTTGGCGGACGTGAATCCGGATGCGGTGTTCATCACCACCTGGCTGCGGCAGGACAGCGAGGCGGAGAATATCCGCGTCAATTCGGCGATGGTGCGCAACCTGCTCGACGGGCTGCCCAAGCCTACCGGTCCGCGCCACGTCGCGCTGGTCACCGGGCTCAAACATTATCTCGGGCCGTTCGAGGCCTATGGGAAGGGCAGTCTGCCGCAGACGCCGTTCCGCGAGGAGCAAGGGCGGCTAGACGTCGACAATTTCTATTATGCCCAGGAAGACGAAGTGTTCGCCGCGGCGGAACGTGACGGCTTCACCTGGAGCGTGCACCGCCCGCACACCGTGATCGGCAAGGCTGTCGGCAATGCCATGAACATGGGCGCCACGCTGGCGGTCTATGCCACGCTGTGCCGCGAAACCGGCCGGCCGTTCCGCTTTCCCGGTTCGGCGGCGCAGTGGAGCGGGCTCACCGACATGACCGATGCGGGCCAGCTCGCCCGGCATCTCGTCTGGGCGGCGGAGACGCCGGGAGCGGCCAACGAGGCGTTCAATGTAGTCAATGGCGACGTCTTCCGCTGGCAATGGATGTGGGCGCGCATCGCCGAATGGTTTGGCCTGAAAGCCGCGCCGTTCGAAGGATCGGTCCAGCCGCTCGAACAGCAGATGGCGGGCGATGCCGATCTGTGGCGCACGATTGCCGAGCGCGAAGGGCTGGCCGAGCCGAACCTCGCCCGGCTGGCCTCGCCTTGGCACACCGATGCCGATCTGGGTCGCCCGATCGAGGTGGTAACCGACATGTCGAAGAGCCGCCGGATGGGCTTCACCGCCTATCAGCCGACCGACGACGCCTTCTTCGCGCTGTTCGAGCGGCTGCGCGCCGATCGGCTGATTCCTTAAGCCGCCGCGTCGGCGCCCTCGACGGTCTCGATCAGTTCGACCACGTCGCCGATCAGCGTCCGCATCGCGACGCGGGCGCCGGTATAATCCTTGGCGGCGATCGCGTCGCGGACTGCGGCATGGTCGGCCACGCTCGCGCTGCGGCCCTTGATCCGGTTGGTGAAGCGGATCGAGGTACGTAGCGCGGTCGCGACCATGTCGCGGAACTGCGCGTAAAAGGGGTTGCCCGAGGCGCGCAGCACCGCGACGTGAAAGGCGATGTCGGCATCCAGCGTGTCGTCGAGCCCGCGTTCCGCCGCTTCCATCCGAGCAAGGCCGGCGGAAATGCGTTGCAGGTCTTCGGGCGTGCCGAACTGCGCAGCCAGCGCCGCCGCCTCGGGCTCGATGGCGATGCGCAGCTGGCTGAACTGACGCAGCAGGTCGACCGAGAATTGCCGCTCGAGCAACCAGCGCAGCACATCGGTGTCGAACAAATTCCACGACGACGCAGGCTGCACCACCGTGCCCTGCCGCGGCCGTGCGCTCAGCAGGCCCTTGGCGGTGAGCATCTTCACCGCCTCGCGGGTGACCGAACGGCTGACGCCGTGCTGCTTGGCCAGTTCGGCTTCGGTCGGGAATGCTTCGGTCTCGTAACGACCGGTGACGATCGCGCGGCCCAGCGCGTCGAGCATGCCATAGGTAAGATTGCGGCCCAGCCCCGAACGGACGGCATCGGCAGGGAGGGAGGGAGCGGTAGACATCCTCGTGTTTGCTTTCCTGTTCTTGTTCGTGCGAAGCTGCGCACGTCCCCATCGTTGCGGCCATGGTACTCCACCGGCGTAACTGGACAACCCCGATAAATAAGATAAATGAATGCACAAACCCTGCATTGGGGCGGGGAGGGGCAAGACGCGCGAGCCATGCCGTTCGCGCCGGCACCGGCAGGAGTGGGCATGAGTCTATCCAACATCGATCTGGTCGTGGTGATCGTCTATGCGATCGGCATCTTCGGCCTCGCGCAATGGGTGAGCCGCGACAAGGCGGGCGCCACCAAGGATTCGAGCGACTATTTCCTCGCCTCGAAGAACCTGCCCTGGTGGGCGATCGGCGCCTCGCTGATCGCGGCGAACATCTCGGCCGAGCAGATCGTCGGCATGTCGGGTTCGGGCTATGCCATCGGCCTTGCCATTGCCTCCTATGAGTGGATGGCGGCGCTGACCCTGCTGATCGTCGGCAAGTTCTTCCTGCCGATCTTCCTGCGCAACGAAATCTACACGATGCCACAGTTCCTGGAGCAGCGCTTCGGGCCGACCATCCGCACGGTGATGGCCGTGTTCTGGCTGATCCTGTACGTGTTCGTGAACCTCACCTCGATCATCTGGCTGGGGTCGATCGCGGTCACCCAGGTCGCGGGCGTCAACCAGGACGTGGCGCTGATCGGGCTGGGCGCCTTCGCGCTGCTCTACCAGCTGCGCGGCGGCCTCAAGGCGGTGGCGCTGACCGACATCGTCCAGGTGACGCTGCTGGTGCTGGGCGGCCTCGTGGTCGCCTATCTCACGCTGACCAAGATCGGCGGCGACAGCGGCGTGATCGGCGGCTTCCAGGAGCTGACGCGGCGCGTGCCCGACCATTTCGACATGATCCTCTCGCCCGACAATCCACACTATAAGGACCTGCCCGGCATCGCCGTATTGGTCGGCGGCATGTGGATCGCCAATCTCAGCTATTGGGGCTTCAACCAGTATATCATCCAGCGCGCACTCGCGGCGAAGAGCCTCGCCGAGGCGCAGCGCGGCGTGGTGTTCGCGGGTTTTCTCAAGCTGCTGATGCCGGTCGTCATCGTGCTGCCGGGCATCGCCGCGGTGGTGCTCGCGCCCAACCTCGCCAAGCCGGACCAAGCCTATCCGACGATGATGGCGCTGCTGCCGACCGGGCTGCTCGGCCTCGTCTTCGCGGCGCTGATTGCGGCGATCATCGCGTCCACCGCCTCCAAGATCAATTCGATCGCGACGATCTTCACCCTCGACATCTACGCCAAGCTGAAGGGCGTGCAGACCCGCGCCGAGGATGGCGGCGACAAGGCGGGCTACGAAACGCATCTGGTGCGCGTCGGTCGGATCGCCGCGGTGGTGTCGATCATCATCGCGATGTTCACCGCGCGGCCGCTGCTCGGCAGCCTCGACCAGGCGTTCCAGTACATCCAGGAATTCTCGGGATTCGTTACGCCTGGCATCACCGTCATCTTCCTGCTCGGCCTGTTCTGGCCGCGCGCGACCGAAGCGGGCGCGCTGGTGGGTGCCGTCGCCTCGGTGGTGCTCAGCTTCGTCTTCTGGTTCCCGGCCAAGTGGGGCGGGATCGAAGCGCTGAACGCGGTCCCGTTCATCAACCGCATGGGAATCGTGTTTCTCGCCTCGCTGGCGCTGGCGGTGATCGTCTCGCTGGCCCGCCCCGCGGCCGGAGGCAGCAACCGCATCCGCATGGAAGGCGTGCGCTTCAACACCACCACCGGCTTCAACATCGCCGCCGTGGTGATCATTCTGATCCTGATCGGGCTGTACGCGACATGGTGGTAAGCTTCTCGGGCTCCTTCCTCGCGGTCGACTGGGGCACGACCAATCGCCGCGTCTTCCTCGTCGAGAACGGCGCGGTCACCCACACCGAGCGCGACGACAAGGGGGTGACCGCGGTCACCGACTTCGCCGCCGAGGCTGCCGGCATCCGCGCGCGGCACGGCGACCTGCCGCTGCTGATGGCGGGCATGGTCGGCGCCAATATCGGCTGGGCGCCAGCGCCCTATGTCGCGGCACCCGCGGGCTTCCCGGAGCTGGCCGCAGGGCTGCTCTGGGTCGAGGAGCGCAGTGCGATCGTGCCGGGCGTCTCGACCATGGTCACCGGCCGGCCGGACGTGATGCGCGGCGAGGAAGTCCAGCTGCTCGGCGCGGTGCGCGCGGGACTGGCGCCGGCCGACGCGCTGCTCGTCCAGCCGGGTACTCACTGCAAATGGGTCGAGATGGCGGGCGGCCGCATCGCCGACTTCACCACCGCGATGACCGGCGAGCTGTTCGCCACGCTGCGCAAGCATGGCCTGCTCGCAGCCCAGCTTAGCGGCGAAGTCCATGTCGGCCCGGCCTTCCATGCCGGCGTGGAGGAGGGGCGCAAGCGCGACCTCGCCGCCTCGCTGTTCGGCATCCGTGCCGCCAAGATGCTGGGCGTGCGCGACGATGCCGATGCGGCGGCCTTCGCCAGCGGGCTGCTGATCGGCAGCGACGTCGCCGCGCGGTTGGAGCACGCCGGGCACGACACCGTCCATATCCTGGCCGACCCGATGCTGGGCGGCCTCTATGCCGCGGCGATCGGCGCGCAGGGTCGCGAGGCGGTGATCGCCAGCAGCCATGACGCGTTCGTCGCGGGAATCCTTGCCATTGCGGAGCAGATTGCATGAGCCACATCGCCGAATTCGACGCCGCCTTCGCCCGTTGCCCGCTGATCGCGATCCTGCGCGGCGTGAAGCCCGACGAGGTTGAGGCGATCGGCGACGAGCTGGTCGCGGCCGGCTTTACGCTGATCGAAGTGCCGATGAACTCGCCCGAGCCGCTGGAAAGCGTGTCGCGCCTCGCCAAGCGCTTCGCCGGTCGCGCGGTGATCGGCGCAGGCACGGTGCTGCGGGTGGAGCAGGTACAGGCCGTGGCGGATGCGGGCGGCACGATGATCATCTCGCCCAACGCCAACCTCGACGTGATCCGCGCCAGCGCGGCGGCGGGGATGGTCTCGCTGCCCGGCATCATGACGCCCAGCGAGGCCTTCGCGGCGCTCGACGCAGGCGCGACGGCGCTCAAGCTGTTCCCGGCCGAGGCGGCGAGCCCGACGGTACTCAAGGCGATGCGCGCCGTGCTGCCCGCGGAAGCGCGCGTGCTGCCGGTGGGCGGCGTGGCACCAGACAATATGGAGCCATGGCGCGCGGCAGGCGCACCAGGCTTCGGCCTGGGCTCGGCGCTCTACAAGGTGGGGATGACCGCCGAGCAGGTCGGCGCCAATGCGCGGGCGTTCATCGCCGCGTTGGGGTAACGGCCGCCTCTTCCTCAATTTCCCCTCCCGCCTGCGGGAGGGGCTAGGGGAGGGTGAGTGAGGGTAGCGGCCGATCCGCTACATTAGTCCGCATCCTTGCGCCTTCCCGCGAGTACCGATCGCTTCTGCAGCATCGGCCCTCGCTTCCAGCACACACCCTCCCCCTGCCCCTCCCGCAAGCGGGAGGGGGGTAAGAAGAGAGCCCCAGCTTACTCCGCCGCGATCCCCGCCTTGGCGAACATGTCGCCTTCGATCGCGTCTTCGTTGGCGATCGTGCTGGTCTTGGCTTGGCGGCGCTTGTCGAAGCTGTCCCACACCTCGTTCCACTGGCCGCGCGTCGCCGCCTTCGAATATTCGGTGGCGCGCGTCTCGAAGAAATTGGCGTGCTCGACGCCGTTGAGCAGCGGGGCGAGCCAGGGCAGGGGGTGCTCGTCGATCATGTAGATCGGCTTCAGGCCCAGCTGGCCCAGGCGCCAGTCGGCGATGAAGCGGACGTACTTCTTGATGTCCTTGGGCGTCATGCCGTTCACCGGGCCCATTTCGAACACCAGGTCGATGAACGCGTCCTCGATGCGCACGGTCTTCTGGCACATGTCCAGAATGTCGTCGCGCACGCTCGGGGTCATGCAGTTCCGTTCCTTGCAGAAGGTGTGGAACAGCTTGATGATGCCTTCGCAGTGCAGGCTCTCGTCGCGGATCGACCAGGTGACGATCTGGCCCATGCCCTTCATCTTGTTGAAGCGCGGGAAGTTCATCAGCATCGCGAAGCTGGCGAACAGCTGCAGCCCCTCGGTGAAGCCGCCGAACATCGCCAGCGTCTTGGCGATATCCTCGTCGGTATCGACGCCGAAGGTGCTCAGATAGTCGTGCTTGTCCTTCATCTCCTTGTACTGGAGGAAGGCGCTGTACTCGGTCTCAGGCATGCCGATCGTGTCAAGCAGGTGGCTGTATGCCGCGATGTGCACCGTCTCCATGTTGGAGAAGGCGGTGAGCATCATCTTCACCTCGGTCGGCTTGAACACGCGGCCGTATTTCTCGTGGTAGCAATCCTGCACTTCCACATCGGCCTGGGTGAAGAAGCGGAAGATCTGGGTGAGCAGGTTGCGCTCGTGATCGGTCAGCTTCTGCGCCCAGTCGCGGCAATCCTCGCCCAGCGGTACTTCTTCCGGCAGCCAGTGGACCTGCTGCTGGCGCTTCCAATATTCATAGGCCCAGGGATATTCGAAGGGCTTGTAGGTCTTGCGGGCTTCGAGAAGCGACATCGGGGTACTCCGGCAGGTATTCGTCAGATACGGTGGAAACGAGGAAACTAGGATCCTCCCCCGGAGGGGGAGGGGGTCCGCCCGCAGGGCGGTGGAGGGGTATCAAGGCCGGGGACGGAGGCCGGCGCCCCCAGCGGGGACACCCCTCCGTCAGGCCTGCGGCCTGCCACCTCCCCTTGCAGGGGAGGATTGCGGAAGAAGCCGCTCATGCCACCCCTCCCGCACTTGCAAAGGCCAGCGCGAAGCCGGTGAGGAACAGGCCGAGCGCGACCAGCATCATGCCGCCGATCCGCAGCGCATAGGTCGCCGCCTCGCTGGCCTCCAAGCGCAGCAGCCCGCGCGCCGCCGCGGGGCGGAGGAGGACGATCAGTCCTGCCGTGCCCGAAGCGATGCCGAGGCCGGCCTGGAGAGCGAGCGTGCGTGTCATTGGTCGATCACCCGTCCGCGGACGGTCTTCATGCCATCGCGCACCACGACGCGCTCGCGATAGACGACCTTGCGGCCACCCTGCGCGCCGACGCCGAGGAACACCACGCCGATGAAGAAGCCGAAATCATACCAGCCGCCATTGTTCGGCACGGCGTAGACCGCGACCTCCGGGAACAGCAGCGACAGCCCCCAGGCGACCGGGAAGATGAAGCCGTGCCACAGCCCAAGCAGGAAGCCCGGGGCCTGCGGGGTGACCGCGCTCGGCACCTGGTGCGCGCAGGCGGCGAGCAGGGCGAGGGCGGCAAGGGCGAAGGCGGCACGGATCTTCATGCGGCTATCCCTAGGTATGGCAGACGGCCCTTGGGGCAGCGTGCATCGTTTCGCGACCGCGTGCGTTCGGTGCGCGAACCCCAAGTAGGAGAAGACCCATGGCAGATCTGAGCGCAATCAAGGAGCATATGGAAGTCATCGGCGCCGACGGCGTCCATGTCGGCACCGTCGACCATGTCGATGGCGACCGCATCAAGCTGACCAAGAAGGATTCGGGTGCTCAGGTTGAAGGCGCCACCGGCGGCCATGAAGGGCACCACCACTATCTCCCCGGAGGCCTGGTGGCCGAAGTCGAGGGCGACAAGGTCCGCCTGTCGGCCAATGCCGATGTCGCAGCCGAGCTGTTCGAAGAAGAAGCCTGACACCGGGCGGCGGGGGAAGCGATGGCTTCCTCCGCATCGCCGGCGGCGGCCGGCAGCGCGCGCAAAACGCCGTGCGGACAAACGCAATCCCGCCATCGTGCACGAAGCGCCCGAAGCGCGAAGGTCGATTCGATGCGGGCGCATGATAGGCTTTCAGCGATACCTTGATCTGTGCGGGCGCCGCGTTTCGGCACCGTCAATTCGAGGTTGCCAACTCTATCGAAACTGCCCGCGCGACGCCACCGAAATAGCGGTCGCCGCGCAAGTTTTGGCTGTGGATATTCCGACATCTAGAGGTTGCAGCCCATTGGCTGCCCCCAGATATGGTAGAAGCCCGTATAGCACGGGGTGAGCCGGGGAAGGTCATCCTCCCCCGGCCCGGCGTATCAGGTGAAGGACCATGGAGTCGCCGTGTCCGACGCCATCAGCGAAATACGGAACGCGATCACCGCGATCCAGAAAAGCACGAAGAGCAGGGCGCCCCATTTGAGCGCCACCCGCTTGCGTCGTTCCAGTTTCCGCATGTCGCTATCCTCCTTTCAACACCCGCAAGTCGATTAGGGCATCAGCACATGGTCGACCACGTGCACCACGCCGTTGGACTGCGGGACATCGGCGATCGTCACCATCGCCTGGCCGCCCTTGGTATCGGTGAGCACGACGTTGCTGCCCGACAGGCTGGCCTTGAGCGTCTCGCCCTGCACGGTTTTGAGCATCGCGGTACCGCCGCCGGCCTTGATCTTGCCGACCAGTTGGGTCGCCGTGACCGTGCCAGGCACGACATGATAGGTGAGGATGCTGGTCAGCGCCGCCTTGTTCTCGGGCTTCAGCAGCGTGTCGACCGTGCCGGCGGGCAGCATGTCGAATGCGGCGTTGGTCGGCGCGAAGACGGTGAACGGACCCTTGCCGCCCAACGTGTCGACGAGGCCCGCCGCCTTCACCGCTGCCACCAGCGTGGTGTGATCCGCCGACTGCGAGGCGTTTTCGACGATCGTCTTGCTGGCGACCATCTCGGCACCGCCGACCATCTTGGACTGGGCGAAGGCGGAAACCGGGGTCACGGCAACGACTAGGCCACCCAGGGCGGCAATCAGGACTTTCGAAACGGGCACGATCAATCTCCTCAACCTGTATCAGGTTGAGCGAAAACCAGGGAACCATCCCGGCGTTGCTACCCCCGTCCCTAAGGGAAGTCGGCGAGATTTCGCTAAGTATTTGTAATAAATAGATTTCTGCAGCAGGCTTCGCGATAAGCCTGCCCCTTTGTGCAGGTCCTAAACGCAAGACGCCCTCCTGGTCCGATGGACGGGGAGGGCGTCGACGCGTCAATCAGGCGGCCGCTTCGCGGCCGCTACCGGGCTTACTGGCAGGCCAGGCACTCGTCATAATCGGTCGACTCGCCCAGATCGAACTTGGGCTTCTCGATCGTGTTGTCGGCCTCGACCCCGCCCGCGAAGCCGGCGCGCTGCACCGACTTCGAACGCAGATAGTAGAGCGACTTGATGCCCAGTTCCCAGGCGCGGAAGTGGAGCATCAGCAGGTCCCACTTTTCCACGTCCGCCGGGATGAACAGGTTGAGCGACTGCGCCTGGTCGATGAACGGCGCGCGATCGCCCGCCAGCTCCAGGATCCAGCGCTGGTCGATCTCGAAGCTGGTCTTGTAGCAATCCTTCTCCTCGACGGTGAGGAAATCGAGATGCTGGACCGAGCCGCCCTGCTCGAGGATCGAATTCCACACCGCGTCGGAATTCTTCGACTTCTCCTTGAGCAGCTTCTCCAAATACGGATTGCGCACCGAGAAGGAGCCGCTGAGCGTCTTGTGGGTGTAGATATTGGCCGGGATCGGCTCGATGCAGGCGCTGGTGCCGCCGCAGATGATCGAGATCGACGCGGTCGGCGCGATCGCCATCTTGCAGCTGAAGCGCTCCATCACGCCCATGTCGGCGGCGTCCGGGCACGGCCCGCGCTCGACGGCGAGCGCCATCGACGCTTCGTTCACCTGCGCGCTGACATGCTTGAAGATGCGCAGGTTCCAGCTCTTCGCCATCGCGCCTTCGAACGGGATGCCGCGCGCCTGGAGGAAGCTGTGGAAGCCCATCACGCCGAGGCCGACCGAGCGCTCGCGCGCCGCCGAATAGCGGGCCCGGGCCATCTCGTCGGGCGCGCGCTCGATATAGTCGGTCAGCACATTGTCGAGGAAGCGCATCACGTCCTCGATGAACAACTTGTCCTTGTTCCACTCGTCCCAGGTCTCGAGGTTGAGCGAGGACAGGCAGCACACCGCGGTGCGATCATTGCCGAGATGGTCGCGGCCGGTGGGCAGCGTGATCTCCGAGCACAGGTTCGAGGTCGAGACTTTGAGGCCCAGATCGCGGTGGTGCTTGGGCATGGTCGAGTTCACGTGATCCGAGAACACGATGTACGGCTCGCCGGTGGCGAGGCGGGTTTCGACCAGCTTCTGGAACAGCGCGCGCGCATCGACCGTGGAGCGGACCGAGCCGTCCTTCGGGCTCTTCAGCTGCCATTCGGCGCCTTCGCGCACCGCTTCCATGAACGCGTCGGGGATCAGCACGCCGTGGTGCAGATTGAGCGCCTTGCGGTTGAAGTCGCCCGACGGCTTGCGGATTTCGAGGAACTCCTCGATCTCGGGGTGCGAGATGTCGAGATAGCAGGCGGCCGAACCACGGCGCAGCGAGCCCTGCGAGATCGCCAGCGTCAGCGAATCCATCACGCGGACGAACGGAATGATGCCGCTGGTCTTGCCGTTCAGGCCCACCGGCTCGCCGATGCCGCGCACGCTGCCCCAATAGGTGCCGATGCCGCCGCCGCGCGAGGCGAGCCAGACATTCTCGTTCCAGGTCTGGACGATGCCGTCCAGGCTGTCCGGCACCGAGTTGAGATAGCAGCTGATCGGCAGGCCGCGGCCCGTGCCGCCATTCGACAGCACCGGGGTGGCCGGCATGAACCATAGCTTGGAGATATAGTCGTACAGGCGCTGGGCGTGCGCCTGGTCGTCGGCATAGGCCGAGGCGACGCGGACAAACAGGTCCTGATAGCTTTCGCCGGGGAGCAGATAGCGGTCCTTCAGCGTCTCCTTGCCGAAATCGGTGAGCAGCGCGTCGCGCGCATGATCGACCTCGACCGGATAGGGCTGCGGCACGATCGCCTTGCTGTCGAGCGCCTTGCTGGCGGGGGCGGCTTCGATGATGGCGGTCTCGTTCACGCTGTTCTCACTATCTCTGAATTCCATACCTCGGCCCCTGTTTCCTGCGCGACGCGATTCGAGTCGGGGGCATCGGCAAACGCTAGCACGCATCGGTTCGGGCGAGAACAAAAAGTGTCCAACGCACCGCTGTCGAGCGCGCCTGCAGCCCCGCCGCATATAGGATGCGACATGTAGCTTACCAGCGATTGGGTCTGCCCCTCGGTTTGACCACAATGGATTGTGCCAATCGGCGTTCCGGCACAAAAGCGCAAAATGCTGGCGATTGCAAATGGTCGTTAGCAGGCTCTGGCACCGCAATGCGTGCAATCAGGTGCTGCAGTCAGCGCGACGCGCGGACTTCCCTTGTCTCTGCAAAAGGCAAGGGAACGAAGGTGGAACCGCAAATAAATTTTGGGGGATGAATCAACGGCTGGTAGGTGCGGCAACGGCGCCGCTACCACTGGCGCTATCGCAGCGGCATATAGAGCTCGGTCACCGCCTCATGCTCGGGCACGTCGGGAAAGAAGGCGACCCGGCTTGCAAAGGGCGGAAAGTCGCCGGGCTCCTCGCCACTTTCCGGCAGCCACCCGCGGTAGAGGAACAGCGCGGCGGGTTCGAGGTCGTCGGCCAGGCCTACCACCCGTAGCATCGCACAGCGGCTGGCAGGTATCAGGCCGACCTCGATGCCATGCGCCGCATCCGCCACCGGTTGTGTGGTGCCGGCGCAGAGGTCGAGACGATAGTCTTCCGGCGGCGTGGTGTGCGGGTCGGTGTGAAAAATGGTGTAGGTGGCGCTGGCCGGCGGGCGGTGGCCGCTGGTCTTGCGCCAGGCGATGAAGCGGCGAATCGTGTCGCCGAGATGGGCGGGGTCGCCGCGGTGCGTAAGGAAGGCCACCGGGGTGGCGGGAAAGTCGAGCGTCGTCACGTCTTCCAGGGTGAATCGGGTCTGCATCGTCTGGCTCCTTGCTTGGGTGAGCGGCGCGAGCGCCGCGTGCCAGGGGTGCCAGTCCGGTGCCGTGCGGAACTGCGAGGGTGCTTGGCCGAAGCGCTGGCGGAAGGCCCGGGCGAACGCCTCGGGCGCTTCATAGCCAGCATCGAGCGCGATGCCGGTGATCGCCTCGCCCGGCCGATAGGCGAGGCGGTAGGACGCGCGCTTCATCCGCACGAGCTGGACATAGCGATGCACCGACAGGCCGAAAAGCGCGCTGAACTGGCGGTGGAAATGATGCTTCGAAAACGCCGCGACGCCTGCCAGCGTTTCCAGGTCGAGATCCTCCTCGGCATGCGTGTCGACATGGTCGAGCACGCGCTGCATCCGGGCATGGTAGCGGGCGAGCGGCGTCTGCATCTTTTCCTCCGTGGCGACGCCTTGTTAGGCGAACCGCTCAGCTGCTCGCCCGACCGATCTTGCCCTTGTGCGGCTAGCCGCGCAGCCCCCCGTGCGGGGCCCCGCGCGCGCGGAGGCGCAGCGCGAGCGCGTAGATGATGACCGCCACCCCGGCGAACAGGAACCACTGCACGGCGTAGGCGAGATGGTTGTTGGGAATGTTGGCAATATCGGGCGGAGCGCTCGGCTCCAGCCCCGGCGCGGCTTGATCCGACACCAGCATCAGCGGCTGCGGCGTCGAATCGAACACGCTGGCGATCAGCGGGCGATGGTCGGGTGCGCGGGTCAGGGTGCCGCTCACGATCCCGCCCGGCCAGCGCGGGCGGAACATCGGGTCGCGGGTCACGCCCATGTCGACGAGCAGCGTCGCATCGGCATGGGTGCGGCAGGTCGCGATCTGCCGCCAGCCCTGCAGGCCCTGAAGGCCGCGACCGCCTTGGCGTGCCCAGCCGGTTACCGCCTGGCAGGCGGAGCGGGCATGGCGGAACAACAGCGAGGCATCGGCTGCACCGCTCTCGATCGTGATCGTCGGCTGCAGCGTATTGGCGGCGAACACCGCGAGCGCGGTCTCCTTCTGCGTTTTCCGATCGAGCTGCCAGAAGCCGAGCGCGATCATCGCTGCCACCGCCAGACCGACGAGCAGGGTAGGGAGCAGCGGCACGCGGCGCATCTCAGTCCTCGGCGATCCGGCCCTCATGGGCCCGGTTGCGATATTCGAGCGCGAGCAGCAGCCCTTTGGCCACCCGCAGCGATCCCACCACCATCGCTAGCGTGACCGGCGGCCAGAGCAGCAGATGCACCCAGGCGGGCGGGGAGACGCTGAATTCCAGCCAGAGTGCAAGGATCGTCACCAGCGTCCCGATGCCGAGGGTCAGGAACACCACGGGCCCGTCCCCCACGTTGAACCGGGAAAAATCCAGCCCGCAGGCCGAGCAGCGCTCGGCAAAGGCGAGAAAGCTGCGGAACAGGGTCTTGGCGCCGCAGCGCGGGCAGCAGCCATAGAGGCCGGATGCGATCGGGGGCGGCAACGCAGCGCTGCCGCCCCCTTTCGGATCGGGTGTGGTCTCGGTCACGTCAGCCGGCGTGAACCGGCGCGCCCCAACCGCCCCAGACATAGATCGACGCGAACAGGAACAGCCAGACGACGTCGACGAAATGCCAGTACCAGGCCGCCGCCTCGAAGCCGAAATGCTGGCGGGGGGTGAAGTCGCCGCGATAGGCGCGCACCAGATTGACGACCAGGAAGATCGTGCCGACGATCACGTGGAAGCCGTGGAAGCCGGTCGCCATGAAGAAGGCGCCGCCATAGCTAGAGCCATGCTCGCTCGCCGCCTTGAAGGGGAAGGGCGCCTCCATATACTCATAGGCCTGGAAGCAGCTGAAGGTGAAGCCGAGGATCACGGTGAGCCACAGGCCCTTCTTCACCGTGTCATTCTCGCCCACGCCGATCAGACCCCAGATCCCGCGCAGCGCGCCGCCACGCTCGTTGTGGATTAGGCCGTGGTGCGCCCAGGTGACGGTGCAGCCCGAGCAGAGCAGGATCAGCGTGTTGAGCAGCGGGAACTGCCAGGCGTCGAGCACTTCCATGCCCTTGGGCGGCCAGGTGCCGCCGACCGCCTCAACGGTGGAGGGGAAGAGCGAGAAATCGAACCAGGCCCAGAACCAGCCGACGAAGAACATCACTTCGGAAGCAATGAACAGGATCATGCCGTAGCGCAGGTGGAGCTGGACGATCGGCGTGTGATCGCCGGCATGCGCCTCCTGGATCACCTTGCCCCACCAGCCGAACATGGTGAGCAACACCAGTACCAAGCCTGTCGTGAGCACCAGCGTTCCGTTGGCGTATTTGTGCATCCACATCACGCCGCCCGAGGCGAGGATCAGCGCGCCGAGCGAACCCAGCAACGGCCAGATGCTCGGCGGCAGGATATGATACTGGTGGTTCTTTGCTCCAGCCATGGGCGTATCCCAATCCTCTCTCTATTTCGCGCGATGCTAGCTTGGTGTCTTCGCCGAATCCACTGGATAAAATGTATAGGACAGCGTGATCTCCTGGACGTCGCGCGCGTCGGGATCGTTCAGGATTTTCGGATCGACGAAGAAGATCACCGGCATGCGGACCGTCTGGCCGGGTTGCAGCGTCTGCTGGGTGAAGCAGAAGCACTGGATCTTGGTGAAATATTTGCCGACCTGCGCGGGCGTGACGTTGAACGTGGCGGTGCCGGTGATCGGATGGTTTGAGGTGTTGGTGGCGGTGAAGAACGCCATGTCGCGGCCACCGATGTCGATCGTGTCGGATCTGCGCTCGGGGGCGAACTTCCAGGGCAGCTTGGGGCTGACATTGCTGTCGAAGGCGATGGTGATCTTCTGCCCCGTGGCACCCGGCGCGCGCAGGCCGCGCTGCGTGGTGCCGTTAAGCCCGGTTGCCTCGCAGAAGATCCGGTAGAGCGGCACCGCGGCGAAACCCAGCCCGGTCATGCCGCACACCAGCACGGCACCCATCAGGCCGACGCGCAGGTTGCGGCTGATCCTCATCCGCCGTGCCCGAGCTGCATCTTCACGATCGAGATCGCGAATACCAGCACGACGAAGCCGCCAAGTAGCAGCGCCATCACCCGGGCGCGCGATCGTTGGCGCGCGCGGATCAGCTCCAGTTCCGATGCGGGCATTCGAATCACATCCTCTCCGCGGGAATCGTTCATCCGATCCACCTGTCGATCACGAGCGCACCGAATAGCACGAACAGATACAATATCGAGAATTTGAAAAGCCGCTTTTCCGGGATCATCCGGTCCCCGCCCTCGACCGCATGCTCGGTGCGGCGGGTCGCCACCTGCAGCGCCATCGCGAGGAAGATGCCGGACATCACTGCGGCGGTGAGGCCGTAGACCATGCCGCTCAGCCCCAGCGGCCAGGGCGCGGCGGCTGCGGCGATCATCGGCAGGGTATAGAGGCCGATCTGGATCCGCGTCGTCCGCTCGCCTGCGACGACCGGGAGCATCGGGACGCCGGCATTGGCGTAGTCGGTCTTGACGAAAAGCGCGAGCGCCCAAAAATGCGGCGGCGTCCACAGGAAGATCAGCGCGAACAGCAACACCGGCAGCGTCGCGACATCGCCGGTCGCGGCGGCCCAGCCGATCAGCGGGGGAAAGGCGCCGGCGGCGCCGCCGATCACGATGTTCTGCGGCGTCCGGCGCTTGAGCCAGATCGTGTAGACGAACACGTAGAACAGGATCGAGACCGCGAGGATTAGCGTCGCGACCAGGTTGATCGCGACATACATCAGCACCAGGCTGAACACCGCGAGGCCCACCCCGAAATGCAACGCCGACTGGCGGTCCATCCGGCCGGCGGGCAGCGGACGTCCCTGCGTCCGCTTCATCTTGGCGTCGAGATCGGCCTCGTACCATTGGTTGAGCGCGCCCGCGGCTCCGGCACCCAGCGCGATGCACAGGATCGCGGTGAAGCCGAGCACCGGGTGGATCGGCACCGGCGCGGCCAGCATCCCGCACAGCCCGGTGAAGACGACCAGCGTCATCACCCGGGGCTTGGTGAGGGCAAGGAAATCGCGCCAATCGGCGGGCAGTGCGGGATTGGCGTTGGTCACGGACATCATCGCTCCCGATATACGACGCGTGTCGGGCGGGCGAAAGAGGCGTGTCAGCCCAGCCGCTTGGCGTTGGCGCGTACCTTGCGACGGTAATGCTTCAGCGTCTTGCTCGCCTGCGCCTCCGGGGTGCTGCCGAGTCGGCCGGTGGCGGCGGCGACCTGCAGCTCCCAGGCGGCCTGCATCTTCTCGGCGACCATGCGCTGCGCCTCGGCCGTGGCGGCGGGGCCGCCCGCGGCGAGCTTGGTCAGCCGCATCCCGATCACAGTCGAGGCTTCGATGCCCAGCATCCAGCTGTCGAGGCCGATCTTCATCCAGTCGGCATAGGGGCTGCGCATGAGACGGTCTCCAAGTGTGACGTGCCGAGCTGAACGCGTGAGCAACTCGTTCGGGGCCGGATATAGCCTGAAGCGGTTACCAACTTTATCCCATCGGCGGCAGCCCTTTGCGCCGAAACGAAAAGCCCCGAGGTTTCCCCCGGGGCTCTTGGCGCGGTGCGGCGCGGATCAGTCGATCTTGGGAAGCGTCTCGAACTGGTGGAAGGGCGGGGGGCTCGACAGTGTCCATTCGAGCGTGGTCGCGCCTTCGCCCCAGGGATTGGCTTCCGCCTTGCGGCCGGCCAGCAGCGAATAGATGACGTTGACGAAGAACACCGCCATGCCCGCCGCCATGATCATGTAGCCAACGGTGGCCGTGTGGTTCCAGTAGGCATACTGGTCCGTATAGTCGGGAATGCGGCGCGGCATGCCCTGCAGGCCGAGGAAGTGCATCGGGAAGAACAGCAGGTTCACGCCGGCGAAGAACACCCAGAAGTGGATCTGGCCGAGCAGCTCGCTGTACATCTTCCCCGTCATCTTCGGGAACCAGTAGTAGAAGCCCGCGAACAGGCTGAACACTGCGCCCAGCGACAGCACATAGTGGAAGTGGGCGACGACGTAATAGGTGTCCTGCATATAGTCGTCGACGCCGCCATTGGCGAGGACGACGCCGGTCACGCCGCCCACCGTAAACATGAAGATGAAGCCGATCGCCCAGACCATCGGGGTCTTGAAGCTGATCGATCCGCCCCACATCGTCGCGATCCAAGAGAAGATCTTCACGCCGGTCGGCACCGCGATCACCATGGTCGCGGCGGTGAAGTACATCTTCACCTGCACCGGCAGGCCGGTGGTGAACATGTGGTGCGCCCAGACGACGAAGCCGACCAGCCCGATCGCCACCATCGCATAGGCCATGCCGAGATAGCCGAACACCGGCTTGCGGCTGAACGTCGCGATGATGTGGCTGACGATGCCGAAGCCCGGCAGGATCATGATATACACTTCGGGGTGGCCGAAGAACCAGAACAGATGCTGGTAGAGCACCGGATCGCCGCCGTACTGCGGATCGTAGAAGGCGGTGCCGAAGTTGCGGTCGGTGATCAGCATGGTGATCGCCGCGGCGAGCACCGGCAGCGCGAGCAGCAGCAGGAAGGCGGTGACCAGCACCGACCAGGCGAACAGCGGCATCTTGTGCAGCGTCATGCCCGGTGCGCGCATGTTGAAGATCGTGGTGATGAAGTTGATCGCGCCGAGGATCGACGCCGCGCCCGCGAGGTGAAGCGAGAAGATCGCGAAATCGACCGAGGGCCCCGGCTCGCCATAGGTGGAGAGCGGCGCATAGACCGTCCAGCCCGTACCCGCGCCGACGCCGACGAAGGGCGAGAGCATCAGCAGCACGAAGCCCGCCACCGTCAGCCAGAACGAGATGTTGTTCATCCGCGGGAAGGCCATGTCCGGCGCGCCGATCATGATCGGCACGAACCAGTTGCCGAAGCCGCCGATCATCGCCGGCATCACCATGAAGAATACCATGATCAGGCCGTGCGCGGTGATCAGAACGTTCCAGAAGTGCATCGCCTCGTCGAACGTGCCTTCGCCGTGCAGCTTGGCGACCCACCAGGGCAGGTACTGGATGCCCGGCTGCATCAGCTCGGCGCGCATGATGCCCGAGATCGCGCCGCCGATGATCCCCGCGAAGATCGCGAAGATCAGGTAGAGCGTGCCGATGTCCTTGTGGTTGGTCGACATGAACCAGCGCGCGAAGAAGCCCGGCTTGTGATCGGCGTCATGGTCGCCATGCGCATGGTCGTGCGCGGCGGAATAAGGGAGCGCAGTATCGGTCATGGCTCAGTTGCCCGTGTTGCCGGCGCCGGCGGGGTTCGCGGTCGCAGGCTGGTTGGACGGTGCCGGCGTGGCGGTGGCGTTGACCGTGGGTTCGGCCTCCGTCGTGCCATTGGCAGTGGCGTCGGTCGCATCGTTGCCGATGGCGGTGCTGCTCGCCGGCTCGGCCGCAGCGCCCGGCATGGTACCGCCCTTCGAGGCGACCCACTGCGCGAACTTGGCCGGGCTCACCGCCTCGACCGCGATTGGCATATAGGCGTGGCGCGCGCCGCAAAGCTCGGAGCACTGGCCGAAATAGACGCCTTCCTTCTGGATGATGAAGCTCGTCTCGTTCAGGCGGCCGGGGATCGCGTCGAGCTTGATCCAGAAGGCAGGCATCGCCCAGCTGTGGATCACGTCGGTCGCGGTGGTGACGAGGCGGATCGGCACGCCCACCGGCAGCACGACGCGCTGGTCGGTGGCGAGCAGGCGGGGGCCGTCGGCATCGGTGCGATAGCGCTGGCCCTTGCCGACCTGCCCCTCTTCCTTGAGCATGTTGGCGGTCAGCTGGATGTTGCCGTTGTCGGGATATTCGTACGACCAGAACCACTGATTGCCGATCGCCTTCAG
The DNA here is from genome assembly GCF_032114135.1 of Sphingomonas sp. Classification (GTDB taxonomy): domain Bacteria; phylum Pseudomonadota; class Alphaproteobacteria; order Sphingomonadales; family Sphingomonadaceae; genus Sphingomonas. The sequence goes on from NZ_DAMCTA010000003.1 coordinate 256,909, forward strand.
CGTCACCGCGCCCTTGGGCGCCGGCTTGAACTGCGCGGCGAGCAGCTTGATCGACGGAATCGCGATCGCCACCAGGATCAGCACCGGCGCCAGCGTCCAGACGATCTCGATCGCGGTATTGTGGCTGGTGCGCGACGGCGTCGGGTTGGCGGCGCGGCGATAGCGGATGATCACCCAGATCAGCAGCAGCAGCACGAAGATCGAGATGACCGTGATGAGCGGCAGCAAGATGGTGTTGTGGAACCAGTGCGCTTCCTGGCCGGTCGGGGTCACCTGCTGCTGGAGCGAGAAGGCCTTGTCGACCGGCTCGCCGATGCCGGGCACCGCTGTGTGCAGCGGCTTGCCAGCGGCATCCAGCGTCGGATCGGCAACCTTGGCGGCGGGGGCCGCAGGGGCGGGTTGTGCCGCGGAAGCGGCAGGTGCAGCCGGGGCGGCGGGCTGTGCCACTCCCGGGGAAGCGAAGGCCAGACCAGCGGCCAGCAGGATCGTCGGTACCAAGAAACTGCGCATAAGGTGTTGTCACCCCTCTCCAGGAACGCACAACCGGGGCATCCTAGCGGCCCTTTGAACCAAAGGTATAGCTGGGAAAAGGCCATGCTCAACCTTTTTCGCGTGCGGTTGCGGTAGCAGCCCCCGCCACTTAAAGGATCGACCCACCGTTGACTTCAGGAGCCCAGACATTGACCGGAGACGTCATCCTCGACGAATTTCGCGACGCAGGCGCGTTGCTTGAGGGGCATTTTATCCTGTCTTCGGGTCTGCGCTCTCCCGTATTTCTCCAGAAGATGCGCATCTTTGAGGACCCGGTCCGCACCGAGCGGGTGTGCGGTGCGCTCGGCAAGCTGATTCGCGAGAACTTCGGCGAGGTCGACATTGTCGTTTCCCCCGCGATCGGCGGAATCATCCCCGGCTATGAGACGGCGCGGGCGCTTGGCTGCAAGGCGGTGTTCGTCGAGCGCGAGGACGGCGAATTCCAGCTGCGCCGCAGTTTCGAGATTCCCGAGGGCGCGCGCGTGGTGATGGTGGAGGACATCGTCACGACCGGGCTGTCCTCGCGCGAGTGCATCGCGGCGATCCGGAAGCACCCCGGCACGCTCGTCGGCGCGGCGTGCATCGTCGATCGCTCGAACGGCAAGGCGGATGTCGGCGTGCCGCTGATCGCGCTCACCAAGCTGGACGTGCCGGCGTATCCGGCCGACCAGCTGCCGCCCGAACTCGCGGCGATCCCTGCGATCAAGCCGGGAAGCCGGACCATCACCGCATGACGGGCACGCTGCGCCTCGGGGTCAATATCGACCATGTCGCGACCGTGCGAAATGCGCGGGGCAGCGGCTATCCCGATCCGGTGCGCGCAGCGCTGCTCGCGGCGGAGGCGGGCGCAGACGGCATCACCGCGCATTTGCGCGAGGATCGCCGCCATATCACCGATGCCGATATTGCCCGGCTTTCGTCCGAGCTGACTGTGCCGCTCAACCTCGAAATGGCCGCGACCGAGGAGATGCTGGCGATCGCGCTGAAGCACCGTCCGCATGCGGTGTGCATCGTGCCGGAAAAGCGCGAGGAGCGAACGACCGAGGGCGGGCTGGATGCGGCGGGCATGTTCGACCTGCTCGCGCCGATGGTCGCCAAGCTGCGCGATAATGGCAGCCGGGTGTCGCTGTTCATCGAGCCCGAGGCGCGCCAGATCGACGCGGCGATCCGGCTCGGCGCGCCGGTCGTCGAGCTACATACCGGCCGCTATGCCGAACTCGAAGGCGAGGAACTGGCCGCGGAGTTGAGGCGACTGTCCGACGCGGCGGCGCTGGCGGCGCGCAACGGCATCGAGCCGCATGCAGGCCACGGCCTCACCTTCGACAATGTCGTGCCGATCGCCGCGATCCCGCAGGTGATGGAACTGAACATCGGCCATTTCCTGATCGGCGAAGCGATCTTCGACGGACTCGGGCCCGTAGTCCAGCGCATGCGGACGCTGATGGATTCGGCGCGGTGAGCGCATGATCCTTGGGCTGGGATCGGATCTCTGCAACATCGAGCGGATCCGCAATTCGCTCGATCGCTACGGCACGCGGTTCGAGCAGCGCGTGTTCACCGAGGTCGAGCTCGCCAAGGCCGCCAAGCGCCCGCACACCTACGCCGCGACCCTCGCCAAGCGCTTTGCGGCCAAGGAAGCATTTTCCAAGGCGGTCGGAACCGGCTTCAAACGCGGCGTGTTCATGAAGGATATCGGCGTGGTTAATGCACCGTCTGGCGCACCCACGCTCGCGCTGACCGGCGGGGCCAAGGCGAGACTTGACGCCATGACGCCACCGGGACACGTGGCCAAGGTGCATCTGACGCTCACGGACGACCTGCCCTGGGCGTTCGCGATGGTGATGATCGAAGCCGTGCCGGCGGAAAAGGATAGGTAATGGGGGTGGACGAACTGGCGTTGAGCAGCAAGCGGAGCGAGCGACGCCAGAGCGCCACACGCCAGGGCACCGATTGGTGGGCCGAACTGCGCGGCCTTGTCTGGCTGGTGCTGGGGGTGCTCGCCTTTCACAGCCTGATCGCCAAGCCCTTCTACATCCCCTCGGAATCGATGCTGCCCACGCTGCGGGTGGGCGACCAGCTGATCGTCAGCAAATATCCGTACGGCTATTCCTTCGTCACGCCGACCTTCCACATGCTGCCGCCGATCCCAGGCCGCATCCTGGGAAGGCTGCCCGAGCGCGGCGACATCGTCATCGTCACCCCGCCCCAGCATAGCACCGACTATATCAAGCGCGTGATTGGCCTGCCCGGCGACACCATTGCGGTGCGCGACGGCATCGTCTGGCTGAACGGGAAGCAGGTGGCGCGCGAGCCGCTGGGCGAACGGCTGGTGCCGATCGACGGCAACACCCGCTGCGACCCCGACCCCGAACGTGGCGGATCGATCTTCTATGAGGGCCGCCGCGTCGTCCATCAGGGCAAGGCCTATTGCAGCCTGACGCTGTTCCGCGAGACGCTGCCGAACGGCGCCAGTTACGACATTGCCGATCTGGGTGATTCCGCCGGCGACAGTTTTCCGCCGACGGTGGTGCCCAAGCATCATGTCTTCCTGATGGGCGACAACCGCGACAACAGCGCCGACAGCCGCTTCAGCCTGGAACAGGGCGGTCTCGGCGGGCCGGTGCCGTGGGAAAATCTGGGCGGCCGCGCCGAGTTCATCACTTTTTCGCGCGACGGCTCGTCGACATGGAACCCGTTGACGTGGTTCACGGGTTTCCGCGGGGATCGGTTCGGCATTTCGCTGCACCCTACCCACGAGGATAAATGAGCAACGATCCGCTGGAGTCCACGCACGTCCGCGTCGTGCGCGAGCCGGGCCCGAACGAGTTTCGCGACCCCGCTACCCGCGCCGAGTTTAAGAAGGCCGCGGTGTGGCTGGGCATGGCGGTGGGCATCGCGCTGATCGTACTGCTGATCCAGCCGCTGCTGATCATCTTCGCGGGCCTCGTCTTCGCCTCGATGCTGGATGGCGGCGCACGGCTGCTGGGCAAGGTGCTGCCGATTCCGCGCGGCCTGCGGATCGGCCTGGTGCTACTCCTGGTCTTCGCCTTTTTCGGCCTCGTCTTCTATCGTACCGGCATGCAGATCTCCGACCAGGCGGAGCAGCTGCGCACCACGCTGGAGACCCAGGCAAACCGCGTCGCGCGCTGGGCCTCCGACATGGGGCTGATGCCCGGCCGCTCGGACATCAACGGCATGATCCGCGAGGCGCTGGGGTCGGTGGGCAAGCTGACCAGCGCCGTGGGCACCGCGATCGGCGCGGTGACCAGCATGGTCATGATCCTGATCCTCGGCCTGTTCATCGCGCTGGAGCCGCGCATCTACGAGCGCGGGCTGCAATGGATGGTGCCGCTCGACCAGCGCCATGCCTTCGCCCACATGCTGGGCGGCATGGCGACGACGATGCGGCGGCTGCTCGCGGGGCGCCTGCTCGGCATGCTGTTCGAAGGCGTGCTGACCTGGATCCTGCTCAGCGTCGCGGGTGTGCCGATGGCATTGCTGCTCGGCATCATCACCGGCGTGCTGGCCTTCATCCCCAATGTCGGCGCGATCATCTCGGGCGTGCTGATGGCGGCAGTAGGGTTCAGTGCGGGGCAGGAAACCGGCGTCTGGGCGATCATCATCTATTTCGCCGTGCAGAATTTCGACGGCTATGTCGTGATCCCGATGGTCGCCAAGCGCACCGTCGATCTGCCGCCGGCGCTGACGCTTTCGTCGCAGATCCTCGCCGGCACGCTGTTCGGCGTGCTCGGACTGGCGCTGGCCGACCCGATGGTGGCGATGATCAAGGTGGCGCTTGAGAGCAATGCCCGGCTGAACGGCAAGAAGCCGAAGAGCGACGACGACTCCGAAAAGGACTGAGCCGATGCTCGTGCTGCACGACTATTTCCGCTCCTCGGCGGGGTATCGGGTGCGGATCGCGCTCAATCTCAAAGGCGTGGAGTATAAGCGGCACGAGATTTCGCTGCTGGAAAACGCCCAGCGCAGCCCCGAGCATCTCGCGCGCAACCCGCAAGGGCTGGTACCTGCACTGGAGGCCGACGACCGGGTATTTACCCAGAGCCTGGCGATCCTCGACTGGCTCGACGCGCGCCATCCCGAGCCGCGGCTGATCCCCGCGGAGCCCGATGCGCGGGCCGATGCGCTGGCGCGGGCGATGGTGATCGGGATGGACGTCCACCCGATCAACAATCTGCGGGTGATGCGCCATCTGGAGCATGGCGTAGGTGCCGACGCCGCGACCCGCTCGGCCTGGACCGCGCACTGGATGACCGAGGGTTTCTCGGCGCTGGAGGCGATGGTGCGCAACTCCGGCGGCAATGGCCCGTTCCTCGGGGGTGCCGCACCCGACATCTCGGACTGTTTCCTGGTCCCGCAACTGTTCAATGCCCGGCGCTTCGCCGTGCCGCTGGACGCCTATCCGCGGCTGCTGCGTGCGGAAGCGGCTGCCGTTTCCCATCCGGCGTTCGTCGCCGCCCATCCGGATACCGTCGCGCCACATGCTTGAGAAACTGGGATGCGCGGTTGCCGCGCTGTGCGTGGCGGCGCCTGCCGCTGCGCAGGATCGTTCGCAGGACGAGATCGTCGTCACCGGTCGCGGGCTCGACGTGCCGCCGGGCGACGCCGCCTATGACGTGGTGACGATCGACCGCGCCCGGCTCGCCGACACCGCCAGCAACCGGATCGAGGATGTGCTGGCCGATGTCGCGGGGCTCGCCCAGTTCCGCCGTTCGACCTCCACCTCGGCACATCCGACCAGCCAGGGCATCACCCTGCGCGGCCTGGGCGGCAACGCCTCGAGCCGTGCGCTGTTGCTGCTCGATGGCGTGCCGCAGACCGATCCGTTCGGCGGCTGGGTGCCGTTCCCGGCGTACATGCCCGGCCGGCTTGCCGGCATCCGCGTGACGCGCGGCGGTGGCAGCGGCTTTGCCGGGCCCGGCGCGCTGGCGGGCACGGTGGAGCTGGAGAGCGGCAGTCCGGCCGAACTGGGCTTGCTGAACCTTGGCGCTTTCTACGGCAGCCGGAACAGCGTCGACGCGAACGCCGTCGCCGCGGTGCCGGTCCGCAACGGCTTCTTCACCGTCGCCGGGCAATATGGCCGCAGCGACGGCTTCGTGCCGATCGTGAACCCCGGTCGCGTCGATCGAGCCGCGCCCTATGAGCAGGCCAGCGTCGCGGTGCGCGGCGTCACCGATGTCGGCGGCGGCACCGAGCTCCAGACCAACCTCTCAGGCTTCACCGACCAGCGCGATCGCGGCACCGCCTTCACCGACGTGCTGAGCAAGGGCGCCGATGCCAGCGTGCGCCTCGTCAAGCGCGGCAATGGGCAGAAGGGAGAATGGGGCTGGTCCGCGCTCGCCTATCTGCAGGTGCGGCAGTTCGAGAGCGGCTTCGCCAGCATCTCCGCCGCGCGCGACACGGTGAGCCCGGTCGTGCAGCAGGAAGTGCCCGCGACCGGTATTGGCGGCCGCATCGAAGTCGCCCCGCCGGTGGGTGGGGGCGTCACGCTGCGGCTCGGCGGCGACCTGCGCCGCGTCTCGGGCCAGACCCGCGAACTCTACACGTTCGTCGGCACCAATCCGACGCGGCGGCGGATCGCGGGCGGCGCGAGCCTCACCACCGGCGGCTTCGCCAATGCCAGCTACAATGGCGGCGGCTTGACGCTCGATGCCGGCGGGCGGCTCGACCATTGGACGATCTATGACGGCAGCCTGTTCGAAGCGCCGCTCGCCGCCGGGCCGGTGCTGACCGACTCGCACTTTACCAACCGTCATGGCTGGGAGCCGACCGGGCGGCTGGGTGCTGCCTATGCGATGGGCCCGGTGACGCTGCGCGCGGCGGGCTATCGCGGCTGGCGCCTGCCGACGCTCAACGAGCTCTACCGCCCGTTCCGTGCGGGTGCCGACGCCACCGCTGCGAATGCGGGGCTCGATCCCGAGCGGCTGTGGGGCGGGGAAGCGGGCGTCGATCTGCGGCCGCTGCCCGACCTCGTTTTCCGCGCGACCGGCTATTGGAACCGCCTCGACGGCGCGATCGCCAATGTGACGCTGGCGCGGGGGGCGGGGACCTTCCCCGGCGTCGGCTTCGTCTCGGCGGCGGGAGCCTATCGCCAGCGGCAGAATCTCGACGCAGTCGAGGCCAAGGGCATCGAGCTGGACGGGCAATGGACACTCGGCGCCTGGAGCCTCGCCGGGTCTTGGGCCTATGCCGACAGCCGCGTCCAAGCCTCGGGCGCAGCGGCGTCGCTCGATGGACTCCGGCCGGCGCAGACGCCGCGCTTCCAGGGATCGGCGACGCTCGCCTGGCGCGCCGCGCTGGCCAATGCCTCGGTGACCGCCCGCTATGCCGGCGCGCGGTTCGAGGACGACCAGAACAGCGCCCGGCTCGACTCGGCGTGGACCGTGGACGCCACGCTCGGCGTGCCGGTCACCCGCGCGTTGCGGATCGAAGGGCGTGCCGAAAATCTGTTCGACGCGGAAGTGCAAGCGGGGATCAGTGGCGGCAACGTCATCGAACGCGCCACCCCGCGAACCCTTTGGATCGGCCTGCGCTACGCCACGCGTTGACGGGCGAGCCGGCTGAACAGCGCGAGATACGCACCCACCGAGTCGCTTTCGTCCGCGCGCGGGGCGGGGCGGGGGTGGTTGGGCTTCAACCAGTCATTCAGCGCCGCGACGAGCGCGTCGCCATCCTCGCGCGCGATCACCGTCCCGAGAGCGGGCGAGTCGATCAGTTCGCGTACGGCAACGCTCGACTCGGTGGCGACCACCGGCGTGCCCTGCGACAGCGCTTCTCGCACGACGCCCGGAACGCCCTCATAATCCGAGGTCAGGGCGGCCACGGTAGCAGCTTTCAGCGCGGGCAGCGGATCGCCGACATGACCCGGCATCAACACCCGGTCGCCAAGGCCGAGCCGCGCAACCTGAGCTTCCAGCGCGGTTCGGGCGCTGCCTTCGCCCAGCAGGACGAGCCGGATCGAACGGTCTGCGAGCCGCGGGAGCGCGTCGATCAGCCGATCCCAGCGCTTCTGCAGGGCCAGCCGGCCGACGCCGACGATGTAGCGGCCCTTTGGCAGTGCGATGGGTGCGGCAGCGGGGATGCGTTCGGCGGGTGGATTGGCGATGATGCTGACGCGGTCCGCCGGCATTGCCATTTCCGCAGCGGTCTCCCTAGCCATCGCCGGTGTCATGGCGACGACCCGATCGAGAAAGCGCGGATGCAGGCGCAGCCACCGGCGATATCCCCAGGCGACCAGGCGCGACATTTCCGGCCGCACCAGCGCGTTCGACACCTTGGCGATGATCGGCGGGCAGCGCCGGCCAAGGCGCAGGCGGACCAACGCGGCGGCGGCCGTATAATAGTTGCCCGGGCAGAACAGCACATCCGGATCGACCTGCCGCACGAACCGCGGTAGCCCCAGCAACGAGGAATATCGTGGGCTCCCGAGCGTGATCAGCTCGATGCCGGCGGGCAGTTCGGCAGCCAGCGGGCCCTCGCAAGCACCCAGCGCAAGCGTCACCCGGTGGCCGCGCGCGAGCCATCCTGCCGCCATGCGAAGCATCGCGCGCTCGACGCCGCCGCCTTCGAGCGATTCGGCGAAGGTCATGATGTGGAGGGACGTTGGCGGAGGTGCGCGGTACAGCAACTACTTGCGAATTGCCTTTCTAGCGCCCAAATCGCTGCCGGAATAAACCGCAATGTGGTGGGAAAGACCCATCATCGCGCTGCGTGCCGGAGGACCGGGTGAACGCCAGAACGCGGGATATTTGAGATTGTTGCGGTCTTTGCGGTGGCGCTTTTGAATCGATTGAACAGGCAGGCGGGGGAGGCTTCGGTGAACACGCGCATGGCCGAGGCGGAGCTACCGGCTGCACCCGATCTTGCGGGGCTCGAACCCGTGGAGAAAATCAAGCGTCGCTGGCCGATGTGGCTCGGCGCGGGCCTGACGCTGCTGATGGTGGTGGGTCTTGGGCGAGAGCTGTTCGGCGGCGGTCTGGCCGGATTGGCGCGGGCGTTGCCTACCAATCCGCTCTTCTACCTCGTCTTCGTGTTCTATTACCTGACCTCGCCGACCTTCGACTTCATCATCTTCCGCAAGCTTTGGCGGATCCCCTTTGACGGGATGATCGCACTCAACAAGAAGCGGATCGCCAACGAAGTGCTGCTCGGCTATTCGGGCGAGGCCTATTTCTACGCCTGGGCGCGCCAGCGCACGCAGATGATCGCAGCGCCGTTCGGCGCGGTGAAGGACGTGACGATCCTCTCAGCGATCGCCGGCAATGCGATGACGCTCACGGTGGTGGCGATGGCGCTGCCCTTCGGCATCGACCTGCTGAAGCCCGCCGAGTTCAACACGCTGATGGGCTCGATCGCGGTGATCTTCGCGATGTCGCTGCCCTTCCTGATCTTCTCCAAGCGGGTCTTCTCGTTGCCGCGCGGCGAGCTGTGGTGGGTGTTCGGCGTGCATTGCATCCGCATCATCACCAGTTCGGTGTTGATCGCCTTCGCTTGGCATTTTGCGATGCCGCAGGTCTCGATCGGCATCTGGCTGCTGCTCTCCGCGGGGCGCCTGCTCGCCTGGCGCCTGCCGCTGGTGCCGAACAAGGAACTGCTGTTCGCCAGCTTCGCGATCATGGTGATCGGCCAGGGCGAGGCGCTGTCCGAACTGATGGCGCTCATCGCCGGCCTATCGCTGGTCGCACACATGGTCCTGATCGCAGGTTTCGGCCTGCACGCTTTGCTTACGAGGAAATCCGCATGAAGCGCACCGACCTTCTGGCCGCCACGCTGCTTGCCGTCGCCGCCGCGCAGCCGGTGTCGGCGCAGACGCTGGGCGAGGATGCCGGCGCCTGTACCGGCGGACGCGGACCCGCCATCCAGGCCGAGATCACCGGCCTCAAGGATCGCAGCGGCCGGCTAAAGCTGGAGATCTATCCTGCAACCGAGGAGGATTTCCTCAAGGACGACCGCGACCTGATCAAGGAAGGCAAGGCCTTCCGCCGCATCTGGGCAAACACGCCGCCCTCGGGCCCGGTGATCCTGTGCATCCGCGTGCCGGCCCCGGGCGAATATGCGGTGCTGTTCACCCATGATCGCGACGGCAAGAACAAGTTCAACTTCTGGTCGGACGGTGCCGGCTTCCCCTCGAACCAGCGCCTGGGCCGCAGCCGTCCCAAATTGCGTCAGGCGATGGTTCGCGTCGGGAACGGCGTGACCACCGTGAACATTCGGGCGCAATATCTTCGCGGCCTGGGAGGGTTCAGCCCGCTCGATTGAGGAACGGCATGCGCATCGTCGACGTCAACGAATTCTACTCCCCCACCGGTGGCGGGGTGCGCACCTACCTCGATCGCAAGATGGGCCTCATGGCTGATCTGGGGCACGAGCTGATCGTCGTCGCGCCAGGGGCCGAGGATGCGGTGGAGGAACGCCCCGGTGGCGGCGCGATCCACTGGATCAAGGCGCCGCCGCTGCTGCTCGATCGCAACTATCGCATCTTCGTCAAGGACGAGCCGGTCTGGGCTGCACTGGATCGTCTGCAGCCGGACATCGTCGAGAACAGCTCACCCTGGCTGCCTGCCTGGACGGTGGGGCGCTGGCAGGGTGACGCGCTCAAGGTCTATTTCGCGCATGGGGACCTGGTCGGCACCTATCCGCAACGCTGGCTGGACAATATCGCGACGCCGCTCCAAGTCGAGCAGGCGTTCGGCTGGTACACCAGATATATGGCGCGATTCCTGGCGCACTATGACGCGTTCGTCACCAATGGCCCCGCGCTCGCCAAACGATTCGAGCGGCGCGGGCTCAAGGTGGATGCGTCGGTACCGCTGGGGATCGACCGGGGGTGGTTCTCCCCCGATCTGCGCGACGAGAAGCTGCGCGCGTCGTTGCTCGCCCAATTGGGCTTGCCGCCGGAAGGGCATCTGCTGCTCGGACTGGGTCGCCAGCACAAGGAAAAGCGCTGGCCGCTGGTGATCGAGGCGGTGGAGGCGGCGGCGAACAACTTGCCGGTGGGACTGATGCTGCTCGGCGACGGGCCCCAGCGCTCACAGCTGGAGGCGCTGATCGCCGACAGCCCGCACATCCGCATCTTCCGCCCGGTCTATGATCGGCTGCGGCTGTCGCGGATCATCGCCAGCTGCGACGCGCTGATCCACGGATCGGATGCAGAGCCGTTCGGACTGGTGGTCTGGGAGGCGCTCGCATCCGGACTGCCGCTGATCGGTCCGGACGAGGGCGGGTTCGCCGAGATCGCCGAGCCGCCCTTCGCCGAAACCTATGCCGCACGCGACACGCTATCGGCGGCCGACGCCATCCGCAGCTTGTTCGCGCGCGATCAGACCATCCTGCGGCATGCCGCGCGGGTGGGGGCCGCGAAGGTCCGCAGCGACGCCGATCATGCCGCCGCGCTGATGGACTATTATGCCGGCTTGCTGGCCGCCCGGCGTGGCGGTTCGGCTGCGGAAGTTTCGGGCGCGGCATAGACGGTGGTGGGCACGGTGCCGATCAGATAGGTGCCGCGCGTCGAATAGCCGAGCCGGTGCAGGTGGTGCGCCACCCGCGCCCGCACCGTGGGTCGCTCGCCGCGGAAGGGCGTGCGCATCACCACCACCGCAGGGTGCCGTGCGAAAATTCGATCGACCTCCGCGATTTGATCCACTCCTAGCGCACCGTCTTCGCGCTCGCGCGACAAATGGCTGGGGAAAAGCCACGCGCTCAGCGCGCAGCGACCGGTGGCGCCGTACAGCATCGAGTCGCCCGACTGGACATAGAGGCAGCCTTGGCCCCGGCCGATCACATCGGCGATCGTCGCGAGCTGGGTAGCGTTGCCGCGCTTGGTCTGGGCAACGAGCACGCAGATCGTGCCGGCGATCAGCGCCACCGCGAGCAGGGCCGGCGCGACGATGCCGCGCCCGTTACGGTCCTGGGCGAAGAAGGCGGCGCAGCACAGGCTGCCCGGCACCATCGCTGGCAGCGCATAATGCGGAAACCAGGAGCCGAACACGAGCAGCCCGACCATCGCCGCGATCAGCCAGCCGAGCAGCAGTCGCGCGCTGGCGGAAGGGCCGCCGGCGCGCTGCATCCGCGCCCAGCCGAGCCCGCTCAGTACCAGCAGCGGCGCGAGCGGCACCATCACTTCGAAGAAGGCGCCGACCAGATCGATGAAGGGATCGCTGCGGCGGTCGAGGATCGAGCCGAAATTCGCATAGGTCCACGCATCGAGATGGCCGAGCCAGGCATAGATGGCTGCGGCGAGCAGGGTGGGTAGCATCGCCATCGCCGCGTAGCCCAGCCCGCGCCGTGCGAGATGGGCCATGCTCGCCCCCAGAACGGCTTCGCGGCGGAGCAGCCACAGGCCGAAGAACAGGCCTTCGAACAGCACGGTGTACTTCACCTGGAGCGCCATCCCGATCAGCAGCATCGCCAGCAGGTTGCGGCCGACACGCGCCGGATCGCCGTCGCGATCGCCAAGGCGCGGCAGCAGCAACGCGACCGCGCCGATGGTGAGCAGATTGTAGAAGATCGGTGCCTGCCCGCCTTGGCCGTCCGCCGTGTTGAGCATCAGGATGTACAGCAGCGCCGCCGGCATCGCACCCGCGCTCCAGCCGACGCGATCGGCAATCCGTGCGATGAGGCCGGCGGTGAGGACGACGCAGGCGAGCGCCATCAACTGATAGGCGAGAATGCCCCAGGGCATGCCCAACGCCGCCGCGGGCACATACAGCAGGAACAGCCCGACCGGCTTGCGATCCCAGATGTCGACGAAGGGAAGGGCACCGCGCAGCATCCGTTCGGCGGTGACCCAGTAGAATTGCTCGTCCACCGCCACCAACGGGTTGCCGAAGGTGACGGCGCGAACGACCACCGCCGTGGCGAGAAGCACCAGCCAGCGGGGCACTGCTGCGGCGACCGCAGCCAGCCCGACCCTTGGTTCGGCAGTGCCGAACCTTTCGATCTGCGTTGCCATCAGCGGGCGGTGCCGCTCGCTGCTGCCGCACCGCTGCGGCGAGGCGACCGGGCGGTGCCCGGCGCGGTTGGGAATGCTTTCACGTGCGCCTTCGTCTCCGTGCCGCCGGCGGCTTTGCCGCTCGGCAGGGTGCGTTCCCCCAGTTCGTAACGCCCCGAAAACTCGATTCGCCAAATGCCTAGCCCAGCTTTGCGCCGCTGTCACGAACACGACACCTACCCGCGGCAGGGAGCGCCCGACCGACAAAGGGACGCGACCAAATGACTCTTCGACTCGACCGCCGATCGCTGCTGCTCACCGGAACCTTCGGCATCGGCGCGCTCGCGCTGCCCGGTGTGGCGCTGGCCCAGGCGACCGCCCGCGGCTTCACCCATTCGGTAGCGAGCGGCGAGCCGGGTCCGGACACGATGCTGCTGTGGACGCGCTACGTCCCCGCCGACGGCGGCGCGGTGAAGCTGCGCGCGCAGATCGCCACCAGCGCCGACTTCACCCGAATCGTCGCCGAGGGCGAGCAGATCACCGGCCCGTGGCGCGACCATACCGCCAAGGTGACCGTTTCCAGCCTCGCGCCCGACACGCGCTATTTCTACCGCTTCGTGGCACCTGACGGCAGCTTCTCGCCCGTCGGTCGCACCAAGACGCTGCCGCTGGGCGATGCGCGCCGCTTCGGCATCGCGATCTTCTCCTGCTCGAACCTGCCGTTCGGCTGGTTCAACGCCTATGGCCATGCCGCCGCCCGCGACGATATCGACCTGTGGGTGCACCTTGGCGACTATCTCTACGAATATGCCAAGGGCGGCTATGCACCGACCGGCGGCGCGATCGGTGGTCGCTGGCCCGAGCCGGCAGGCGAGATGATCCACCTTGCCGACTATCGCCTGCGCTACGCCAGCTACCGCGCCGATCCCGACCTGCAGGCGCTGCACGCGGCCAAGCCGATGCTCGTGCAGTGGGACGACCATGAAAGCGCGAACGACAGCTGGGAAGGCGGCGCCGAGAATCACCAGCCCGATACGGAAGGCGACTGGAGCGCCCGCAAGGCGGCGGCGATGCAGGTGTTCCGCGAGTGGATGCCGGTCTCCGAAACGCCCTGGGGCACCTACGAGATCGGAACGCTGGCGACCTTCTTCCGCACCGAGAGCCGCCTGCTCGCGCGCAGCCAGCAGCCCGATGTCGCGCCGCTGTTCAAGGAAGCCGATCCGGTCAAGGCGCTCACCGCGTTCCGCGACGGCGCCTGGCACGATCCGGCGGTGACGATGCTCGGCAGCGAGCAGGAAGTGTGGCTCGACCATGCGATGCGCCGCTCGGTGAAGGCGGGGCAGCGCTGGCAGGTGGTCGGCTTCGGCACGATCATGGGCAATCTGGTGACGCCCGCCGCGGCGATGGACTGGCTGGCGCCGGACGCCGATCCCCGTGCCAAGGCCTATGTTCAGGCGGGCGTGCTGGCGGGCAAGCTGGGCCTGCCGCTCGGCTATGACAGCTGGGGCGGCTACCCGGCGGCACGCGCGCGGTTCCTCAAGTCGTCGCAGAGCATGGGCGCCAACCTGCTGGTCGTATGCGGCGACAGCCACAATGCCTGGGCGTTCGACCTCGCGCAGGACGGCAAGGCGGCGGGCGTCGAGTTCGCCGGGCAGGCGGTGACGTCGCCGGGCTTCGAAAGCGCGCTCAAGACCGATCCGAAGGTGGTCGCGGCGGGCCTGGTGAAGGCCAACCCCGAGCTGAAATGGTGCGACACCAGCCGCCGCGGCTACATGGCGCTGACGCTCACGCCAGACCAGGCGCGCAACGACTGGGTGTTCGTGGACACGGTTGCCGAGCGCAGCCTCAAGGCGAGCGTGGGGCATAGCGCGACGGTGCAGCGCGGCGAGAACGTGATGGGGGCGTAAGAATAGTGAAAGCGTATTCTCCCCCGCCAGGGGGGGTGGGCCGCGCAGCGGCTCGGAGGGGGAGGAAGCACGACGGCTCGAAAGGTTCTGGCATCCTCCCCCTCCGTCGCCTTCGGCGCCACCTCCCCCTGGCGGGGGAGGAAACGCTAATTCAGCCCAGCCAGAGCGCCAAAGCGATCAGCCCGGCGCCAGCCACCAGCGCAGTCGCGATCCACCCACCGGCCTTGGCGATGGACTGCGCCACGCCGCTTTCCGCAATCGGTGCCTCCAGCCGCGCCGCCGCGGCGCGCAGCAACCGCGGCGTATCCTCGCCCAGCTCCACCAGCGCGAGCGCGAGCGCCGCCGAACTTGCCGCCATTCGTGCGGGCCCGAAGCGGTTCGCCAGCAGCGCGATCTGCGCCCGCCCGATCGCGCCCGACAGGTCAAAGCCCGGCGCGATACGATCGAGCACGCCGTCCATCGTCACCATCGCCTTGAACACGAGCAGCAGGTCGGGCGGCAGCACCAGGCCTTCCTCGCGCAGTAGCCGCAGAAAATCGGGCATCATCGCGGACAGGACCAGCTTGCCGCCGCCATGGCGCTGGACGATCGCCTCAGCCGCGCAGTCGATCGTGCGGCGGGGGACGTCGTGGCCCTCGCTCCACAGCGCCAGCGTGTCGGCAAGCGCGCGGGCGTTGCCGGTGGTCAGCGCGAGTACGAAGGCGATGAACTCGTCGCGGCGCTTGGGGCCGACATGGCCGATCGAGCCGAGGTCGAGCAGCGCCAGCCTGTCGCCGGGCAGGCAGAGCAGATTGCCGGGATGCGGATCGGCATGGAAGCGACCGTTCACCAGCACCATCGCGATCACGGTATCGGCGCCCAGTTCGGCGATGGCCTCGGGATCGATGCCGGCGGCGCGCAGCGCTTCGCCCGAGACCGGCTTCACGCCGGCGATGAAGTCCATCACCAGCAGCGTCTCGGAGGTCCATTGCCAATGGATCTCGGGCACCACGACGTTCGGCGTGTCCGCCATGTCGGCGCGCAGCAGATCGGCGTTGCGGCTCTCGTTGGTGAAGTCGAGTTCTTCCAGCAGCGCCTGGCGGAGCTGGCGGGCGAGCGCCACCGGCTCGAACCGCCGCGCCTCGGCGCTGCTCTTCGCGACCAAAGCGGCAAGCTCGCCGATCAGCCGAAGGTCCGCTTCCATCGCCGCGCGGATGCCGGGGCGGCGGACCTTCAGCACCACCTCGCGGCCGTCCGCCAGCCGCGCGCGGTGCACCTGCGCCATCGAGGCGGCGGCGAGCGGCTGAGAATCGAACCAAGCGAAGGCCTCCTCGGGCGGCATGCCGAGCGCAGCTTCCACCTCGGCCCGGATCGCCTCGAAGGGCAGGGTAGGCGCCGCGCTCTGGAGCAGCTCCAGCTCGGCGATCCAGTCGGGCGGCAGCAGGTCGCCGCGCGTCGCGAGGATCTGGCCGATCTTCACATAGGTGGGGCCCAGCGCCTCCAGCGCCAGCCGGGTACGGCGGGGCAGCGGCAGTGCGCCCGTCTCGGGATCGGCGGCATCCGCCTCGCCCGTGAAGCCGAGCTTCTCCAGCAACACGCCCAGCCCGAAGCGCGCCGCCACGGCCGCGACGGTCCGCACCCGGGCGGAGTCACGTACCGTGGCGGTGAGCAGCCGGAGCATCAGTCGAGCGACTTCGTGGCCTGCTCGAACATGTCCTTGCTCAGCCCGGGGCTGGCGACGATCCGCTCCAGCTCGCCCCGCATCAGTGCGGCGCGGGTGGGATCGAAGCGCTTCCAGCGGCCGAGCGGCGGCACCAGCTTGGCGGCGGTCTGCGGGTTGAGCTTGTCGAGCGCGATCAACTGGTCCGCGACGAAGCGGTAGCCGCGACCCGAAGGATCGTGGAATGCCCGCTGGTTGATGCTGAACGCCCCGACCAGCGCCCGCGCCCGGTTGGGGTTGGCGAGCGTGAAGTCCGGATGCCGGGCCAACATCTCGACCGCGGCGAGGGTGTCCTCGCGCGAGGAAAGCGCCTGGGTCTGGAACCATTTGTCCAGCACCAGCGCGTTGCCGGCATAGCGCTGGTAGAAGGCCTCGATCGCCTTCTCCCGCAGCGGCGACGTGCCGTTGACCAGGGTGGCGAGGCCGCCCTGGCGATCGGTCATGTTGTCGGCCGCGTCGAACTGGGCATAGGCAAGCTCCGCCGCATCGGCCGCGCCGCTCGCGGCGATATAGCCGAGTGCCACATTCTTCAGGCGGCGCGCGCCCTTTGCAGCCGGCGAATATTCGAAGCGGTTCGCTCGCGCGCCCTCATAGGCGGCGCGCCATTCGGCCTCGAGCAGGTTGCCGAGATCGGCACGCAGCGCTTCCCGCGCGCGGAAGATCGCGTCGGGATCCACCACCGCCATCTGGTCGCCGATGAAGCTGTCCGAGGGGAGCAGCACCGCCTCGGCGATGAAGGCGCGGTCGAGCGACGGATCGGTCAGCGTGTTGCGCACCGCATCGACCAGCGCGCCATGCTCGCCCTTGCCGGTGGTCACCGCGGCGACCAGCGTATCGAGCATCAGCTGCTGCATCGCCTCGTAGCGCGCGAACGGATCGTCGTCATGCGCCGAGAGGAAGGCGAGGTCCGCCGCGCTGCGATTGGCGTCGACGATCACCGGCGCCGAGAAGCCGCGGTTGATCGACAGCACCGCGCGCTCGGGCAGATTGTCGAAGCGCAGTTCCTGCTCGGGCTTGTCGAGCAGCACCAGTTGCTCGTCGATCAGCGGGGCGCCGCTCTTCTCGCCGAACAGGCGGATCTTGAGGGGCAGGACCATCGGCTCCTTGACCGGCTGGCCCGGCGTGGGCGGCACGGTCTGCGCGAGCGCGAGGCGCGTGGTGGCGCCGTCCTGCACCAGATTGGCCGAGACGCGCGGGGTGCCCGCCTGGCTGTACCAGCGGCGGAACTGACCGAGATCGACCCCGCCGGCCTCCTCCATGCTCGCCACGAAATCCTCGCAGGTGGCGGCGGTGCCGTCGAAGCGATCGAAATAGAGATCGGTGGCGGCGCGGAACTTGCTCGGGCCCAGGATGGTGGCCATCATCCGGATCAGCTCGGCACCCTTGTTGTAGATGGTCGCCGTGTAGAAGTTGGAGATCTCGATATATTCGTCCGGGCGAACCGGGTGCGCCAGCGGACCGGCATCCTCGGGGAACTGGCTGGCGCGCAAGGACCGCACGTCCTCGATCCGCTTGACCGCTGCCGATCCCTGATCGGCCGAGAAGCCCTGATCGCGAAAGACGGTGAAGCCTTCCTTGAGGCTGAGCTGGAACCAGTCGCGGCAGGTGATGCGGTTGCCCGACCAGTTGTGAAAATATTCGTGCGCGACCACCGCGGCGATCGCGTCATAATCCCAGTCGGTGGCGGTGTCGGGGTCGGCGAGGATGTAGCGGCTGTTGAAGACGTTCAGCCCCTTGTTCTCCATCGCGCCGAAGTTGAAGTCGTCCACCGCGACGATGTTGAACACGTCGAGATCATATTCGCGGCCATAGACGTCCTCGTCCCACTTCATGCTGAGCTTCAGCGCGTGGAGGGCGTGGTCGGTCTTGGGCAGGTCGGGCGCGCGGACATAAATGCCCAGCTGGACTTCGCGGCCGGACATGGTGGTAAAGCTGCCGGTGTTGGCGACCAAGTCGCCCGCGACCAGCGCGAACAGATAGCTCGGCTTGGGGAAGGGATCGTGCCACTCCGCCCAATGGCGGCCGCCCTCGACATCGCCCTGCGCGATCGGATCGCCATTGGCGAGCAGCACCGGGAAGCGCGCCTTGTCGGCTTCCATGCGCACCTTGTACCTGGAGAGCACGTCGGGCCGATCGGGGAAGAAGGTGATGCGACGGAAGCCCTCGGCCTCGCACTGGGTGCAGAGCATGTTCGACGAAGCGTAGAGGCCCTGGAGCTGGGTGTTGCGCTCGGGCGCGATCACCACTTCGGTTTCGATCCTATGGGCGTCGCCGGTCAGCGGGATCACCAGATCCTGCCCGTCCATCCGCCAGTTCTGCGCGGCAGCGCCGTCGACCTTCACCGCGGCGGCTTCGAGCCCGTCACCGTTCAGCACCAGCGCGCGATCATGCGCCCCGTTGCGGGTGACGTGAAGCGTGGCGCGCACCCGCGTCGCGGCGGGGTCTAGATCGAAATCGAGCGCGATCTCGGGTACCAGCCAATCGGGTTGACGATAGTCCTCACGGCGAATGGCCTGGGGAGCTGCGGCGGCGATGCGGGCGTCACTCATACCCATTCGATATAGGACAAGCCGTCGCGGCTGCTACTCTATTCTCTCGATTAGCGTCACCGGACGCGTCATCCACGCATCGCCGCGACCTTGGGGAATCGAAACGCGCTGCGGATATGCGGGTGGCAATTGACCGCCCTATCATCCCTGCTACGCTTGAAATATTATTGCGACCAACAGGGAAACCCAATGTTTCGACCGATTGTGCCCCTCGCCATTTGCCTCGTTGCGGCGTCGCCTGCGCTCGCCCAGACCGCGGCCGAGCGAAACGCTGTCATCACCGCGCCGCTGCCGGCCGATCAGGCGGCGCTCAAGAGCCATGTGATGTTTCTCGCATCGGATGCGCTGAAGGGGCGCGAGGCGGGGTCGCCGGAGTTCGAGATCGCGGCCAATTATGTCGCGTCGCAATTCTACGCCGCGGGTCTCAAGCCGGCGGGCGATGACGGCGGCTATCTGCAGAAAGTGCCGCTGGTCAGCTACAAGCTGGACGGCGGCGGCGCGATGTCGATCAGCCGTGGCAAAGCGGCGCCGGTCATGCTCGACGCGGGCAAGGACTTCGTTGCCGGCGCGAACCCGGAAAAGCCCGAATACAGCGTCACCGCGCCGGTGGTGTTCGTCGGCTATGGCATTGTCGGGCTGGGGCGCGACGACTACAAGGGCGTCGACGCGAAGGGCAAGATCGTCGCCTTTTTCGGCGGCGCGCCGTCGAGCTTCCCGAGTGAGGAAGGCGCGCACTTCCAGAACCCCGCCGCGAAGGCGGAGATCGCGAAGAAGCACGGCGCGATCGGCTATATCACGCTCGAGTCGCCGCTCACCGCCAAGTCGCGGCCGTTCGCGATGTACGCGGCCTATGCCAACCGCCCGCGCGTCACCTGGGGCAATGCCGACGGCACCGGCCATATCGCGGCACCCGGCACGCCGGGGCTGGGGATGCTCAGCATGGCTGGCGCCGAGAAGCTGTTTGCTGGCGCCAAGACCCCCTGGACCGCGATCGCCAAGGCCGCCGCGGTGGACGGCGCGACCTTCCAGGCAATGCAACTGCCGGGCACGCTGACCATCGCGACCAAGACCACGCTGACGCCGATGCCGAGCTTCAACGTCGCCGGCCTGATCGAGGGCAGCGACCCCAAGCTGGCCGGCGACGTCGTCGTGCTTTCCGCGCATCTCGATCACATCGGCGTGGGCAAGCCCGACGCGAAGGGCGACACGATCAACAACGGCGCGCTCGACGACGCCATCGGCACCGCCTCGCTGATCGAGGAGGCCAAGCGCTTCAAGGCAGCGGGCACCAAGCCGCGCCGCTCGATCCTGTTCCTGGCGGTGACCGCCGAGGAGAAGGGGCTGGTCGGCTCTGACTATTTCGCCAACAACCCGACGATCAAGAACACCATCGTCGCCGACGTGAACCTCGACATGCCGATCATCACCTATCCGTTCGATGATATCGTGGTCTACGGCGCCAACCATTCGACGCTCGGCCCGATCGTCGCCAAGGCGGCGGCCGAGATCGGCGTGAAGATGTCGGACGACCCGCTGCCCGGCGAGAATATCTTCGTGCGCTCGGACCATTATAACTTCGTGCGCAAGGGCGTGCCCTCGGTGTTCCTGTGGCCGGGTGCCGGTGGCCCGGGCCGCGCCGCGATCGACCACTTCATGAAGAACCATTATCACCAGCCCTCGGACCAGATCGACCAGCAGCCGGCGATCAACTGGCAGTCGGGCGTGCGCTTCGTCGACGTGAACTTCCGCATCGCCAACGCGATCGCCAATGGCGACGCGAAGCCGGTGTGGAACAAGGGCGACTTCTTCGGCCTCACCTATGACGGTCCGGGCGCGAAGTAAGCCCTGGTGAAGCGTTCGCTGCTTGCCCTGCTCCTGCTCGCCAGCCCCGCGCTGGCGCAGCAGGCGGCGCCGCTCACGCCGGAGCAGGCGGCGATCAATGCGCATGTCCAGTTCCTCGCCTCGGACGCGCTGCGCGGGCGCGAGGCGGGGACGCGCGACTTCGACGTGGCGGCCGAATATGTGGCGGCGCGGATGCTGGCGATCGGACTCAAGCCGGGCGCGAACGGCGGCTGGTTCCAGCCGGTCAAGCTCACCACCTATCGCCCCGCCGAGAAGGCGAGCTGGGTGCTGAAGCGCGGGGGCAAGGACGTGCCGTTCGCCTTTGGCAAGGATTTCGTCAACGAGCCGGTGCCCTCCGCCCCGGACTTCAAGGCGGAAGGCGAGCTGGTCTTTGCCGGCTACGGCATCGTCTATCCGCAGGGGAAGCGCGACGACTACAAGGGGCTGGACGTGCGCGGCAAGATCGTCGCGATCCTCGACGGCACCCCCAAGGGCCTGCCCAACGAGGTCAACGCCCATTTCGGCGACGACGGGCAGAAGGCGCGGCTGGCGGCGGCGCTCGGTGCCAAGGCCGTGCTGATCGTCGAGACGATCACGCGCGCCAAGGACTTCAGCGTCGAGAAGTTCGCGCCTTATTATGCCTATCCGCGCACCGGCTGGGCGGGCCCGGACGGCGTCGCCAATGCGGTGTCGCCCCAGGCGCCGGTCGTCGGCCAGGTGAGCCAGGCCGGCGCGACCAAGCTGTTCGAAGGTGCGAAGCTGCGCTGGTCCGACGTGCTCGCCGCACAGACGAAGGGGAGCCGCATGCCGACGGGTGCGCTCGCCGGCACGCTAGCGGTGGCGAGCAATACTCGGTTGTCGACCCGCGACAGCCACAATGTGGTGGGCATGATCGAGGGCAGCGATCCCGCGCTCAAGGCGCAGACGGTGGTGCTGTCGGCGCATCTCGACCATGTCGGCGTCGGCGAGCCGGTGAAGGGCGACACGATCTACAACGGCGCGATGGACAATGCGATTGGCGTGTCGATGCTGCTGGAGATCGCCAAGGCCATCGAGGAAAGCGGCAAGCGCCCGCGTCGCTCGCTGCTGTTCGTGGCGCTCACCGCCGAGGAGAAGGGGCTGATCGGCTCCGACTATTTCGCGCATTTTCCGACGGTGCCCAAAGGTTCGATCGTCGCGGACGTCAATTTCGACATGCCGATCCTCACCTATCCGCTGGTCGATCTCATTGTGCTGGGCGGCGAGCGCTCGAGCATCGGCCCGGTGGTGGCTGCCGCGGCCAAGGCGGAAGGGCTGGGCGTGGTGCCTGATCCCGCGCCCGAGGAAATGTTCTTCGTCCGTTCGGATCATTACAGCTTCGTGCAGGCGGGCATTCCGGCGGTGTCGATCGATACCGGTCCCGGCGGCACCGGCGCAGTAGCGGCGCGCAAGTTCCTCGACGAGAATTACCACAAGCCGTCGGACCAGATCGACCTCCCGTTCGATTGGAATTCGGCGGTGAAATACAAGCATGTCGGCCTCGCCACGGTGCAGGCGCTCGCGGACGGCGACGCGCGGCCGAGCTGGAACCCGGGCGACTTTTTCGGGACGCTGTTCGGGGGCGCGCCGTGAGCGTCGTTCGCCTGCTCGTCTTCGGGCCCGGCTATACCGCCTCGCGGCTGATGGCTGCCGTGGAGGCCGGGGGCGGTATCGTCGCCACGGTCAACCGCGCGACCTTTGCCGATCAGGCGCGCACCCGTGCGGAAATCGCGATGGCGACGCATATCCTCTCCAGCATCCCGCCGGGCGAGGCCGATCCGGTGCTCGCCGCCTATGGCGCCGATCTCGCGGCGAGCGGAAAGTGGCTCGGCTATCTGTCCTCGACGGGCGTCTACGGTGATACTGGCGGCGGCTGGGTGGACGAAAGCGCGCCGCTGCGGGGGCGGCGCGGCGGCCGGGTCAAGGCGGATTTCGGCTGGGGGGCGCTGCCCCATGCGCATGTCTTCCGGCTGCCGGGCATCTACGGCCCCGAGCGCTCGGCGCTGGAGCGGATGGCGGCCGGGGCGACGCGCGTCTATTTTCCGGGCCAGGTATTCAGCCGCGTGCATGTCGACGATCTCGTCGCCGGCGTGATCGCGGCCTTCAAGGGATCGCCCGGTGCGTACAATCTCGCCGACGACCTGCCGGCGCCGCAGGCCGAGGTGCTCGCCTATGCCGCCGAACTGCTCGGCATCGATCCCGGCCCGGCGGTGACGCCCGACGAAGTCGAGCTCAGCGCCGCCTCGCGCGCCTTCTATGCCGAGAACCGGCGGGTGGCGAACGGCAAGGCGAAGCGGCTGCTCGGCTGGCGGCCGCGCTACGCCGATTACCGGTTGGGCCTGCGCGCCCTCAAGGCCAGCACCAGCCCGACCAGCACCAGCACGCCGCCGCCTACCGCGAGCAGCGACCAGCGATAGCCCTCGAACAGCGTCGACAGCAGCATCGCGATCACCGGGATCAGCACGCTGGTATAGGCCGCCTTGGCCGGGCCGATGGTGCGGATCAACTGGAAATAGATGGTGAAGGTGATCGAGGAGCCGATCACGCCGAGATAGACGATGCCGAGCAGATAGGCCGGCCGCGTCTCGATCACCGGCGGCCCGACCGTGGCGAGCGCGAAGCCCGCATCGAGCGCCGATCCGATCAGCATCGCCCAGCCAAGCGTGGTCGCCATCGGATAGGCCTTGGCGGTGTCGGTCGCCTGCATCACGTTGGCGACCGAGGCGGAGAGCACGCCCGCCAGCGCGATGCCGATGCCGAGCAGTGCCTCGTGTGGGCCAACGGGGTTGAGCCGCGCCTCGTGGAGAAACAGCAGCGCCACGCCCGCCATCGCGACGATCGAGCCGATCAGCAGCTGCCGCCCCATCTTCTGGCCGAGGAAGATGCGCGCGAGGATCGCATTCGGCACCAGCAGCAGCGCATAGACCACCGCCACCACGCCCGAAGTGACGTGTGATTCCGCGCGGTAGACGAAGTTGAAGTTGAGCACGAACTGGGCGAGCCCCAGGCACGCGGCGAAGAGGAAGCCGCGCGCGTCGAGCAGCAGCCGGTCGCGCCGGAACGTCGCCCAGAGGAGCGTCGTCACCCCGGCGACGAGGAAGCGATAGCTCACCGACCAGCTGGGCGGCACCACCGCGAGCTGGTCCTTGATGACCAGCCAGGTCGAGCCCCAGATCAGCGTCACCAGCAGGAAGGGGATCAGCACGGTGATCCGCGCCGAGCGCGGCGGGGCCGGTGCCCCGATCACAGCGCCGCGATCGCCTGGGCCAGCGGCCTGATCGCGTCCTCCGCCTGGTCCCAGCTGGTGACGAGGCGGATTTCGCCCTCGGCCCAGTCGTAGAAGTCGAAGCCGAGCGCGCGCAGGGCTTCGGCTTCCGCCGGGTTCGCCTTCAGGAACACCTCGTTGGCCTGCACCGAATGGACCAGCCGGTCGCCCGCGGCATCGGCCAGCAGGCGTGCCCCGGCATTGGCGGCGCGGGCATTGGCGAGCCAGACATCGTTCTCCAGCATCGCCAGCAGCTGCGCGGCGAGATAGCGGCCCTTGGAGAAGAGCAGCCCGGCGCGCTTGCGGCGGTACAGCGTCACGTCGGCCAGTTCGGGACGGAAGAACACCAGCGCCTCGGCGCTCATGCCGCCATTCTTGACGAAGCCGAAGCTGAGCGCGTCCACCCCGGCGCGCCAGGTGACGTCGCCTGGATGGCAATCGAGATGCGCCACGGCATTGGCGAAGCGCGCCCCGTCCATGTGCAGGCCCAGCTTGCGGGCCTTGGCCAGCTCGCCGATCGCCGCGACTTCGTCGGGCGTATAGACCAGGCCATATTCGGTGGCGTTGGTGATCGAGATCGCGTGCGGCTGCACCTGATGGACGTCGTTGCGGATCGGATCGATCACGGCGTGGATCGCCTCGGGCGTCAGCTTGGCGCCGGGGCCGGTGGCGGTGAGCAGCTTGGCGCCGTGCGTGTAGAATTCGGGCGCGCCGCCCTCGTCGCAATTGATGTGCGCGTCGCGGTGGCAGACGATGCCGCCATGCGGCGGGCACAGCGCGGTCAGCGCCAGGCAGTTTGCCGCGGTGCCGGTGGGCACCCACAGCGCGCGCACCTGTGTTCCGAACAGGTCGGAGAAAGCGCCGTCGAGCCGCTTCGACCAAGCATCGCCGTCATAGGCAGTGTCGAGCGTATTGGCGTCGACCAGCGCCTGGAGCACGGGCGGGCAGACGGCGGCGGCATTGTCCGAAAAGAAGCGCATGGCCAGACCCTTGCGGCCTGGCACACGCGCGGTCAACGGTCTGTTACGGCGCCCGGCGCAGCGGCTGGGCTTCGCACAGGATCAGCGCGAACCAGTCCTTCTCGTCGGTCCATTGCTCGATCGGCGTCCAGCCGCCCGAACGGAGCAGCTGGCGGGCGCCGTTGGGGCCGTATTTGTGGCTGTTCTCGGTGTGGATCGTCTCGCCCGCCTGCATGCTGAAGGGGCGGCCGTCGACGGTGAAGTCCACGTCGCGCTGCGCCTCCAAATGCATTTCGATCCGCGCGAAGTCCGCGTTCCAGATTGCACGGTGGCGGAAGGCGTCGACCGGGATGGTGCCGTCCAGCTCGCGGTTGATCCGCTCCAGCAGGTTGAGGTTGAACGCCGCGGTCACGCCGGCTGCATCGTCATAGGCGGGGACGAGGATCTCGGGCGACTTGACCCGGTCCATGCCGATCAGCAGCCGCGCGCCTTCGCCCAGCCATTCGCGCATCGCGCGCAGCAGGTCGACCGCGTGCCAGGCGTTCATGTTGCCGATCGTCGAGCCGGGGAAGAAGCCGAGCTTCGGCATCTTCGCCACCTGTTCGGGCAGCGGCACCGGGCGTAGGAAGTCGGCCTCGACCGGGTAGACCGGCAGGCCCGGGAATGCCTGGGAAAGCTGCGATGCGGAGTGGCGCAGGAATTCGCCGGAAATGTCGATCGGCACATAGGCGGCCGGCTCGATCGCGCGGAGCAGCCGCGGCGTCTTCACCGACGAGCCGGAGCCGAATTCCACCACCGCCGCATTGGGGGCGGCAAGGTCGCCGAGATCGCCGGCGATCGATTCGAGCAGCGCCGTCTCGGTGCGGGTCGGGTAATATTCGGGGAGCTCGGTAATCTCCTCGAACAGCTCCGAGCCGCGACGGTCGTAGAACCAACGCGCCGGGATCGCGCGCGGGCTGGCGGCGAG
Source organism: Sphingomonas sp. (assembly GCF_032114135.1). Taxonomy (GTDB): domain Bacteria; phylum Pseudomonadota; class Alphaproteobacteria; order Sphingomonadales; family Sphingomonadaceae; genus Sphingomonas. The sequence continues at coordinate 282,593 of NZ_DAMCTA010000003.1, forward strand.
GCCGGTCAGCACGTCGGCGCGGAAATGGGGGTCGGCAAGGCTCGCCTGGCCGTCTTCGAGTTCCTGCTTGAGCATCAGAGGTCCTTCGCCAGACGCACGCCGGTGAACTGCCAGCGCTGGTGGGGATAAAAGAAATTGCGGTAGCTGGCGCGGACATGGCCGCGCGGGGTGGCGCAGCTGCCGCCGCGCAGCACGAACTGCCCGCTCATGAACTTGCCGTTATATTCGCCGACCGCGCCCTCCACGGTGCGGAAGCCGGGATAGGGGCGATAGGCGCTGCCGGTCCATTCCCACACGTCGCCGAACCATGCGGGGCCGCCGGTGGATGGGCGGGGCTCGGCCGGGCCGGCGGCATCGAGCTGGTTGCCGCCCAGCGGATCGGCGCCCGCTGCGGCCGCTTCCCATTCAAACTCGGTCGGCAGCCGGGCGCCCGCCCAGCTGGCATAGGCATCGGCCTCGAAGAAGCTGACATGGGTGACCGGCGCGGCGGGGTCGATCGGGCGGCGGCCGTCGAGTCCGAAACGGGTCCAGACGCCGTCGATCTCCGCCCAGTAGAGCGGCGCGGCAATGCGGTTGGCCTGCACCCAGGCCCAGCCGTCCGACAGCCAGTGGCGCGGGTCGGCATAGCCGCCATCGGCGATGAACGCCGCCCATTCGCCGTTGGTGACCGTGCGATCGGCCAGCGCGTGCGGGTGAAGAAGGGTGGGGTGGCGCGGGGTCTCGCAGTCGAAGGCGAAGCCCTTCAGGTCCTCGGGCATGTCGATGCCCGCGCTGGCCTGGCCTGTCGCGCCTTCGATCCAGCCGATCGGTCCGGGCATCGCCACCGGCACCTTGGCCGCACCGGGCCACATCGCCGGCTCGAGCGGATTGACCGAAAAGTGATGGAGAATGTCCGTGAGCAATAGCTCCTGGTGCTGCTGCTCGTGCTGGCAGCCCAGCGCGATCAGCGTCAGCGCCTCGGCCGGCAGCGTCGGCATCGCGGCGACGATCGCCGCATCCACCGCCGCGCGATAGGCTTGGACCTCGTCCAGGGTCGGGCGCGAGAGCATGCCGCGCCGGGGGCGGGCGTGGCGCTGCCCTTCGGCCTCATAATAGCTGTTGAACAGGAACGGCCAGCGCTCGTCGAACAGGCGATAGCCAGGCACATGGTCGCGCAGCACGAAGGTCTCGAAGAACCAGGTCGTGTGCGCGAGATGCCATTTGGCTGGGGACGCGTCGTCCATCGACTGGAGCGTCGCATCGGCATCGGACAGCGGTGCCACCAGCGCGGTGCTGAGCGCGCGGACGTTCGCGAACTGCGCCGCCAAGGCGTCCGGGGTGGCGGCAGTGGCGGGCATCGTTCGCATTCTGTTCTCCTACCGCAGACCGGTTGCGTGGGCAACCCATACGGAGGGATGCGCGCAGCAACGGCTATTGGTTACGAGGTCCCCCAGGGACCCACAAAACGTCCGCCGCTCCCTTTTGGTTCATGGTGCGGGCGGCGACGAACAAAAAATCTGAAAGTCTATTGAGATAGATGAGCGCGTTGCTGCTCAGCGTGCCCTGATCGTTCGCCGCCACCGCGGCGCGTTCGGCGCGGCGGGTGATCGCGCGGGCGAGGTGGATCGCCGCCGCCGCCGGGCTGCCGCCGGGCAGCACGAAGCTGTTGAGCGGTTGGAGATCGTCGTTGAGCGTGTCGATCGCGGCCTCCAGCCATGCGATCTGTCCGGGCGTGATCCGCAGCGCGCCCTCCCGCTCGCCCGGCGTGGCGAGATCGGCGCCGAGATCGAACAGGTCGTTCTGGATGCGGGCGAGCGTGGCATCGAGCGGATCGCCGGCCGCGAGCGCGGTGCGCGCGACGCCGATCGCGCTGTTCGCCTCGTCGACATCGCCGATCGTTTCCATCCGCGCCGAGGCCTTGGAGACGCGCGAGCCGTCCGCCAGCCCAGTAGTGCCGGCGTCGCCGGTGCGGGTGTAGATCTTGTTGAGCTTGACCATGGGCCGGGAAGGTAAGGCGTATGCGGGGCCTGGGCTAGGGGCTTGAGGGGAAGCGACGGAACCCCTTGAAAGCGCGACCGTTCGAAGGACCTGCCTCGTCTGGGGAGACGTCCCGTGCCCGATCCCGTACCGCTTCGCACCCGATCCTATGGCCTGCCCTTGCACCCGATCGTGCTCGGCCTGCCCTTTGTATGCTTCTTTGTGGGCATGATCACCGACATCGCCTATTTCCGGACCTATGACATCGCCTGGAAGAATTTCTCCGACTGGCTGATCGCCGGGGGCATGGTGCTGGGCGCGCTCGGCGCGATCGTCGGCATCGTCGACCTGCTGCGGCCGGCAGTGCGGGCGAATCGGCTGCTCACCCCCTATGCGATCGCCTATGCCGTCGCCATGGTATTGGCGCTGCTCAACAATTTCATTCACAGCCGCGACGCGTACGGGGCGATGCCGGCCGGGCTGATCCTGTCGGTGCTGACCGTGCTGATCCTTACCGGCGCTTCGGCGCTGGGTGCGATCCTGCTGCGCCAAAGCCTGTTCGGAGGGGTTCGCTGATGCGTGCACTGCTTCTCGCCGCGAGCGCCACGCTCGCGCTCGCCGGCTGCGCCAGCAAGGGCGGCGATACCAGCCAGCAGATCGGCGGCGATCCCAAGCTGCCGGACGTCCAGCAATATCTCGTGCCGCCGATGCACGTGGTGCCGCCCGCCCCCTGGGGATCGGGCAAGCCCAAGGTGCCGGCGGGCATGAAGGTGCAGGCCTTCGCCACCGGGCTCGCCAAGCCGCGCTCGGTCTACACGCTGCCCAATGGCGACGTGCTGGTGGTCGAGACCGACGGCCCCTCGGAGCCGATCCATCGCCCCAAGGACGTGGTGATGAACCTGATCCAGGCGCACGCCCATGGCGGCGGCAAGGCTGGCATGGATATCATCCTGCTCCGCGACGCGAACGGCGACGGCGTACCCGAACTCAAGACCAAGTTCATCACCGGGCTCAACTCGCCTTTCGGCGTGGCGCTGGTCGGCGGCGACCTGTACGTCGCCAATACCGACGCGATTCTGCGCTTCCCCTATCAGACCGGTCAGACCAGCATCACCGCGGCGGGCACCAAGCTGGTCGACCTGCCCGGCGGCCCGATCGACCATCACTGGACCAAGAGCCTCGTCGCCAGCCCCGACGGCACCAAGCTCTATGTCGGGGTGGGGTCGAACAGCAACATCACCGAGAACGGCATGGACGCCGAGCGTGGCCGCGCCGCCATCTGGGAAGTCGATCGGGCGAGCGGCGCCTACCGGCTCTACGGCACCGGCCTGCGCAACCCCAACGGCCTGCAGTTCGAGCCGCTGACCAACGTGCTGTGGACCGTGGTCAACGAACGCGACGAGCTGGGGCCGGACCTGGTGCCGGACTATCTCACCTCGGTGCGCGATGGCGGCTTCTATGGCTGGCCGTACAGCTATTGGGGCCAGCATGTCGATCCGCGCGTCAAGCCGCAGCGGCCGGACCTCGTCGCCAAGGCGATCAAGCCCGATTACGGCCTGAGCAGCCATGTCGCCCCGCTGGGCATGGTGTTCGCCGCCAACGCCGCCGCGCTCCCGCCGCAGTGGCGCTCCGGCGCGTTCATCGGCGAGCATGGCAGCTGGGATCGCGGCCATCTTAACGGCTACAAGGTGATCTACGTGCCGTTCGCCGAGGGACGTCCCTCGGGCAAGGCGGTCGACGTGGTGACCGGCTTTGTCGAGGGCGAGAAGGCGCATGGCCGCCCGGTCGGGCTGGGGCTCGACAAGACCGGCGCGCTGCTGATCGCGGATGATCTCGGCAACACCGTGTGGCGGGTCAGCGGCGGCTGACCTGCTCAGCTCTTGGCGGAGGCGATCAGCAGGATCAGCGCGGCGACGCCGATCGCCACCGCCTGGAACAGGATGCGCTTCTGCATCAGCTTGTTCGATCGCAACGCGCGCTCGCTGGGGCCGTCGCCTTCCAGGTCCTGCGTGGTGGTGCCGGCCATGGTGACCAGCCCCTTGATGAGGAAGAACAGCGTCGCCAGGACCGCTGCGAGGAACAGGATCGCGAGAAACAACATCGCGGTACCCTACGCCTCGATCGGGCCGAAGCCAATCGGTACTTCCCCTTTGCGCAGTCTGTCCGCCAGCGCGGGGCCATTCTCACCCGCCAGCCGCAGCGACTCCAGCGTTGGCGCGCCGTGCCGCTTGGCGAGGCGCTGGCCGTCCGGCCCGGCGAGCAGCGCATGGTGGCGGTATTCGGGTGTCGGCAGGTCGAGCAGCGCCTGGAGCAGGCGGTGGACATGGGTGGCGGCGAACAGATCGGCGCCGCGCACGACATGGCTGATGCCCTGCGCCGCATCGTCCACCGTCACGGCGAGGTGATAGCTCGCCGGTGCGTCCTTGCGGGCGAGGATCACGTCGCCGTGGCTCAGGGGATCGGCATCGACCGTGCAGGCATGGGCGTCGTGCCAGGTGAGCGGCCCCGTCCGCGCGACGGCCTTCGCCACGTCGATCCGCCAGCTGTGCGGGCGCGTCAGATCGGGATCGACCAAGCCGCGGCAGGTTCCAGGATAGAGCGGGCCATCCGGCCCATGCGGCGCGGAGAGACTCGCAGCGATGTCCGCGCGCGTGCAGAAACAGGGGTAGAGCAGCCCCATTGCGCGTAGCCGGTCGAGCGCGTCCTGGTACAGCCCCAGCCGCTGCGACTGGAACGTCGGCACTTCGTCCCATGCCAGCCCCAGCCAGTCGAGATCGGCGAGGATCGCTGCGACATGCTCGGGCCGTGAGCGCGTGCCGTCGATATCCTCGATGCGCAGGGTGAAACGACCGCCTGCGCCCCGTGCAAAGTCGTGGGCCTGCAGCGCGGAATAGGCATGGCCGAGATGGAGTCGACCGGTGGGGCTGGGGGCAAATCGGGTGTGGATATTCATGAATGTGGCTCTTGACCGTGAGTCGCGGCATATGCTGTCATGCGGGCGTCACGCTTCTGCGCAAGAGGCGAGGCACCGAAATCGAGGGTGAGGTTCTTGCATGTACCATCCCGATCTGATCCGCCATCCGGATGGGTGCCCGGCGCTCGTGCTGAACGCCGACTACACACCGTTGAGCTATTATCCCCTCAGCGTGTGGCCCTGGCAGACGGCAATCAAGGCAATCTTTCTCGAGCGCGTCGATGTCGTCTCTTATTATGAACGCGAGGTGCGAAGTCCCAGCGCGGTGCTGAAGCTCCCTTCGGTCATCGCGCTCAAACAATATGTCCGGCCTTCGCAATTCCCTGCCTTCACCCGGTTCAATCTGTTCCTCCGCGACAAGTTCGCCTGCCAATATTGCGGATCGCACCGGGATCTCACCTTCGACCACGTCATTCCCCGCGCCCAGGGCGGGCGCACCACCTGGGAAAATGTCGCCACCGCCTGCGCCCCCTGCAACCTGAAAAAGGGCGGCCGCACTCCCCAGCAGGCCGGCATGCCGCTGTACATCCAGCCGATCCGGCCGACGAGCTGGCAGCTCCAGGAACATGGCCGCCGCTTCCCGCCCAACCATCTCCACGATACCTGGCGCGACTGGCTCTATTGGGACATCGAGCTGGAGGCCTGAGCGACCGTCCCTCCGCAAAATCCCTGTGTGTTATTGCGATAACACAGATAGTCGGCTAAGGCGGAGGCATGGCGCGCGAGCCCGGTATCCCCGATAGTCGATTCCCGTTGCGGCGCGATGGCGCCGACGACGATGTGGCACAACCCCAGGGCTGGCGTCCGCAAGGCGGGCGCGACGCGCGCGAGCCGATCTGGCGCCCCGGCATGGGAGCGGGCGAAAGCACCGCGGCGCATGCGCCCTATCGCGGGGGCCATGGCGCAGGCGGCGGCTTCGGTGGCGGTGGCGACGATCTACCGCCCGCCGGTCCGGCGCGGCGTCGCATCCGCTGGGGCCGCTGGATCGTCCGCGGGCTTGCCGTGTTCATCCTGGTGTTCATCGCCGCGGTCGCCTGGCTGGCGATCACCGCGCCGCTGTCCAAGTCGCTGCGGCCACCCGCGCCGCCCTCGATCACGCTGCTTGCCGCCGACGGGACTCCGATCGCGCGGCGCGGCGCCGTGATCGGCAAGCCCGTGGACGTGTCCAAGCTGCCCGACCATGTCGCGCAGGCGTTCATCGCGATCGAGGACCGGCGTTTCTATAGTCATTGGGGTGTCGACCCGCGCGGCATCGCGCGCGCGGCGTTCCACAATGTCAGCTCGGGCGGCGGATCGCAGGGCGGCAGCACGATCACCCAGCAGCTCGCCAAGAACGCCTTCCTGAACTCCCGCCGCACCTTCGGGCGCAAGGCGCAGGAAGTGCTGATCGCCTTCTGGCTCGAAGCCTGGCTGAGCAAGGACGCGATCCTCTCGCGCTATCTCTCCAACGTCTATTTCGGCGACAACGTCTACGGCCTGCGCGCTGCCGCCCAGCATTATTTCTCGACCACGCCCGAGCATCTGACGCTGAGCCAGGCGACGTTGCTTGCCGGCCTCGTCAAGGCGCCGAGCCGCCTCGCGCCCACCGGCAATCTCGACGGCGCCCGCGAGCGCCAGCGGCTGGTGATCGGCGCGATGCGAGAGGCGGGCTTTATCACCGCCACCGAGGCGCGCCGCGTGCGCCCGGGGGTGCTCCACGTCCAGGACAGCGACGAGACGCTGCCCAACGGCACCTATTTCGCCGACTGGGTGCTCCCCGAAGCGCGCGACCGCGCCGGCGGCGTCGCCACCGAGCAGACGGTGACGACTACACTCGACACGAGACTGCAAAATGCCGCCGAACGCGTGGTCAAGGCCTCGGGACTCGGCAAGGCGCAGGTCGCGCTGGTGGCGATGCGGCCGGATGGGCGCGTCGTCGCGATGGTCGGCGGGCGCAACTATGCCGCCAGCCCCTTCAACCGCGCCACCCAGGCACGGCGCCAACCGGGCTCGGCGTTCAAGCTGTTCGTCTACCTCGCCGCGCTGCGTTCGGGCATGACGCCGGACACGATGGTCGATGACACGCCGGTGCAGATCGGCGACTGGAAGCCCTCGAACAGCGATGGCCGCTATGCCGGCCGCATCACGCTGCGCCAGGCGATGGCCAAGTCGAGCAACGTCGTCGCCGCGCGGTTGATCCAGAAGCTTGGCGTCGGGCGGGTGACGCAGGCGGCGCGTGACCTCGGCATTTCCACCCCGCTGGGCAACGACGCCTCGATCGCGCTCGGTACCTCGACCGGTTCGCTGCTCGAGCTGACCGCGGCCTATGCGGCGGTGGCGAACGGCAGCTATCCGGTCCGCCCGCGCGGGCTCGACGAAGAAGAGTCCGCCGATGACTGGCTGGCGCGCCGCCTGGGTGGGCCGAGCCGTTTCGACGAACGGCTGCTCGACGACCTGCGCTCGATGCTGGGCACCGTCGTGCAGAACGGCACGGCCCGCGCCGCGGCGCTGCCCGTGCCGGCGTTCGGCAAGACCGGCACCACGCAGGACGGGCGCGACGCGCTGTTCGTCGGCTGGGCAGGCGACCTCGTCGTCGGCGTGTGGATCGGCAATGACGACAACAGCCCGGTTTCGGGCGCCTATGGCGGCGGGCTGCCGGCGCATATCTGGCGCGATTTCATGGTTCGTGCGCTCGGCCTCACCCTGCCGCCGGCGCCGGTCGAGGAAGACAATGCGATCGACGAGAACGCGATCGGCCTGGACGAGGTGCTGAACGGCGCCGGCGTGCAGGTCGACGAGGATGGTGTGCAGCTCGATCTCGGACGCGTTCGCGAGCTGGTGCCCGAGGGCGAGGCGCGCGACGTGATCCCGCGCAACGTGCGCATTCCGGTACCCGGCAGCGACGCCGATCGTCGCCGCCGCGACCCCCGCGACGATCCCGACGGCGAGGAGTGACGCCGCTCAGCGGCGGCGCACCTCGGCGCGCCAGACAGTGAGCCAGTTGGCCGAGCCGCGGCATTCGTCCATCCGCGTCGCCTCGGTCAGGCGGAAGCTGCTGCCGTCCCAGACATAGCTGGCGCCCTCGCCGCAATCACGATCCCTCGGCCCTTGCCGTGCGTGGAGAGGGTGCCGCTGCTCCCGTCCCAGCTCGCATTGATTAGCTCCGCGGTCGTATCGAAGCGCGCCTCGGTGGCCTTGCCGTCGCGCACTACATAGGCTGCACTCGTCAGGTTATAGGCGCCCGAGCCGCAGGCGAGCAGCACCAGGGTCGCGCCACCGCCCAGCACGCCGGTTTCTGGCGTCGGCTGGGGAAAGCCCTCGGTATATTCTTCCCCGCAGCCGGATGCCTTGTTCAGCCGGGTGATCAGCGCGGGGGAGATGGTCGCCGCCTGGCCGGCGGGTGCGATGGCGGTGACCACCGGCAGTGGTGCCGCGACAGGCACCATGCTCGCCGATTTGGCCCCGCGCGCAACCAACGCCGTCACGCCGTCCGCCCGGCCCTGCTGGGCGTCGATGAAGCGCAGCGCTGCCGATGCGCCCGCCAGGGAGATGTCGCCGGTCTTGCCGCTGGCGACTGCCATGACCCGCGCGACATGGCCATTGGCAAGCGCGGTTGCGAGGTGCTGCGCCGTGACGCCGCCGAACCGCAGCGCCCCCTGTTGGACGCTGCCGCCCTCGATGCGGGTGCCGTCGATGGTGAGCGAGGGCGCGCCCTTGGCATCTTCGGGGCCCCATATGGTGATCGACACCGCGCCTGCCGGGCCCGGCTCGCGGACCAGCGAAAGCTCGGTGCCGTTGGTGTCGACGTCGCCGTCCGCCGGCTGGAGCGACGTCATCTCGCAGCGGCGGACATTGTCGCAGGCGACCGCCCAGTCGCCGAAGGATCGGAACGGGCCGGGGGTGGGCTGGGCGGCGAGGACGGTTGCGAGCGCAATCAGGAACATGCCGCGCATGCTAGCGAAGCGGCCCCGGCTTGCGTAGTAGGGCGGCAAGAGAGATTCAGGAGACGGGCATGAAGACGGTAGGCGTGATCGGTGCGGGCCAGATGGGGGCGGGGATCGCCCAGGTGTCGGCGCAGGCGGGATATGCCGTGCTGCTGTCCGACGTTGACCAGGCCCGCGCCGAGGCCGGCAAGGCGGGCATCGGCAAGCAGCTCGCCCGTGCGGTGGAGAAGGAAAAGATCACCGCCGCCGATGCGGAAGCCGCGCTCGGCCGGATCACCCCCGTCGGCGACCTCGCTGCGATGAGCCCGTGCGAACTGGTGATCGAGGCCGCGACCGAACGCGAGGCGATCAAGCGCCAGATCTTCGAGACCGTCGGCAAGGCGCTGAGTGCCGACGCCATTCTCGCCAGCAACACCTCGTCGATCCCGATTACCCGGCTCGCCCAAGCGGCGCCCGATCCGGCGCGTTTCATGGGCGTGCACTTCTTCAACCCGGTGCCGGTGATGGGTCTGATCGAGCTGATCCGCGGCCTCGCCACCAGCGACGCGACCGTCGCGGCGGTGGAGGCGTTCGGCCAGTCGCTGGGCAAGCGGATCGTCCATGCCAATGACGCGCCGGGCTTCATCGTCAATCGCGTGCTGATGCCGATGCTCAACGAGGCATGCTTCGCGCTCGGCGAAGGCGTGGCGACGATCCCCGACATCGATGCGGCGTGCCAGCTGGGCCTCAACCACCCGATGGGGCCGTTCACGCTTGCCGACTTTATTGGGCTGGACACCTGCCTGGAGATCACCCGCGTGCTGTTCGAAGGCACCGGCGACCCCAAGTTCCGCCCCGCGCCGCTGCTGGTGAAATATGTCGAGGCCGGCTGGTACGGCCGCAAGACCAAGCGCGGCTTCTATGACTATACCGGCGCGGAGCCCGTGCCAACGCGTTAAGTCGCCCGGGACGGGGGCGGCGGCGACGCGGCTCCCCCCCCCCTGGCGGTGGTGAATTCGAATGCCGGGGTTTTCGATGCCTTGGCTGGGCGATAGCGAGTGGCATGCATCTAACCGTTGAAGCCCTCGCGTTCCTCATGCTCGTCGCCTTCCTCGCCGGGGCGATTGACGCGCTGGCGGGCGGTGGCGGGCTGCTGACGATCCCTGCACTGATGGCCGCGGGCATCCCGCCCGTCGCGGCGCTCGCGACAAACAAGCTGCAGAGCGCGCTCGGCACCGGCTCCGCGGTGCTCGCCTTTTTCCACGCCGGACGGATCGACGTGAAGGCATTTGCCGTGCCTGCCGCGGCGGCCTTTGCCGGTTCCGTGCTCGGCGCGACGATCGTCCAGCGCGTCGATCCCGGCTTCCTCTCCGCCTTCGTGCCGGTCCTGCTGATCGCGATGGGATTCTATTTCCTGCTCGCGCCGAAGATGAGCGAGGAGGATCGTCACGCCCGGCTCGGACGCAGCGGGCTCACGCTGGTGTGCGGCGGCATCGGCTTCTACGACGGGTTCTTCGGTCCCGGCACGGGATCGTTCCTGACGACGGCGCTGGTGGCCCTGGGCGGGCTGGGCCTGGTGCGCGCGATCGCCAATACCAAATTTCTCAATCTCGCGACCAACATCGCCGGTCTCCTTGCGATGATCGCCGGCGGCAAGGTGCTGTGGCTGCTTGGGTTCGCCATGGCCGCGGCAAACATCGCCGGCAACCAGCTGGGGGCGTGGCTGGCGATACGCTTCGGCGGACGCGGCGTCCGGCCGCTGCTGGTCGTGATGTCCTTCGCTGGTCGTGAAGCTGCTGGCGAATCCGGCCAACCCGCTCTGGACGTTCCTGCGGGGCTAGTCGCGTCCGGCGTTCGCGCGCCGCGTCGCGATTCCTTCCGCGAGCGCCACATCCACCAGCGTGAGCAAAGCGCCTGCCGCCAGCAGCGCCACCATCGCCGCCAGCATCAGCGGCACCCGGTCCCCGCCCGCGCCCGCCAGCGTCGCCAGCCGCAGCACCGGCACCAGCAGCGCAACCCACATGCCGCGTCGTAGCCAGCGGGCAGCCCAGCCGCACCAGCCGACCCCGCCGCGCCACCACAGGAGCAGCAGCCGGGCGGCAAACAGCGCCGCCACCAGCGCGCCCGCATCGACCAGCGCGGCATTCGGCTCCGGGTTCATCGACATGGCCCGGGTGGAGGGAGGACGGTGCGCATCGCGCGCCGATAGCGCGCCTGCTGCGGCTTGGCGACCCACCGGCCGCCGCCGCTGGGTAGCATTGCGAACCCGACGCACCAGCGGTGGCAGCATTCTATAAACCATGGAGTTTCCTGGTGCGGGGGATCGCGACCGTGGAGTGACGACATGCCGTCCGTCCGCCTTTTCGCCATGCTGTTCGCGCTTCTGCTGCTGGCGACTACCGGCGCCGCGCGCGCTGATTTCATCGATCCGGTGCCGAATGTCTCGCAGGCCCAGCTGCAATATTTCCTGCGCTATCCCCGGCTCGCGACTGCGGCCCGCTATGGCTTGCGCGACGATATCGGCAAAATCATGGACGGGCTGTCGATCGTCCAGCTCAGCGGCCAGCCCTATAGATATGCCGCCGTCTACCATACCGCCTATCCGGCCGGCGGCGGCGCGCTGCGCTTCCAGGTCAACGTCGCCGGATCGAACGACCTGCTGCGCTGGCGCTTCCTCAGGCTGCTGGCGGACAATGCCAGCATGCCCCGCGTCGCCACCGTGCGCGGCTCATCCCGGATCGTGGTGGCACACGAGCAATGGCTGGGCCGCGGCCCCGGCTCCACCAGCCCGCAGCGGCAGAGCTACCGGCTGTTCTACAGCGGCGCAGACCTGATCAACCGCGTGGTGCGATCGGTATGGGTGCAGCCGAGTTTCTTCACCGCGCTCAACGGCACCCCCAGCTTCTCCGACCTGCGGCAGGATTTCTGCGGGGTCTAACGCTGCGTCTCGGGCGAGATCGGCTTCCACTACTGGAGAGGGGCGCTAGGACATGAACGCGGTGACCGGCAACCGGTGGATGTTCGATCCGCGCGGGCTCGCCACCACCGCCAACCCCTCGGTGCTGGACCGCTACAACCTGCGCTTCACGTCGATCGGGGTCACCGGCAATCTGGGGCAGCGCGACATGCTCGCTACGACCAGCGGCCGCTATCTGATCCAGGAAGGCAATGTCGGGACCCCGGCGGCGTCCTGGGACAAGTGGCGGATCTTCCTCTACCGCTATGCCGAAGCGTCGGTCGTCCCCGACGGATCGGGCACGATCGTCCCGATCGCGCCGCAGACGCCGGGCGGCAACACCGCGTTCGGCAATCCAAGCATCAGCGTAGTCGACGATCCCGCGGGCCGCGGCAAGGCGGTGGTGATTTCCTACTTCCTGTTCTCCGAACGCGCAAAGAACGGCGAAGCGGGCAGACTGCTCTATTATTTCCGACTTTGAGAATGCCCGGCCGGGCGGCGGATCACTCCGCCGCCTGCGCGGGCTCGGCGTTCGCCGCTTCGATCTCCGCGGCCTTGGCCTCGACCAGCTGGACGATATGATCGAGCATGTCGGCATCCTCGACCGTGTGATCGGTCAGCCCCGACAGATACACCATATGCTTGCCGTTGCCGCCGCCGGTGAGGCCGATATCGGTCTCGCGTGCCTCGCCGGGGCCGTTGACCACGCAGCCGAGCACCGACAGCGACAGCGGCGTGCGGATATGCTGGAGCCGTTCCTCCAGCGCCTGCACGGTGCGGATCACGTCGAAGCCCTGGCGCGCGCAGCTCGGGCAGGAGACGACGCGGACGCCGCGATTGCGGATGCCTAGCGCCTTGAGGATCTCGAAGCCGACGCGGACCTCTTCCTCGGGTTCGGCCGAGAGGCTCACCCGGATCGTGTCGCCGATGCCGAACCAGAGAAGCGAGCCGATGCCGATCGCCGACTTTACCGTTCCGCCGACGAACCCGCCCGCCTCGGTAATGCCGAGATGCAACGGGCAGTCGACCGCGTCGGCCAGCTGCTGATAGGCGGCGACCGCCAGGAACACGTCGCTCGCCTTCACCGCCACCTTGAATTCGTGAAAGTCGCGGTCCTGGAGCAGCTTGATGTGATCGAGCGCGGATTCGACCAGCGCCTCGGGGCAGGGCTCGCCATATTTCTCGAGCAGGTCCTTCTCGAGGCTGCCGGCATTGACGCCGATGCGGATCGAGGCGCCATTGGCCTTGGCGGCGTTGACCACCTCGTTCACCCGGTCGGCCGAGCCGATATTGCCGGGATTGATGCGCAGGCAGGCGGCACCTGCGTCTGCGGCTTCTAGCGCGCGCTTGTAGTGGAAATGGATGTCCGCGACGATCGGCACGCGCGCGGCGCGGACGATCTGCTTGAGCGCCGTGGTGCTCTCGACGTCGGGGCAGGAGACGCGGATGATGTCCGCGCCGGCTTCCTCGCAGCGGCGGATCTGGTCGATCGTCGCCTTCACGTCCGACGTCGCGGTGTTGGTCATGGTCTGCACCGTCACCGGGGCGTCGCCGCCAACGGGCACGTTGCCCACCATGATCTGACGGCTTTGCCGCCGGACGATATCGCGCCAGGGTCGTACGGACATGGGCGCCATATAGGCGCATCGGCGCGCCGGGGCTAGGGCGGATACTGTCCGTCGGCTGCCAAAGCGCATCCTCCCCGCCAGGGGGAGGATACGCCTTTCAGGGGATGGCTTGGAGCCTCCGCCCGATCTGCTACGGGACGGCGCAAACCTATCCGCAGGAGCCCGCCGTCATGTCCACCGCTACCCCCAACCCTCGCTGGACGCTGATGATCCACGGCGGTGCCGGCAGCATGCGGCGCGGCGAACTGCCCGCCGAGCAGGAATCGGGTGCGGAGGGCGGGCTGAACGCCGCGCTCGACGCCGGTGCGGCCGTGCTTGCGGCTGGCGGTTCGGCAGTCGATGCGGTGCAGGCGGCGGTGCAGGTGCTGGAGGACGATCCGCACTTCAATGCCGGGCGCGGATCGGTGTTCACCTGGGAAGGCGGCCACACGCTTGACGCCGCGATCATGGACGGACGCACCCGCGCGGCTGGCGCGGTCGCGGGTGCGACCACCACGCGGCACCCGGTCGCGCTTGCCCGGGCGGTGATGGAGAAGAGCCGCCATGTCCTGCTCGCCGGCGAGGGCGCGGACCAGTTCGCCCGCGAGCAGCGGCTCGAGCAGGTCGACAACAGCTGGTTCGGCATCGAGGAGCGCCGCCAGCAGCTCGAATCGATGAAAGGCGACACCACCCGCGGCGGCTTCGATGTCGACATGAAATACGGCACGGTCGGCGCGGTGGCGATGGATGCCGAGGGCCATGTCGCCGCGGCGACCTCCACGGGTGGGCTCACCGGCAAGCGCTGGGGCCGGGTGGGTGATTCGCCGCTGATCGGGGCGGGCACCTATGCCGATGACCGCGCCTGCGCGGTTTCCGCCACCGGCTCGGGCGAGTTCTTCATCCGGGAAGGCGTCGCGCACGAGATTTGCGCGCGGATGCGGTTCACGGGCGAGACCGCCAAACAGGCCGCCGATGTGGTGATGGCCGATGTGAAGGCGATGGGCGGGGTCGGCGGCGTGATTCTCGTCGCGCCGACCGGCGAGCTCGATTGGAGCTTCACCACGCCCGGCATGTATCGCGGCAGGGTCTCGGCGGGGGGCGCGCGCGTGGTCGCGATCTATGAGGACCGGCGCGACTGAACCCCCTTGCCCCCGCGGAAATTCGCGAGCAACAATATTGCCCGATCCGCGCCGTTTCGCGTTCGCGAAGATCATCCAAAAGGGGCCGTCACATCATGGTTCGTGCTGTTTCGTTCGCCAGCCTGTTGCTGGCCACCGCCGCGCCTGCGCTCGCGCAGAATTCGATGCCGCAGCCGGTGCCGATCGTCGACACCATCCCGGCGGCGCGCGACATGGCGTACCCCGGCACGCTCAAGATCGACGTCGACGCGACCGACACGGTGCGCGGCATCTTCCGGGTGCGCGAGACCATCCCTGTTGCCAAGGCCGGCCGCCTGACGCTGCTCTTCCCCGAATGGCTGCCGGGCAAGCATGGGCCCCGCGGCGAGATCGAGAAGCTGGCGGGCCTGGAGATCAAGGCGAACGGCAAGCGCATCCCCTGGACGCGCGATACGCTCGACGTGTTCGCCTTCCATGTCGACGTGCCGGCGGGTGCCAAGACGGTCGAGGCCGAGTTCCAGTTCGTCTCCGCGACCGACGGTAACCAGGGCCGCATCGTGATGACCCCCGAGATGATGAGCGTGCAGTTCAACTCGCTCAGCCTCTATCCGGCGGGCTATTTCACCCGGCGCATCCCCATTCAGGCGACGGTGAAATATCCCGAGGGCTGGACCGCGGCCGGCGCGGTGCCCGCCAAGGTGACGGGCTCGACCTATGCCTATGAGACCACCAGCTACGAGATCCTGATGGACTCGCCGGTGATCGCGGGCCGCTATTACCGCAAGTTTCCGCTCAGCGACCGGGTGACGCTCGACGTGGTGGCGGACAGCGCGGACGAGCTGGAAGCCAAGCCCGAGCAGATCGAGGCGCACAAGCGGCTGGTCGAGCAGGCGGTGAAGACCTTCGGCGCGCAGCATTACGACCATTACCACTTCCTCCTGTCGATCAGCGACAAGATGGGCGGGATCGGCCTCGAGCATCACCGCAGCTCGGAAGACGGCGTGCAGCCGGGCTATTTCACCAAATGGGCCGAGCAGGCGGGGGCGCGCAACCTGCTGCCGCACGAATATACCCATAGCTGGGACGGCAAGTACCGCCGCGGCGCCGAGCTGTGGACGCCCGACTTCCGCATGCCGATGCGCGACCAGTCGCTGTGGGTGTATGAGGGCCAGACCCAGTTCTGGGGCTATGTGTTCCAGGCGCGTTCGGGCCTGGTCTCCAAGGAAGAGACGCTGGAAGGCTATGCCAACATCATGGCCAGCCTCGACAACCGCGCCGGCCGCCAGTGGCGCCCGATGATCGACACCACCAACGATCCGATCATCACCGCGCGTGCGCCCAAGGGCTGGACCAGCTGGCAGCGCAGCGAGGATTATTACAACGAAGGCCTGCTGGTGTGGATGGAGGTCGATTCGGTCCTTCGCGAACAGAGCAAGGGCACCAAGTCGATCGACGATTTCGCCCGCGCCTTCTTCGGTGGCCGCGACGGCGATTATGGCGAGGTGACCTACACCTTCGACGACGTGGTCAAGACGCTGGAGGGCATCCAGCCCTATGACTGGCGCAAGCTGCTCACCGCGCGGCTGAACGACGTGTCCGAGCGTGCGCCGCTCAAGGGCTTCGAGCGGGGTGGCTACAAGCTCGTCTATACCGAGGTGCCCAATAAGATGGCCCGCCCGGGCACGGCGGACCTCAGCTATTCGCTGGGCCTCGCGGTCGGCAAGAAGGGCATCATGGGGGTGATGTGGGATAGCCCGGCCTTCAAGGCCGGCGTAACCGTCGCCGACGAGATCGTCGCGGTGAACGGCCGTGCCTATGCCGTCGACGCGCTGGTCGAGGCGGTGAAGCTCGCCAAGGGCACCAAGGCACCGATTCGTTTGACCCTAAAACGGGACGATAGTTACCGAGAGGTTAGCATCGACTATCATGACGGGCTGCGCTATCCGCATCTGGTCAAGACGGTCGAAGGAGAGGCTGGCCTCGACAAGCTGCTCCAGCCCCGCTGAGACGGGGTGAGTACGCCAACCACAGGTTAGAGAAACATGCGCATCGATCTGATTCCCATTGGCGATGATCCGCCGAACAATCTGAACGTCATCATCGAGGTCCCCTCGGGCGGCGAGCCCGTGAAGTATGAGTTCGACAAGGCCAGCGGCGCGCTGTTCGTCGATCGCATCCTGCACACGCCGATGCGCTACCCGGCGAACTACGGCTTCGTGCCGCACACGCTGTCGCCCGATGGCGATCCGCTCGATGCGCTCGTCATCGCCCGCTCGCCCTTCGTGCCGGGCTGCGTGGTACGTGCGCGCCCGATCGCGGTACTGAAGCTGGAAGACGAAGCCGGCGGCGATGAAAAGCTGGTCTGCGTGCCCGTCGACAGCACCTTCCCTTATTATTCGGACGTCGGCGAGCGTTCGGATCTGCCTTCGATCGTGCTCCAGCAGATCGAGCATTTCTTCACCCACTATAAGGATCTCGAGTCCGAAAAGTGGGTGCGGATCGGCAATTGGGGCGATGCCGCCGAAGCGCGCCAGATCGTGATCGAAGCGATCGAGGCCGCGAAGAAGGCCAAGGCAGCCTGACCCGGAATCCGCGGCGGCGTGGGGCGCGACCCCGAGGGGTCGGCAACGTCCTCGCGCCGCCGCGATTCCTTGCCTTTGCCGCGACCACGATCGCGGCGGGGCTGTTCCTGGTCCCGCAGTTCGGCATCCGGGCCGGCGCGATGCTCGCTTTCGACATCGGCGCGGCGCTGTTCCTGGCGCTGTGCATTCCCATGCTCCGACACCAGTCGGACGCGATGCGCCGCTCGGCTTGCAACAACGATGCGAACCGGCTGGTGCTGCTCGGGCTTACCGGCGCGGTCACCGTCATCATCCTGATCGCGATTGCCAGCGAGCTGATGGAGCGCAAGGCGCCCCAGCCCGCGCAGCTCGCGCTGATCATCGGCACGCTCGCGCTCAGCTGGGCGTTCAGCAACGCGGTCTATGCGCTGCACTATGCGCATCTCTTCTATAGCGAGGCCCCCGGCGGGCGCGACAAGGGCGGGCTGGAGTTTCCCAAGACCCCCGAGCCCAATTACTGGGACTTCATCTATTTCGCCTTCTGCCTCGGCATGACCTTCCAGACCAGCGACGTCTCGATCGAGACGCGGCAGCTGCGCCGGGTGGTGACGCTGCACTGCCTTGCGGCCTTCGTGTTCAACTTGGGCGTGGTGGCCTTCACGATCAACGTGCTCGGCGGCAGCTGAGGCAGCGCGCGCGAACCGGTTCCGCGAAAACTGTATGCCTGTTTTCTCGGCGTCCCCCGTCGGAAGGGTAGCGCCAGGTCGCAGGCCTGACGGGGGGCTCGGAACTCCCGGCGTCGTGCTTCCGCCCCTTCGACGCGCTTGATGGCCTCCTGCCGCTGACGGAAGAACAATGGCCTGGGGGGGGGGGGCAGCGCCGTCAGCGATCCTCACCCCGGATGGCCCAAACGAAAAAGGCCCGCCTCCTCATCGGAAGCGGGCCTTTTTTCTTTGCCGGTCGGCGATCGCCTCAGGCGGCGGGTGCCTCGGCCTCATCGCTCTTCACGGTGCGACGGCGGCGGGGCTTCTTCGGTGCTTCCTCGTCCTCGGCCGGCGCGACGTCGGCGCCGATCGCGGGCGGAAGGATCGCAACGTCGATGCCGTGGGATGCTTCGGTCTCGACCACTGCCTCGCGGCGCGGACGACCGCGGCGGCGGGGTGCCTCGGCGACGTCCTCGACTGCCGGTGCTTCGATGGCAGGTGCTTCTACGGGCGCTGATTCGACGGCATGGCCGTTGGTCTGGCCGTTCGATGCGCCGTTGCTGCGCTCGCGACGGTCTTCGCGATAGCTACGCTGCTCGCGGCCTTCGCGGGGCTCACGCGCCTCGCGCGGTTCCCGTTCGGCGCGCGGTTCACGCTCGGTCCGCTGCTCACGATCCCCACGCGGCTCGCGGGCTTCGCGCTCGTAGCGGGGTTCGCGCTCGCGGCGCGGCTGCTGCTGACGGGGGGCATCGCCCTCGTCCTCGCGACCAGCCTCGCCTTCCATCTCGAACTCTTCCTCGTCGCCGTCGAACTCGTCGCGCTGGCGGCGCTGCTGGTTCTGCTCCTCGAAGCGCGAGCGGTTCTCGTTCAACACGCGGAAATAATGATCCGCGAACTGCAGATAATATTCGGCGTTGACGCGGTCGCCCTGCATCTGTGCATCGCGCGCCAGGTTCTTGTATTTCTCAAGCAACTGGGCGGCGTTACCACGAGCACGGTTATCGATGCGACTACCATTGCCCGGATTGTTCGAGCTTCCGCCCTGGCGCTGTTGCTGGCCGCCCCGACCGCGACGGCGGCCGGCCTGACGATTGTTCATCAAGGTCTCGTTGTCCTGTCTTTACAAAGCCGTCCGTCGATTCATCGAGGTTCCGGATGCAGGGTTACATTCGCGGCGGGTTCCGGGCGTACCCAGAACCTTCCGCTTGCCACGGCCGCCGGACTGCAGCGGCACACATGACCATGGAGTCGGGCCTCAGCCCTTTATCTCAACAACTTGGTTGAAGGTGCCTCGCCCCGGCTTTCTTCTAGCCGCTGGCGTACCAATCTCCAAGCAGAAATATGTGACGTTTGCGCGTAGTTTCAAGTCAGCCGGACCACGCGCGGTCGTCCACCCATGTCTTTATAGACGCTTGAAGACAGGCCCTGTTCCTGACCGAGCAAAGAAACTGCATTGCCTTGCGTCCAGCCGATTTCGAGCACCGCCGCGCCGCCCGGGGCGAGCAGGGCGGGGAGGGCGGGAACGATGCGCCGATAATCGTCGAGCCCGTCGCTCCCGGCGAACAGCGCCTCCGCCGGCTCATGGTCGCGCACCTGCGGGGGGAGGGGTTCGTCTGTCCCGATATAGGGCGGGTTGGCGAGGATCAGGTCGAACTGCCCGTCGATCCCCGTGGTCCAGTCGCCCAGGCGAAATTGGGCGCGGTTCGCCATGCCGAGCGCGTCCGCGTTGCGGCGGGCATAATCGAGCGCAGCCTCCGAAGCGTCGACGCCGAGCCCCTGCGCCTGCGGCCATTCCGCGAGCGCGGCGAGCAGCAGCGTACCCGGGCCGGTGCCGAGATCGAGGATGCGCGACGGGGCGCGGTCGCCGAACCAGGCGAGTGCGGTCTCGATCAGCGTCTCGCTGTCGGGGCGGGGAATCAGCACGCCGGGGCCGACCGCGAGATCGATCGTCCAGAAGGCGCGGGTGCCGGTGATATAGGCGATCGGCTCGTGGGTGAGGCGGCGGGCGAGAAGCGCGGCGAACGCTTCGGGCGCGGGATCATCCAGCCTCGCGAGCAGGAGACTGTCGCGGCTGGTGCCGAGGGCGTGCGCCATCAGCAGCTCGGCGTCGAGCCGGGGGGTGTCGGACACCGCCTCGAGCTGGCGGGTGGCATCGGCAAGGGCTGCCCTGACTCCCCTTCCGCTTGCGGGAGGGGGCGGGGGAGGGGATGGCGGTTCTTGACCCGACGTCACGGCATCGCCTCCACGTCAGTCCCTCCCCTAGCCCCTCCCGCAAGCGGGAGGGGAGCTGAAGGGAGAATCTCAGCCATCCAATTGCGCAAGCCGGTCGGCCTCGTCCTGTGAGACCAGCGCGCCGACCAGTTCGTCGAGCTCGCCTTCCAAAATCTCGGGCAGGCGGTGCAGCGTCAGGTTGATTCGGTGGTCGGTCACCCGCCCCTGCGGGAAATTATACGTCCGGATTCGCTCCGAACGATCGCCCGAGCCGACCATCGAGCGCCGCGCGCCGACGCGCTCGGCCGCCAGCCGCTCGCGCTCGGCCTCGTACAGGCGGGTGCGGAGCACCTTCATCGCCTTGGCCTTGTTCTTGTGCTGCGAACGCTCGTCCTGCTGGATCACGACGATCCCGGTGGGCAAGTGCGTGATCCGCACCGCGCTGTCGGTGGTGTTGACGCCCTGGCCGCCGGGGCCGGAGGCGCGGTAGATGTCGATGCGCAGGTCCCTGTCGTCGATCTGCACGTCCGCCTCTTCGGCCTCGGGCAGCACCGCGACGGTGGCGGCGGAGGTGTGGATGCGCCCGCCTGCCTCTGTGGCGGGGACGCGCTGGACCCGGTGCACGCCGCTCTCGAACTTCAATTTGGCGAACACGCCGGTGCCGGTGATGCCGATCACGACTTCCTTGTAGCCGCCCGCTTCCGAGCTGCTCGCCGAGATCAGCTCGGTCCGCCAGCCGAGCCGATCGGCATAGCGCTGATACATGCGCAGCAGGTCGCCCGCGAACAGCGCGGCCTCGTCGCCACCCACGCCGGCGCGGATCTCGAGCAGCGCCGGGCGTTCGTCGGCCGAATCCCGCGGGAGCAGCGCGAGCGCCAGCTTGCGTTCGGCCTCCGCGAGCGTGCCTTCGTTGGCGCGGAGCTCCTCCACCGCCATCGCGCGCAGTTCGTCATCGGCGTCCTGCGTCATCTGCTGGAGCGACTGCCCCTCGGCGCGCAGCCGCCGCACATAGCCCGCCGCCACGGCCACGGGCTCAATCTCGGCATATTCCTTGGAGACCTGGACGAAGCGATCGCCGCCGAGTTCGCCCGACGCCATCAGCGCCTGCAACTCGTCACGCCGCGCCTCGATCGCCGCGATGCGGTCCGGCGGGATACGGGTCATTCGGTCGGGCCACCCCAGGCGATATTGGCGAATACCGCGTCGATAGCAGCGGCGTCGCCGACATTGACCTTGAGCCGCTTCGAGGTGGCGCCGTCGGCGACCCCAAGCGAGAGCAGCGCGTCGGGGTTGCTCTTCATGGCCTTGTCGAAGCGCTTGCGCGGCGAGCCGGTGGCGAGCAGCTCGGCCGCCAGTCCGGCGCGACGCAGCGCGGAAACGGCACGCACGCCATCGGCCTGCACGCGATCGTCCTCGACCACGACATAGACCTGGATCGCGGCCGCCTTGGGCTCCTCGATTAGCATCGCCAGCCGCTCGACCCCGGCCGCCCAGCCCACGCCTGCGGTTTCGGGACCGCCGAGCGAGCCGATCAGCCCGTCATAGCGGCCGCCGGCCAGCACCGTGCCCTGCGCGCCCAGCCGGTCCGTCACGAACTCGAACGCGGTGTGGCGGTAATAATCGAGGCCGCGCACCAGCCGCGCATTGCGCGTCCAGGCGACACCCGCCGCATCCAGCCCGTCGGTCACCGCCTTGAAGAAGGCGGCGGCTTCGTCGGTCAGATAGGCATCGATGTCCGGCGCGCTATCCGCGATCGGGCGGTCGCGCGGGTCCTTCGAATCGAGGATCCGCAGCGGGTTCTTCTCAAGACGCGCCAGGCTGTCTTCGGACAGTTCGCCCTTGTGCGCCTCGAAATGCGCGACCAGCGCGGTGCGCCAGGCGTCGCGGGTCGCGGCGTCGCCCAGCGTGTTGAGCTGCAGCGTCACGCCCTCGGCGATGCCGAGCTCCTTGAGTAGCTGGTCGGCCAGCACCAGCAGCTCGACATCGGCGGCGGGTTCGGGCGCGCCGAGGATTTCGGCGTCGATCTGGTGGAACTGGCGATAGCGGCCCTTTTGCGGGCGCTCGTAGCGGAACACCGGGCCCGAGGTCGCGACCTTCAGCGGCGCGAACTGCTGCCAGCCCTCGCTGATATAGGCCCGCGCGATGCCGGCGGTGAATTCGGGGCGCAGCGTAATCGAATCGCCGCCGCGATCCTCAAAGGTGTACATCTCCTTGGAGACGACGTCCGAGGTCTCGCCCATCGAGCGGGCGAATACGCCGGTCGCCTCGAAGATCGGGATCTCGAGCCGCTGGAAGCAATAGAGCTTGCGCACCCGATCGAACATTTCGAGCACCGCGGCGAAACGCCGCTGGTCTTCGCCGAAAATGTCCTGGGTGCCCCGGATGCGCTGGGGGGTCTGGATACGTGCCATTTGGGGGCGGCTATTAGGCTGGTTTCCGGTCCGCCGCAATGTGGGTGAGGGGAAGGCGCGCCGACGCCGCTAAGCCGTTGAAGCGGCAGCGTGCCGGGCCTAGGGGGTGCGCCCATGAGTCGCATCCTGTGTATCCTCGCCGCGTTGCTCGGCTTCGGCGCCGCATCGCCCGCTTCCGCCTATTGGGAATATGGCCACGAGACGGTGGGTGCGATCGCCTATCGCAACGTCACGCCGGCGGTACGCGCGAAGATCGATGCCCTGCTCAAGCGCCAAGCGCTGCTGGAGACGCCGACCTGCCTGGCGAACACGATCGAGCAGGCTGCGGTATGGGCGGACTGCGTCAAGACACTGGGGCCGCGCTTCAGCTATGCCTATTCCTGGCACTATCAGAATATCGACATCTGCCAGCCCTTCGACCTCAAGCCGCCCTGCCGCGACGGCAATTGCGTGTCGGCGCAGATCGAGCGCGACGTGAAGCTGCTCAAGGATCGCAAGGTGCCGGTGCGCGAGCGGGTGATGGCGCTGGTGTTCCTCGTCCACTTCGTCGGCGATCTGCACCAGCCGCTCCACGCAGGCGATCATAGCGACCTGGGCGGCAACAAGGTGAAGACCAATTATGGCGCCTTCACCAGCGCCAAGCTCAACCTCCATTCGGTGTGGGACGGCTATCTCGCCGAGCGCGGGATCTCGCAGCCGCCCTCGCCGGTGCGCGCCTATTCGGCGGCGGAGCGGAACGCGGTTTGGGGCGGCAGCGTAGAAGACTGGAGCCGCGAAAGCTGGCAGGTCGCGCGCGACGTGGTCTATCCGAGCGCGGCGGGCAAGGCGGTGTGCACGCCGGGCGATCATCCCGCGCATCTCGACGCGGCGACGGTGGAAAAGCTGGTGCCGGTCGCGCGCGAACAGGTGGTGCGCGGCGGGCTGCGGCTGGCCAAGCTGCTCGACGAAGCCCTAGGCTGACGTTTCGCCGCGGGGGGCGGGGTGCTATATCCCGTTCATGAAGAAAGAAACGCATGTGCTGGAGAGGCCGCCCGAGGGCGCGGCGGCGGACTGGACGATCCCGCAGGACTGGGCCGCCTATACGGCCGAAGAACACGCCACCTGGGACACGCTGTTCGCGCGCCAGGCGAAATTGCTGCCGGGGCGTGCCTCCTCGGCCTATCTCAAGGGGCTGGAGGCGCTGCGGCTCTCCGAATCGGGCATTCCCAATTTCGAGGAATTGTCCGAACGGCTGATGAAGCTCACCGGCTGGCAGGTGGTCGCGGTGCCGGGGCTGGTGCCCGACGACGTGTTCTTCGACCATATGGCGAACCGCCGCTTCGTCGCCGGCAATTTCATCCGCCGGCCCGACCAGCTCGATTACATTCAGGAGCCGGACGTGTTCCACGACGTGTTCGGCCATGTGCCGATGCTCGCGGACCCGGTATTCGCCGATTATCTTGAGGCCTATGGTCGCGGCGGGATGCGCGCGCTGGAGCTCGGCGCGCTCAAGCAACTCGGCCGGCTCTATTGGTACACGGTGGAGTTCGGACTGGTCGAGGAGGCCGAGGGGCTGCGCATCTATGGCTCGGGCATCGTCTCCAGCTCGGCCGAAAGCGTGTTCGCGCTGGAGAGCGACAGCCCCAACCGCATCCGCTTCGACATGCAGCGGGTGATGCGGACGGACTATCGGATCGACGATTTCCAGCAGAATTATTTCGTCATCCCCAGCTTCGAGGCGCTGCTGCGCGAGACGGTGGAGACCGATTTCGCGCCGCTCTATGCAAAGATACTCGCGCAGCCGGATATCCCGATCGCGGCGATTCTGCCGGGGGATGGGGTGATCACGCGGGGGACGCAGGCATATGCGGCGGGTAAGGGCTGAACCGAAGCATCGCGGAATTGCCGGACTCGATCGCCACACCCCATCGTCATTCCCGCGAAGGCGGAAATCCATTCGCCTGGAAGCTCGGGGAAAGAACCGCGACCTCAGCGCCAATGGATCCCCGCCTTCGCGGGGATGACGAATAGGTGTTTGGTTCGCCGTTGGCAGCATTCCAGAAGGTGAAGGCTAGGGTTTAAGGCTCGCCAATCCCGATCGGCGCGGCTACCCGGCCCCCATGTCCCGCTCGCCCCGCCTTGCCTTCCTCGTCGCTGCGCTCGGAATCGCCAATTATTCGGTGATGGATGCGGTGATGAAGGGCATGTCGATCGCGCATGGCGCCTATAGCGCGGTGCTGTGGCGCTCGGTCGGCGCGATCGTGCTGCTCGGGCCGATCTTCCTGCTGCGGCGGACGCCTTGGCCGAGGCCGCAAGCGCTCAAGCTCCACTTCGCCCGCGGCGTGCTGGCGGGCACATCCGTCGTCCTGTTCTTCTGGGGCCTCGCCCGCGTCACCATGGCGCAGGGAATCGCGCTGACCTTCCTCGCCCCGCTGATCGCGATGTTCCTCGCCGCCGCCTTTCTCGGCGAGCGGATCCGCCGCGCGGCGATCGGCGGCTCGCTTGTCGCCAGCCTCGGCGTGCTGACCATCGCCGCCGGTCAGGCGCAGGCGCATGCCTCGACCGAGGTGGTGCTCGGCTCGATCGCGGTATTCGCCGCCTCGATCCTCTATGCCGGCAGTCTGATCCTGCTGCGGCAACAAGCGCAGATCGCCGATCCGATCGAAGTCGCGCTGTTCACCAGCCTTGTCCTCGCGCTGGTCATGCTGCCCGGCGCACCCTGGTTCTCGGCGATGCCTTCGGTGAGCCTGTGGCCCTGGATCCTCGGCGCGGCACTAGTCGGCTCGATCTCCGCCGTGCTGCTCGCCTGGGCCTATGGCCATGCCGAGGCGCAGGTGCTGGCGCCGGTGGAATATACCGCCTTCGTCTGGGCGGCGCTGCTCGGCTATGTCGTGTTCGACGAGCGCGTCTCGGGCTGGACGGTTGCAGGCGCGCTGCTCATCATTCTCGGGTGCCTCGCCGCGATCCGCGGCCGCGTCGCCCCTGCTCCCCAGACCGAGGCCGCTGCATGACCCAGATCCGTGTCGCCACCCCCGCCGACGTGCCCCAGATCCTCGCCTTCGTCCGCGAACTCGCCGAATTCGAGCGCGAGCCCGACGCCGTGCTCGCGACCGAGCCGATGCTGGAAGCCGCGCTATTTGGCCCGCGCCCGGCCGCCGAAGCGGTGATCGCGGAAGATGCGGAGGGCGTGCCCCTGGGCTTCGCGCTGTTCTTCCAGAATTTCTCCACCTGGACCGGGCTGCCCGGCCTGTATCTGGAAGACCTGTACGTCACGCCCGCCGCGCGCGGGGCCGGGGTCGGCAAGGCGCTTCTGCGCCATTTGGCCGATATCGCCGTCACGCGAGGCTATGCCAGGTTCGAATGGTCGGTGCTCGACTGGAACCAGCCGGCGATCGACTTCTACCGCGCGATGGGAGCCGTTGGCATGGACGAATGGACGGTGCAGCGGGTGACCGGCGACGCCCTCGCCAAGCTGGCCGGGCGCTGATGGGCTGGATCTACCTGCTGCTCGGCGGGCTGTGCGAGGTGGGCTTCACCACCTGCATGCGCTTCACCGACGGCTTCCGGAACATCCCGTGGACGCTCGCCTTCCTCGCCTGCATCGCGGTGTCGATGGCGCTGCTCGAGATGGCCTCGCGCACCGTGCCGCTCGGCACCGCCTATGCGGTGTGGGGCGGGATCGGCGCACTCGGCACGGTGATCGTCGGCATGCTTTGGTTCGGCGAGCCGGTGAGCGCGGTGCGCATCCTGCTGATCCTCGGGCTGGTCGGCTGCATCGCCGGGCTGCGGTTGGCGGGCGGCGGGCACTAGGCAGGGCTTCTCTTGTCTGACAAGATGGGCGCAAGACCATCGCGTCAGGGGAGAGAATGTCCGTGAAAGCCAAGTCGCTTCTGCTGCTGGGGGCGGCACTCGCTGCGAGTATTGCGCCGAGTTTTGCCGCGCAGGCAGCGCCGCTGCAGGCGACCGCCGCCGAGGGTGCGACGCTGCTCGCGCAGAACTCCACCGGTGCCAGCTTCCGCACCGCGCGGGGCGTGCTCGCGCTGACGATCTGGGGCGACCGGATCGTGCGGGTCTCGCTGCTGCGCGAAGGGGCCGAACGCATGCCGGACCTTGCGCTGGTCGGTCAGCCCGCGAAGACGGCGTGGACGCTGGACCAGCAGCCCGATCGCTATCTGCTCGCCACGCCCGCCATGCGGATCAGCGTCGATCGCAAGACCGGCGCGGTGGCGCTGCTCGGCGCCGACGACAAGCCGCTGGTCGGCGAGACCGATCTCTACCGCCGCAAGCTGGGCGGCACGCCCGACGCCGACGGCGCGGTACGCACCGCCTTCACCCTCCCCGAGGGGCGGGCGGTCTATGGCCTCGGCCAGCACCAGGCGGGGCTGCTCGACTATCGCGGGCATATCGTCCGGCTGCAGCAGGCGAATACCGATGTCGGCGTGCCGGTGCTGGTTTCGCCCGCCGGCTTCGGGCTGTTCTGGAACAATGCCTCGGTCACCGAGGTGGCGGTGGATACCCCGCAGGCGGGCAACCGGGCCGTGTTCCGCTCGGCAGCGGGCGAGGGCGTCGACTATTTCCTCTTCGCCGGGCCCGATGTCGACCAAGTGATCGGCGCCTATCGCCAGCTCACCGGCGCCGCCTCGCTGCTGCCGCGCTGGGCCTGGGGGCTGTGGCAGTCGAAGGAGCGCTATGGCTCGCAAGCCGAGCTGCTGGGTGTGGCCGCCGAATATCGTCGCCTCGGCATTCCGCTCGATGCGGTGGTGCAGGACTGGCAATATTGGCCGGAAGGGCGCTGGGGCAGCCATGAGATGGATGCGTCGCGCTATCCCGATCCCAAGGCGATGCTCGACACGCTGCACCAGCAGCACCTGCACAGCATCGTCTCGGTCTGGCCGCGGCTCGATGTCGGGCTGGAGAATACCAAGGCGCTCGACGCGATTGGCGGGCTCTACCCCAAGACCTACCCGAACGTGTATCCGGCGGGCGAGGGGCGCTGGTACGACGCCTTCTCGAGCCGGGCCCGCGCGCTCTACTGGAAGCAGATCTACGACCGGCTAGGGAAGGCCGGGTTCGACGGCTATTGGCTCGACGGCAGCGAGGCGGAGCTGGGGGGCCATTGGGGCGAGATGGCCGAGGTGGCCACGGCGGCCGGCCCCGGCGCGCTGGTGTTCAACGCCTATCCCCTGATGCACACGACCGCGGTGCACGACGGCATGGCCGCCGACTATGCCGCCAAGCGCCCGCTGCTGCTCACCCGCTCGGCCTGGGCGGGGCAGCAGCGCAACGGCGCCTTCACCTGGTCGGGCGACGTCAGCGGGCGGTGGGACGTGTTCGCCCGGCAGATTCCGGCGGGCGTCAATTTTTCGATGACCGGCAATCCCTTCTGGTCGGCGGATATCGGCGGCTTCTTCGGCGGCAGCCCCAAGGATCCCGCCTATCAGGAGCTGTTCACCCGCTGGCTTCAGTTCGCGGTGTTCAACCCGATGTTCCGCATCCACGGCACCGGCGAGGGCAAGGAAATCTACAGCTTCCCCGAGAGCGTCCGCCAGCCGCTGCTCGACGCGGTGGCGCTGCGCTACCGGCTGCTGCCCTTCCTCTATGCGCAGAGTTGGCAGGTGGCGGACGGCGGCGCCTCGTTCCTCTATCCGGTCGGCATGGTCTTCCCGCAGGACCGCGCGGCGCAGGACCTGCGCGACCAATATCTGTTCGGCCGCAATCTGCTGGTCAGCCCGGTGATCGAGCCTGGCGCCACCTCGCGTGCGGTGTATCTGCCCGCCGGCACCGAGTGGATCGATTTCTGGACCGGCGCGCGGCACAAGGGCGGGGCGAAACTCCAGGTCGCCGCGCTGATCGGCCAGATTCCGGTGCAGGTCGCGGCGGGCACGATCCTGCCGCTGGGGTCGCCGGTCCAATATGCCGACCAGTCCCCCGATCGCCCGATCGAGCTGCGCGTCTACCGCGGCGCCGATGGCCGCTTCACCCTCTATGAGGATGCCGGCGACGGCCAGGGCTGGCGCCGCGGCGAGCGGGCAACGATCTCGCTGGCGCTGGATGACAAGGCCGGCATGTTGACGCTCGGCGCACGGCAGGGGCGCTATCCCGGCATGGCGAAGACGCGACGGTTCCGGGTGGTGACGGTGGCGCCGGGCGTTGGCACCGGGCTCGCCGAGGCGGCCGGGCGCGAGGTGGTGTATGATGGGCGGCAGCAGGTGGTGACGCTGTAGAGAGCGAGCATATCCTCCCCCCGGCGGGGGAGGAAACACTAGCGGCGGCCGCCTCATCTGCTACGATCCTCCCAAGCAAGGGGGAGGACGAGGATGCGACGTGCGGTGTGGCTCTTGGCGGCGGCATGGCCGTCGCTCGCGCAGGCCCAGCAGCTCCCCGCGCCGGACAAGACCGCACAGGGCGATCTCGCCATCACCATCTACCAGAACGGTCAGGCGCTGGTGCAGGACGCGCGCACCCTCGCGCTCGAGGCGGGCCGTACCCGCCAGGAATTCGCCGACGTCTCCGCCAAGATCCGGCCCGAGACCGTGACGCTCGCCGGCCCCGGCATCGGTATCGTCGAGCAGAATTTCGATTACGACCTGCTCACCCCCTACAAGCTGATGGAAAAGGCGGTCGGCTCGGTCGTCACCATCGTCCGCACCAACCCGGCGACCGGCGCGGAGACGCGTGAGCAGGCGCGGGTGCTCTCGGCCAATGGCGGCATCGTCCTCCAGATCGGCCCGCGCATCGAAGTGCTGCGGGACGACGGCCTGCCGGTCCGGGTGATCTTCGACAAGGTGCCCGAGAATCTGCGCGCCCGTCCCACGCTGTCGGTGACGCTGCAGGTGGCGAGCGGCGGCCGGGTGCCGGCGACGCTCAGCTATCTCACGCCCGGGCTCGGCTGGACCAGCGACTATGTGATGCTGTTCGACGAGGCGAAGAGCGCGATCGACATGCAGGGCTGGATCACGCTTACCAACGATACCGGCACCAGCTACCAGAATGCCGAGGTGACGTTGGTCGCCGGCGCGCCCAGCGGCGCGAAGGCTTTCGGCCGGCTGGCGGGCGACGATACGACCATCGACCAGCCCGGCACCGAAACCGGCCCGCGCGAGCGGCTGGGCGACTATATCTTCTATCCGCTCGCCCAGCGGACCACGATCGCCAACGCCCAGCAGAAGCAGGTCAGCTTCCTCGACGTGAAGGCCGCGCCGGCGCGCAAGACCTATGAGTGGATCAATGGCTGGCTGGGCGCCGATACCGATCCGCGCAGCGCCTCCTCGGTCCTCAAATTCTCGACGTCCAAGGATGGGGGCCTGGGCGACCAGCTGCCGAGCGGCACGATCCGCGTCTATATGCGCGATCGCCAGGGCGAGCCGCAGTTCATCGGCGAAAGCCGGGTGGATGCCGCGCCGATGGGCTCGGCGATGTCGATCCGCACGGGCGAGGCGTTCGACGTGAAGGGCGCGGCAGTGGTGGTCGAGCGCAAGAAGCTCTCGGCGCGGCGTTGGAAAACGACGATGCGCTACGACTTCACCAATGCCCGTGCCGAGCCGGTCACCGTCGATCTTGCCCAGACCGGGCTGTGGGGGGATGTCCGCGTGACCGACCAGACCCTCGCCGGCGAGCGCGTCTCCGCCGATCGGATGGAGTGGAAGGTGCCGGTGCCCGCCAATGGCAAGGCGTCCGTGACCATGGTGTTCGACAGCCGCTACTGATCCGATGCTCGCCCGCATCGCCTTCGCTGTTGCCGCGCTGCTCGCCGCCCTTCCGGCGGCGGCGCAGACGCTTGTCGTCTCGGACAAGCCCGATGCGGTGGCGGTGACGGTCTATCGCGATCCGAACCGCGGCGAAGGCGCGATTCGGCAGAGCTGGCCCGGCGGCTATGCGCTGGTCACCGAAACCCGGACGCTGCAGCTCCCCGCGGGTGCGGCGGTGATCCGATTCGTCGGCGTCTCCGAAGGCATGATGCCCGAGACCGCGATCGTCACCGGCCTGCCGCGCGGGGTGGGCGAGAAGAATCGCGACGCGCGGCTGCTCGGCCCGGCGACGCTGGTCGATGCCTATCTCAA
Source organism: Sphingomonas sp. (assembly GCF_032114135.1). GTDB lineage: Bacteria > Pseudomonadota > Alphaproteobacteria > Sphingomonadales > Sphingomonadaceae > Sphingomonas. Next base: position 313,032 of record NZ_DAMCTA010000003.1, read on the forward strand.
GCGCCGCGTCACCGTCCGGCGCACCGATCGCGCGACCGGCAAGGTCCGCGCAAGCGAGGCGATGATTCAGGCCGGGCCCGAAGGCGGCGTGCTGCTCACCACCGAGCAGGGGGTGGAGGCGCTGGGCTGTTCGGGGCTGCCGGAGGCGCTGGTCTATCCAGGCGCCCCCGCCGATCTTGCCGCCAAGCCGACGCTGTCGGTGACGACCGACGGCCCTCGCGCGCAGACGGTAACGGTGCAGCTTTCCTATCTGGCGCAGGGACTCGACTGGTCGGCCAATTACGTCGCGCAGCTGGGAGAGGGCAATATGCTCGATCTGTTCGGCTGGATGACGGTGGTGAACGGCGGCAGCCAGGGCTTTGCCGATGCCCGCACCAGCGCGGTGGCCGGCCAGCCCAACAAGGAGAAGGCCGCGCGGCTGCCGCGCGGTGCCGCGACCGCGTTGCGGCTGGAATGCTGGCCGATGGGGACGACCAGCGACGCGTCGGCGCCGGGCGCGCCGATGGCGCCGCCCCCGCCGCCGCCAGCGCCGGTACCTGCGCCGATGGACCGTGCCGAAAGCATCATCGTTACCGGATCGCGCGTCGCCTTCGCGCCGGTGATGATGGCCGAGCAGGAGGATCTGGGCGACCTCAAGCTCTATCGCGTCCCCGAGCCGGTTAGCGTCGCCGCGCGCGCCACCAAGCAGGTCGCGCTGCTTCACCGCGAGCGCGTGCAGATGGCGCGCATCTATGCGGGGACGTTCCGGCCTTTCGCCTATGATCCCGATCGCGACGCCGAGAGCGAACCTGCCGCCATCCTCCTGCGCGCCGAGAATCGGACGAGCGCCGGCCTGGGGCTGCCGCTTCCGGCCGGGTCGGTCGCGCTGTTTGCGGCGCGGGGCGATCAGCCGGTGCTGCTCGGCGAGTCGGCGCTCCAGGATCGCGCGATCGGCGACGAGATCGAGCTGCGGCCCGGCGACAGCAGCGAGGTCCGCTATGCGGTGATCGGCGAGCCCGGCTCGAAGCGGCGCGCAAACTACCGGGTCGAGGTGACCAACGCGCTCGCCACCCCCGTTACCTTCGAGCTGCCGATCCCCTATCGCGACGCCAAGGCCGGCGCGCCGCTCGTCTCCCACAAGGGCGTGCCCACCTGGCGGGTGACCGTGCCGGCCAACGGCACCGCGAATCTCGACCTCACGCTCAAGCGCGCACGCTGAGGTCTCAGTCGAGGTCGACTTCGTCCTTGAGCGGGTCTTCCACCTGCGCGTCATGGCCGCTGCCCGAGCTGAGGAACATCAGCCCCATCAACGCCGCCGCCATCATGATGGTGAAGAACACGCCCAGGAAGGTGGCGATGGCGGTGACGACGTGGAGTTCGCCCATCGTCGCCCATAGCCAATATTCGGCCAGGCCGGCAGCGAGCACCGCCACCGCCGCCATCCCCCAAAGGATGCGGCGGAACCGCCCCCAGGCGAAGGCTGCATAACCTGGATCATCGAGTCCGTCGGGCTGTTCCATCGCTTTGCAAGTTGGGCCGATTCGTGGGATACACAACGCCTAAAAAATGAAAGCCAAGGAGAGAAGGCGATGACCATCGCGGCAATCCTCGAAGGCAAGGGGCGAGACATCGTGTCGATCGCCTCGACCAGCACCGTCGCAGAGGCGGTGGCACTACTCGCGGCCCGCCGGATTGGCGCGGTGCCGGTCCTCGAAAACGGCAAGGTTGTGGGCATCTTCTCCGAGCGCGACGTGATCCACTGCATCGAACGCGAAGGCGCGATCGGGCTCGAGCTCCCGGTCGGCCGCGTGATGACCGCGCCCGCGATCACCGTCGGGCCGGAGGAGACGGTGCTCGGCGCGCTGGCGCTGATGACGCGGCGGCGCATCCGCCATCTGCCCGTGCTCGACGGGCAGGCGGTGGTCGGCTTCATCTCGATCGGCGATCTGGTGAAGTACCGGATCGATCGCATCGAATCCGAAGCCGAGGCGATGCGCGCCTATATCCAGGCGGCCTGACGCGGCTTAGCCGGCGCGGTTGCGCACCAGCGCGATCGCACCGGCGAGGGTCTCTCGCGCAAAGGCGAAGAGCAGCGCGGCATAGCTCGCGCCACCGATGCTCACGAGCAGGGCCAGCCGGGGCAGGGCGGCCAGCGGCGGCAGTTCGCGATCGACGAGGGTGACGATCAGCCCCATCGCCAGCGCCGCGAACACCGGTGCCCCGATCGCCCGGCCAAGCCGCGCATAGGAAACCCCGATCGCCGGCAGTGTGCGGTGTGCCGAGAAAGCAAGGTACAGCGGATAGGCGACATACCAGGCAGCGACGAGGCCGAGAATGCCCCAGTGGACGCCGATCAGGAAGGCGATCGGCAGGAACAGCGCGCCGGTCGCACCGTTGCGCGCGCTGATCCCGGGGCGCCCCCGCGCATCGCTGGCCGGCGCGAACAAGATCTGCAGCGTCATCAGCGGCATCACCAGCGCCAGGCCATGCACCACCGGCGCCGCCTCCGCCCATTTCGGGCCGAGCACCACGGCAACCAGCGGCTCGGCGGTCGCGGCGAGGCCGATATAGAAGGGCATGGCGGCGAGCAGGATCAGCTGCGCGCCCCGCACGAACGCCGCCGCCACTGCCTCCGGATCGTCGCGCATCCGCGCATAGGCGGAGAAGGCGACCTCGTTCAGCGGCGGCACAAACTTAGAGACGAAGATCTGGGTGAGGAACAGGCTGGTCGTATAGATGCCGAGCAGATGCGGGTCGAACATGCGCCCGGCGATGAACACATCGGCCTGGCTCTGCAGGAACCAGAAGACCTGCCCCGCCGCCATCACTCCGCCATAGCGCGCCATGTCGCCCGCGCCGCGAAAGTCGAAGCTCGGCCATACCAGCGCGCGTGCCGCCACCGTCATGCCGATCGCGCGGCTGGCGAATAGCACGATGGGGGCCGCGACCAGCGTCCACACGCCCCAGCCACTATACGCCCCGGTCAGCGCGGTGATCGCGCCCGCAAGCGCCGAGACGAAATTGACCTGCGCCTGCTTGGCGAAGTCCATCGAGCGCGCGAGCAGCGCATAAGGCAGCGTGATGAAAGGGGTGCATAGATAGAGCAGCGCCTGCACCCGCAGCAGTTCGGCGACCATCGGCTGGCGATAATAGGCGGCGGCGAGCGGCGCAGCGCTTACCTGCAGCAGCGCCAGTCCGCCGTTGAGCAGCAGCAGCATCCCGAACAGCTGGCGCTGCGCACGAAGCCCGGCGTCCGCGCGCTGGATCAGCGCGCTCGCCAGCCCATAGCCGTTGAGCATGTTGAGCAGCACCAGCACCACCTGGGTCATCGCGAACAGCCCGTAATCGGCCGGCGCGAGGATTCGGATGACGAGGAAGGTGGACGACCAGGTGAGCAGCTGCCCCAGAATCTGCGTGCCCGAACGCCAGATCACGGCCTTTCGCACCTGATTCCGGAGCGATTCCGGGGCCTGATTCGGCGATTCGAGCATTGATTCGGTCACCAGCGGCATATCGCACGCCCTGATTGAGAAGCCGTAAACCGCAGATTCCTGCGGGTTTCAGGGCTGCCTGTCACGAAAACGACAGAAAGTTTCATTTTCTCGTTGACGGTCCGGCGGACCGCGCATAGAAGCCACTCCACCGACGCGGTGCTCTTCACTGAGGCAGCGGCGG